>JAJTDO010000039.1 GCA_021300475.1 Burkholderiales bacterium | reverse complement strand
CCAAGATTGATGATTGCCGATTCCGGGGCCATGGGTTTGATCACCACCTCGCCGCCCGGCATTAAACTGCCCGACACCACGTTACCGCCTTTTGTGAGGTTGGCGAATTGCACGTTGGCCCTGCCATCCCCCACGGAAATCAGTTTGTCAGAGGCAAACAACTGTTCTCCCCCCAACACCGGCACACGTTCGCCACCGCGTTCGATAAGAACCTCACCCGCAACTTCCCCAATAACACCTACGGGTTGGCTGCTTGATGATGGATCATTTCGAATTGCCATGGCAAAGTGCCTTCGGATATTTCAAACTCAATGCAAAGTTTCCCAGAAACTTGCTTGCAAGCGTCTGAGGGTTACACTTTATTTTGCCTTTCAATTCACCATTTGAACAGCAATTTACCTAAGCAAAGTGACTACTAGCGAGAATCGATGTCTGTTGAGAACCGCAAGGACGGATTGTTGATGCGTTCGCTGTTCGAACTGTTCGGCGGCATCGCCTTCTTGGGTCTGGGCTTGAGTTCAGAATCTGGCGAGAGGTAAAACTTTTCAGCCTTGTCCGCCGTGCTGGGGTCTACTTTGATACCCAGTTCATCGGCCAGATTTCGTTCAGTTTTTGCCCTTGCCACTTCTTCAGAGGCGGCCAGGCTGCGCTCAAGCTTTACTTTCTCAAGGTTGCGGGTGTAGAAGCCATCCAGCCAGGGTGCAGGGTCCACCGCCGGACGCATTTCGCCGGTGGCGTGCAACAAACGAAAGCTCGCCACACGCGCATCGAACACGGCATTGAGGTAGGCCACCAGCACATTGAAATACTCGACTTGTGCATCCAGCATGGCGATGGCTGTTTCACGGCCGAAATCCCGCAAACGCTTGCGGTTTTTAAACACAGTCAGTGCATCGGTCACGGCTGTTTCCAGTGCCTTGGCACGCGCCATCGCGGCTGCGCGGCGACCAAACTGCAAACGCACATTTTCTTCAACCTTCATGCGGGCCGAAGCCTGCTGCGCCCTTTGTGCATCAATGTCAGCAAAGGCCTTGCCGATCTTGGCGGTTTGCTCGCCCCCGGAAAACGCGCTGTAGTTCAAACGCAAATTCACTGAGCTGTCAGTGTCCTTGCCGGTGAACGGGTCTTTTTCTTTAAAAAACTGCTGAACTGCCACCAAATCCAGCGTGGGATAAAGGGCGGCAAACTCTGCCTCATAGTTAAAGCGGGCCCGTGTGATCTGCAATTCCGTCTGCGAAATTTGCGGATTCATTTCCAGTGCTCGTTTTACCAAGGCCTCAAGGTTCCCTGAAAAAGCACTGGGCGCAACGTCAAGTTCGGGCAGTTTTTCACCATCGGAAATTTGATAGAAGTAGCGCAGGTAGGTGGCCTTGGCCTCATCGAGCTGTCCTTCAAAGGTGGCCAGACGGTCTGCTGCGACGGCTTGCCGTGCTTTTGCAAATTGTGCATCGGTAATGCCCCCGCCGCCCAACTCAAGGCGCCGCTCTTCCAGTTCCAACAGGTCGTTTACCGCCAGCAAGCCCCCCTTGGCCGCGCGAACCAGAAAGGCCTGACGCTGCAACTGCGTGTGGGCCAGCAAGGCGTCCAGCGAGGTGTCTTGGGTGACGCGGTCCAGGTTGGAGAACGCCAGCATGCCATCGACTTCGGCCTGACGAAGCCGCGAAGTCAGGCGCCCGCCACTGAACAGGGGTTGGCGGACGGTCACATCCGTCGATTGCCGGTTGGAAATGGTGGAGCTTGAGCTTGCATTGGCTCCGACGCTGAGCTTGGGGTAGAAACCCGCTTGCGCGGCCTCTCTTCCGAACTCTGTGGACTGCGCCGCAAGCCGGGCTGAGACAATGTCCGGATTGACCTGCAGCATGTTGATGAAGCGCAGCTTTACCGGATCTTTGGCCGGTGCACGGGCGGCATTGCGGGCAGGCTGTGCCGGCGCCGCCGGATCTGCGGCAGTGTCTGCGGCAAGTGTTAAACCTGCCGAACCCAGACCCAACAAGACGATGGCGCTGCTGACCAGCAAGCGGGCTGAAGATGGCTTGTTCATGAAACCCCTATTATTTTTGTTTTACGACAAGCCGTGTCAAGGCTCGCGGAACGCTTCTCTTTTCAATTTCAGTACGGGCTTGACCAAATACCAGATAAACGGTTGAGAACCCACATGAATGTCCACCTCCGCGGTCATACCGGGGGAAATGGTCTGGGCATCCTGGGGCGATCCGAAATACGATCTTGCAGTGGCTATCACCACTTTGTAAAAAGGACCAGCCTGAGGATCAGACGTGTCTGTGTCGGCTGCAATTTGGGTTACCACACCCGGCAAGGTGCCATAACGCAGAAAATCGTAAGCTGAAACCTTAACATCTGCCTCCAGCTTCAGATTGACAAAACCACGGTCTGAAGGCGACAAGCGCGCCTCAACCACCAGTTGTTCGTCGTTGGGAACCACTTCCATGATGGGTTCGCCCTGCCTGACCACGTTGCCGACCGCCTGCAATTTCATGTTTTTTACGATGCCGGTGATGGGGCTGTGTATGACGGCACGCTCACGCTGATCGGTGGCACGGCCCAATTCTTCACGCACACTGCCTAACTGCCGTTCAAGGGTGGTGAGTTCATCAGCAGCACGGCGCCTGAACTTGCCCTCTTCCTCTGCCTTCTTGCCTTCGCGTTCCTGCACCGCAGCCTTTGCCGCTCCGATGCTTTCAATAATTGAAGCAACCTCGGACTTCAGACCATCGACGTTGCGGGTTTTGTCCAGAAACTCCAACTGGGACACCAAACGCTCTCGCACCAACTGGCTGGTGATTTCAAGTTCCTTTTGCGCAATCGACAACCTCGAACGGGCGCCGTCCAGACGCGCTTGCAACTCAGTCACTTTTTTACGGTTGCTTTCCGCCTGCGCTTCATTGACCGCAAGTATGCCGTCGAGCTCCGCCCGGCGAGCCCGGTAGGTGGCCAGTTCTGAGGCCGCAAGGTCAGGGAAATCTTTGGCCACACGAGGGTCGAACACCGGTTTGACACCATTGGCCTCTGACAGCAGACGCGCACGGGTCACCGCCATGGAGGCCCGGCGAATGGTAATTTCGTCCAGATTCATACCGGAGGTGGCCAGATCGAGTTCGACGAGAATTTCGCCCTCTTTCACTGCATCACCCTCTTTGACGGCCAAGCGTTTCACAATGCCGCCTTCCAGATGCTGGATGGTCTTGATTTTTGACGATGGCACCACTTTGCCGGGCGCCGTTATCACCTGATCCACCCGGATGAACAAAGTGCCCATCAGCGCAGCCACGATGACCAACAAGGACACCTTGGTTTTGGTGTCATAGGTGCCGCCTTTGGGGCGAAACAGCTGCGGCATTTCGCTGACGTTCCGGTCAGCGCGCTGGGTAGGCTCTTTGCGTTCCACGTTTGAGTTAGACATGCTTAACCTTGCGCCGCTGCAGCGCCACCGGTTTTCAGTTCAGCAGGTGCAGCCGCGGCGGCTTGAGTCGCCTGAACTGGAGCTGCAGCCGGCTTGGCCGCTTGTGCAGGTACACTGATGCCGTAGAGCAACTTCAACATTTCAGGGGTTCCGCCTATGTGCAGTTTGGATTCTTTATCAAGGTAAATGATGCGGTCGCAAACAGCCATCAAACGAACCGAATGCGTAACAATAATGATGGTTTTTTCCAACGCCATTTGCTTGATGGTGTTCATCAACTGGCTTTCGGAAGCAAAGTCCAGATCGTTGGTGGGTTCGTCCAGCAACAACACGGGGGCATCGCTGAGGAAAGCCTGGGTAATGGCGATGCGCTTGCGCTGCCCACCCGACATGCGGTTACCGCCCTCACCCACCTGCGTCATGTAGCCATCAGGCAACTTGGAAATGAAATCGTGGGCACCTGAACGCTTTGCCGCCATGAGAATTTGCTCATCGGTAACATCCGGATTGCTGCGTCTCAGGTTATCAACAATGGTGCCCTCAAAAAGCTGGCCACTCTGGGGCAGAAAACCTATCCAGCCAGAGAGCTCTTCCCGGGAGAATTGAGCCACGTCGTACCTTTAAGCACGGATGATTTCGCGCCGACGTGCTGATAGCTCACAGCCTCCAGACGCAGTGCGCCCGTGGGTCTGGGCAAATTCAAGCCGGTGTGCGACTTCTCTTCCGCGGTGTTGAACACGGCATCAAGACGATCGGAAGCCTCTCTGGAATGCGCAATTGAGCGCCAGTGCCCACACAGGGACGCCAAAGGCCCTACCGCTTTGGAAGCCAACATGTTGGCGCCGATCAAGCCACCCACAGTCATCCATTGGTTGATAACGGCATAGGCACCCATTGCAGTGATGGCGATGTTCACCGCCAGCATGATGGAGGTGGACATTTCACGCTGGTCTTCCAATTCGCCATTGCGGTCGAACGACTCATGCACCCAAGCGTTGTATGTGTCTATCCAGGCGCGCTTGGCGGATTCATCCTGCACCAGCGACTTGATCGCTTCCCGCCCCCTGCATACCTCGGCCAACACTTCGTCGCGCCGTCTGGCACGTGCAAATTCTTCCACCCTGCGTTTGCGAAACTCACCGGACGAATACCAGCTCAAGGCACCCAATAAAACCAGACCGACGAGTACGACCGGCAACAGCGGCATGGCGATGAGCGCAATCAGACCCAAAGACAAAATCGCAAACGGCAAATCGAGAATGGTCATGGCCACCGCACCACTCCAAACCACCCTCACGGTGTCCACATCCTTGAAGAGTGAATACCAGGCCGCCGTGGGCTTGGCTTCAAGTTCGCGCAGCGGAATTCTCAACAGCTTGCGCATCAGTTGGTTAGCGATTTCAGCATCCAGACGGACCGCAGAAACCCGCAATACCCTGGCCCGCACAGAACGCAGCACAAGGTCGGCCCCCAGAATAATCACCATGCCAACCAGCAAGGCGGTCAGCGTGTTCAAACCGGAACGGTAAATAACGCGGTCATACACCTGCATTGAAAAAATGGCAGGAAACAGACCCAAGAGGTTTACAAAAATGGAGAGCAAGGCCGCACGCTTTAGCAGCGGCATGGTTTCCCGAACAATTTCCTTGGTGGTTCTGTGGGTATCGAGAGTTCTGGACTTGGCAACAGAATTGCCCTCGGTGACGGCTCCGAGACCGAAGTTCTTGAGCTCCGACAGACGCTTGGAAAACAGATAGAGAACGTTCATGGCTTACCTGGAAACCTTCGCCGTCGCGGGCTGAAGCATCATGGCGGCGTGGGCTTCGCGCAAGCGTTCAAGTACTACCATGTAGGAGGCCAACAAGCGTACCAAGGTGGGTCGAACCTTTGCCTTTTGCTCCAGACTGAGATTTGCAAACGGATTCGAAGGCCGCGCAACGCCGGCCGGTGCATTGGCAAACTCGGCATCCAGCACAGATTCAATACGACTAAACACAGAGTCCAGCGCCAGATCCACCTCGGCGTCAGACAGCGCGCCGAACTTCACGGGCACCAGTTCCTCAATGACGGACAAGCGTCCAAACCACTGATCCACCAACGCAGTCAGGGTCTGATCACCCGCCATCTGCTTCTCAAAGGCGCTGCGCTCTGCACCACGCAATGTACCCAGCGCATATTCTGCGGCCAGGCCGTCTTTTTCTTCCTGATTCATACATCCCTCCTAAGCCAGTCTGACTAGACCGCCGAAGCGGCCACTGACGAATTGTTTCTCACCGATGGTTTGTGTTGCGCCGCCTCGTAGGCCGCCTTCAACTCAATCAAGCCTCTGCGGGCCCACGTTTTAACGGTACCCAAGGGTACTCCGATATGGTCTGAAATTTCTGCATGAGACATGCCGTGGTTAAACGCCAAGGTAAGTACCTGACGGTATTTTCCATCCAAAGCTGATAAACATCCACGTACAGTCACGTGTTCTTCGGTTTCGACATCACTGACACCGATTTCAATGGGACCACCCTCATCGTCATCATCGCTGGAAAACTGGTCCAGCGATAACGACGTCATCTTGTTGGCATTGGAGGTGACCATGTCGAGCGCACGGTTTCTGACGATCTGGTGCAACCAGGTTTCCGGTGCGGAAAGATTTTCATTAAAGGTATGGGCATAACGCCACAAGCGAATGAAAGCGTCCTGGATGACATCTTGGGCAGCACTGGGTTCTCTGACAATGCGCAATGCCACGCCGTACAAACGGCGTGAGGTTTCCTTGTAGATTTGCTCAAATGCAGCGCGGTCGCGCTCAGCCACACGGGCTATCAGCGCGGCGAGATGCTTGCGAGCGTCTGCAGCCTCCAAAGGCGTCCCCTAAATCATCCAGTCTTATTTCCGTACAGTTTATACAGTAAGCGTTGAATGAAACATTCGAAAAGAAGCTCGTTTTCGGATTATTACCACTCATGAAAACCAAATTAACTTTGGCGCCCAATGCATATAACCAAGGCCGCAAAGAATATCATTCACTCCGCGATTTGACATCGGCAAATTACTTACAAAAAGTAACAATTTAACCATCGCAAAACATGCAATGGCATAAATACGCATTGATTGAAGTTTTTTTTTGAATCCAAAAAGCTGCCGCAACGGTAACAGACACATCAGAGTCTTTACAGACTTCCATGCAATTACCACGCGACTTCTGGATAACGGGAAAACAAGCGATGAACACTTATGCCGCAGCATCCAAAACAAGCATTGAAAGAACCGACGCGCAAACCGACCGCACTCAGCGTCAATCGCTGCAACCGATGTTTGTAACCAACAAAACATTGATGTCAGAAGTGGATGCACACCTGGACACAGTGGAGGACAGTTTGGTGGTGGTCACCATTGAGCAAGGCAACACCCGCGGCGAAAGCATGGTTCAGCACATTGGCTCCGAATATCCACAAGCCAAAATCGTGTTGGTCTGCGAAGGTGGGCCTGCAGAAATTCTGAAACTGGCCTTCATGAGAGGCGTCCAGGGTTGCGTGAGTCGCCAATCGTCGGTGGAAACACTTCGTGCGGCAATTGACGAGGTGTCCAGAGGCCATCGCTTTTTAGCGCAGGAATTGTCAAAACCGACCCAGAGTTCGGTGGCCAGTTTTATGGAGCGTCAGATTCTCAGGTGCTGACCCTGATTGCACAAGGCAAACCCCGCAGGGAAATTGCGGAGGGTCTGAAAGTTTCTCCACGTACCATTGATGCGTACCGGGCCCGCTTGCTGCAAAAGCTGAATCTGGATTCCAGCGTGCAGTTAGTGAAATACGCCTTCTCGATAGGCCTGATCGCCTCCTGACCCCAGCGCGGGTGAGTTTTACCCAAACCGCTTAAAACAGCCTAAAATACAGCGCCATGAAAAAGGCGCTCGTATTGTTCTCTGGCGGCCAAGACAGCACTGCCTGTCTGGCCTGGTCACTCCAACGTTATGACCAAGTCGAAACCATTGGTTTCAACTATGGACAACGTCATATCATTGAATTGCAATGCCGCTCGGAGGTGCTCTCCGCCCTGCGCAGCAAATTTCCCGCATGGTCGGAAAAGCTCGGTGAAGACCGCGTGGTGGATTTGGCATGGATGGGGCAAATTTCTGACTGCGCCCTGACCCGCGACGCTGAAATAGCGCTGCGTTCCGACGGCCTGCCCAACACCTTCGTGCCAGGCAGAAACCTGATATTTTTACTGACAGCTTCCGCAGTGGCTTACCGCAGAGGCATAGACCGTCTAGTCACCGGCGTGTGTGAAACAGACTACTCCGGCTACCCCGACTGCCGCGACGACACCCTGAAAGCCCTTCAAGTGGCCACTAACCTGGGAATGAACACACGGCTGAAGTTTGAAACCCCGCTGATGTGGAAAAACAAGGCTGAGACCTTCGAAATGGCCAGAGCGCTAGGCGGCGCAGACCTGCTGGACATCATGCTTGAAAATACCCACACCTGTTATCTGGGCGACCGCACCCACAAACACCCGTGGGGATATGGTTGCGGCACCTGCCCGGCCTGTGAGTTGAGAGCCAACGGATACGCCGAATTTCTGGAAAAAACAGGGTCGATTTGACAGCCGAAAAATGTGTCCCTATAATTCGGCTTCTTCGTTGATGACGGCTCACCAAAAAGCCTTCAACGTTGGATTAAAACCCAACAGAACAGTCAGCAAGAAGCAGTAAACATGCGGGAGTAGCTCAGTTGGTAGAGCGCAACCTTGCCAAGGTTGAGGTCGCGAGTTCGAGCCTCGTCTCCCGCTCCAAATTTCGGGGGAAGCTAACGCTTCCCCTTGTCGTTTAAGCTCACCTGTTCACGGTGATGCCCTCTTGGCGGAGTGGCAGAGTGGTTATGCAGCGGCCTGCAAAGCCGTGTACCTCGGTTCGATTCCGGGCTCCGCCTCCAAAAATCCTATCAAAATGTGTTGGTTAGCGCTTCTTGTGCGGCTGGTGTTTTTTTCGTTTTCGGGTGGTTGTCTAACTTTTCGGATTAGCCAAAAAAATGTAAAGCATGTTTGACAAAAACCCCACGGGCTGATTCAATCAGGCTATGAACCTCTCAGAAATCGGCCACATCATTCAGCAGCGTCGCAAGCAAGCGGGACTTTCCCAAGCACAGCTCGCGGCCTTGGGTAAACTTTCCCGAGCTACGATCAATCAGCTTGAAAACGGATCACTCTCAGACTTGGGCGTGACCAAGCTTTTTACCATCATCGACCTGCTAGATATTGAAATTCAGGCGCAAGGTAAGCCCAGCGGCATTAATGCCGTGCAGATGCTCTGTCAGTCCGCCAGCGTCAGCTACAAACACACGCTTTTGCCAGAGCAACTCGAAGCAGCCATCGAAGCGCGCTCACTCCCGGAAGACATTCTTCCCCATATTTCCACATTGCTTGATGAAGCGCCTGAAAGCCTGATCATTAAAGGGGTTGAGGAACTCGCCTCTCACACCGGGCTGCCCGCCAAACAAATATGGAAAACGCTGGCACGATTTGCAGAGCAGCTTTCATCACCGCGAAATATCTGGGCATGAACTCAACAGCGTGCACACCTCATGAGCTGCCTGACGGTCCTTGGCGGGGACTCTTGCAACATGCATTCACCCTGCTTGACGATGCAGCGAATCACGCAGGGGTCAGCGACCCTGTGTGGACGTTCGGTGGCGGCACAGTGCTGATGCTTAGACACAATCACCGCCGCAGTAAAGACATCGATATTTTTGTACCGGATCCGCAATACTTGGGGTTTTTCACGCCACGCCTCAGCGATGTTGCGGAATCCATTACCCAGCAGTATGTGGAAGGGCCTGGATACGTAAAACTTCAACGACCAGAGGGTGAAATTGACTTCGTGGCCTCCCCCAATCTCACTGGCCAGCCGTTTGAACTCTGGTCGTTGCTGGGGCGAACTTTGCGTGTCGAAACATCTGCTGAAATCGTTGCCAAAAAATTATTTCATCGGGGTGATCGCGCAGCGGCACGAGACCTTTTTGACCTCGCACTCGTCATTGAAAAAGAACCCGAGCCTCTTCGTAACGCACATACCTTTCTTTGTCGTCATCGAGACGCGTTTTTAGAACAACTGCATTCCCGGGAGGCGGTGATAGGACGTCAATACGAAGCAATTGACCGTCTTGAATTCAACTTGGGCTTTGAACAGGCGCGGGAGGCGGCGGTCAAATTTCTGACTTCGCTGTAGAGCGGTGGGTGCTCATCTAACCAGACACCACGAGCCGTTTCCCTCAGTCGCTTTTCCTGCTTAATTTTTATCGCTGAGTGGTAAATTCGGGTGGTAAATTCGGCAAACCCGCATGAATGCGAGGTGCCAACAGCCTGCAAAGCCGTGTACCTCGGTTCGATTCCGGGCTCCGCCTCCAAAAAAACTCTATTTAAATCTTCTGGTTGGTGCTTCTGGCCTGCGAAGTATTTCTGCGGCCTGCAAGGGATTGTCTGGTTTTTCGGGTTTGCCACAAAAAATGTAAATCATCTCGGACAAAAATACCGACAGCTGATTCACTCGTGTCATGAACCTATCAGAAATCGGCAACATCATTCGGCTTGGGCGCGACCAAGCTTTTTGCCGTCATCGACTTGTTGGACATTGAGATTCAGGCGCAAGGCAAGCCCAACGGCATTTCAGCAGCAACTGACTACAAATTGTTTTGGCGCGGTGGTTGGCTCATTGAAGTGCCTGCAAAGAACACAAGCAGGGCTTGCCTTGAGTGCGATCATGTATCGGCAGATAACCGCAAGAGTCAGGCGCTGTTCAAGGGTGTTGCATGTGGATTTGAGGAACATACCAATGTGGTTGGTGCGAACAAAACAGGCGAAGCGACCTCGCTGAGCGCCAAAGTCGGGTTGCGTTTCTAAATCAGAAACGCACCCCAACCAAGCGTTTAACCCAGCACAGACTTGGCTACATAGCTATAAAACGGAATGCCGAACAAAATGTTCAACGGAAACGTGACACCCAGAGACAATCCGAAGTACAGCGAAGGATTGGCTTCGGGAATTGCATAACGCAACACAGCCGGCACGACAATATAAGAGGCGCTGGCGGACAGCACCATCAGCAGCGCTGCATCGGCCACAGGCAAATGCAGCAAGACTGACAGCAACAGCGCAATGGACGCATGAACCACAGGGCCGAGGCAGGCGTAGCCGATAAGAAAAGGCGACTTGCCACGGACAGAGCCGAAATTCTTGGCCACCATCAAGCCCATGTCCAGCAGGAAAAACGCCAACATACCTTTGAACAAGCCACTGGAAAACGGAGCCATGACCGCCTTGCCGGCATCGCCACTGAGGTAACCGACCGCCATTGAGCCCAGCAGCAATAAATGGGCGCCATCGGTGAACGACTCATGAAGAATCTTGCCCAGCGGCGGAGAGTTCGTGATCTCTGCCTGTTGGTTGTGACGCAGCGTGTTGGCCAGCAGCACAGCCATGATGATGGCCGGAGACTCCATGACAACCAACGCAACCGCCATGTGGCCACCGGGGAACATCTCGTTGGCCTCAAGGTACTGCATGGCGGTTACAAAAGTCACCGCACTGACGGAACCGTAAGAGGCTGCGATGGCGGCCGCGTCAAAACGGGAGACACTGTTTTTCAATAACTGGTAGCCCAGAGCGGGCACGATGAACGCCATCAGCATTGCAGCCCCCAGACTGACCATCACTGAGGCGCTGAAACCCGATTGCGCCAGCGCGAAACCACCTTTCAGGCCAAGGGCCATCAGCAAGTAAAGCGACAAGAATTTTGCAATGGCAGGGGGAATTTCAAGGTTGGACTTCAGCGCACCTGCCAGCACACCAAAAACGAAAAACAGAATTGCGGGGTCGAGTAGATTTTGCATAGTGTTGCTCCTTTGAGAAGCAATTTTATGCATTGAAATAAATCTAGTAAAATCGATTTTTAAAGAAAAATACATAGACAAATATCTACATATTTAGAAATCATTTTTTCAATGTTGATTTTTGAAGTCAACTGAGCAGACTGCAAGGCAAAATCAGTTCAAAACACCCCGCCCCGCGGTTTGCACTGGCTGCCTTTACTCACACTGAACGCGCTGGACACTCCCTGAAACGGTGAGGCCTCTGCGGCTGGCGACGTGCGGGAACTCGCGTTGTGCCTCAGTCTGTATTGCCCTGCCGGAATACTGCATCCTATTGTCCACTGCACCTCGGCGCTGAAAGGTCCGATGGGAGCAACATCCACCGGCAGGGTGGATGGCCGGTCGGGTATCCACACGAAACGCAAGGCCGGGTGACGGTCTTCCATGAACACTTCCCACTGCCCTGCACCATTCATGCGCTCCACGTAGGCGTAGCTGGCTTGTAATCGCAGATCGTTGCGGGGATGCGCAGATTGGAATTTTGCAGTGACTGTATCTCCGTTCTTAGCTGTTGGAGGCACATCGGTGAGCAGTTCTCCGAACGTGCGATCCAAAGGCAGGCTGTCTGAGGGTACATAAGGTGGACGAACCAAACGCGGATTCACATCGACATAGGTCGGCCCTGCCGCTAACGCACCGCCTGTAGCAAGGCTGACAGCCATGCGACGTATTTCCTGCTGCACGGCAGCCAGCGTCCATGGCCCGAAAATGTTGGAGCCGCCCTCATACTGCTGCGATGCATATTCCTCGCGTGTGGTGAGGTAATGCGTGTAGTCGTTGACCAAACCTGCAATCACGATGGTATCCACACCCACAGGCAACAGGACATCGAACAGCATCTTTCTCAGACGCCGCGCCGCAATGGTGGTCACCTCCCACGGAACGCCCACCAACGCGAGATTTCCGATCCGGAAAATCTGCAGGGGAATGACCGAGGGTTCAAGATCAGTGGGCCCTCCCACCACAAACAAAATGGGCTTTTCTGCATGACATGCCAGATCGACACCCGGCAGCGCATTGAAATTGCAAAGTACGGCGGTTGACAGCAAAGCAGGTGGCACTTTTCCGGCCATGGCCGCGGCGAAGTCGCGCTGGCCCGCGGCAATCGCGTCGGGCGAACTGTTGCAGGAAATACCTTCCACCGTAGGGCCTGGGCCGTCTTCAGCACCACCGCCGAAAGACACCCCCAAGGCAGCGACACAGGTGCGTTTGACGGGGGCATCCATCGCGGCCGGATGCCCCAACCCGCGCAGCACCACAGGGTCCGTAACTGTCACGGTGTCCATTTTGACGTTCATGAAACGAAAGTCCAATGGTCCCCGCAGCGCCTCGCCGAGTTTGAGCAGGTCGATGCCCTTGCCCAACTGTTTGGTCCCCGCGATGGCATTGTTCTCAAAATCGTCCGCGCCCCCGCCGCGGCGGGGGTCAGGCGTGGGAAACTGTTCAATGAAAATATTTGGCGAAGCGTCGCCCTCATCCTTCTGGGCAAATGCTGCAACAAAAGTGTTCTGCCCCAAGGGCGTGTTGTAACTTGTGCCGAAGGCCTGCTCCATGGCCAACGAAGCGTACCCCTTGTTGTCGCTGCTCACCAGGGTTTGACGCTGACCAATGGTGGTCGGATGAACACCAAACCAATTGATGATGCCGGTTAGACGTCCGTCCATCTGGAAGAAGTTCAACTGAACCACCCGCTCATCCACCTGTATCTCTTGGCCGCGGCCATTGAGGAACTCACGGCGCTCTGCCTGGCTGTTCATGACAAATGCAGGCTTGCTGCGGTTGATGTTGGCATTCAGCAATTCACCGACTGCCAACCGGATTGGCGCAGGCTGCGTCTGCGTGCGCATGCTTGCATGGGCCTTGCGCATGGACTCAACAACCCCGGCCACAATGGTGTCTAGTACCAACTGGTCGAATCCGTAGTGAAAGGCATTGAAGCCGTCATGGTGACCATAACCCGCCGGGCCCTGGTGCGTATGTGTGGCCGACAACATGATGTTGGCTGGCGTGTAATTCACCTTGAGTACCGGATCTGCCGCGACCGCTGTCAGAACCCCCTGTGACGGATGGATCCGAACATCAGACCTACATCGGCCGACACAAAGAGCAGGCGCCGAGTGTCGCAAGGGGATTCGAGAGCAAATGCGCGGGAATACTGGCGCATGTGAAGTCCCGCCAAGATTTGCATGGGGTCTTCCCAGCCCGCGCCTCCCGTGTTGGCAACCGGTCCAGTGATGTCATGCAGACCCGCGCCAAATAAAAAGCCCGTATTCGTCGCACAGGGGCCGGCAGCGGTGCCAGGCTTGGGCAAACCGAACTCAAGCCGACCCGGTGCATCAACCCCCTGCCCCACTGCCAGGAATTCCCGGTTGAATACCTCGTCGAAGCTCTCTGGCAACTGGGCATTGGTGAGGGTGGGATCCTGTGCAGTCTGTGCAGGCATGGTGCCATTGGGAGCCGTTGCAACTTCAGAACTGTTGATGGCCACAGCCGGCCCGCTAGCGTTGTCAGAGCCCAAGCAGGCAGAAAGCACAGCAGTTGCAAAAACGAGAGCAAAGCGGTGAAGGGACATGGCGGTCATGGGGATATGCGCTTGAAATGCGATGGTATTGATTATTGCAGAGCTCGGGTGCGGCGCACACGGTTCAAGCGCCAAGATTTGTTAAAGGATGACAAGTTGGGGCTCTGTTCAGCCTGAGAGCTGTCACTGAGCAGCTGACGTTAAACATCAGCTGGCTCGAACAACCTGATTTCAGTTACGTACATACATTTCAACGCGGCGGTTCTGACTTCGACCGGCCTCATCATCATTACTCGCCACAGGAAAGCGTTCCCCCAAACCGGCTGCGGTCAGGCGCGCGCTGGAAACACCCTTGTTAGAAAGAAAACCCGTCACAGACATTGCGCGGCGCATCGACAAATCCTGATTTGTTTTGTCGCTGCCCTTGCTGTCTGTGTAACCAATGACACACACAATGGTGCTGGGGTTTTCTTTTAGCGTCGCGGCGATTTTTTCCAGGGTACTGGCAAACTGGGACTTGATGTCAGCCTTGTTGCTGTCAAACAAAGCCGCTCCCGGAATGTCCAGCATCACGGAACCATCCCGCTGTTCTCGCACCGCAATCTGGCTGCCGACCAAATAGCCAAACAGGCCGCCCAGTGCTGCACCACGAACTGTATTTTTGCCGTCAATCGCATTACCCGCCAGAGCACCACCGATTGCACCCACTGCGGTACCGATAACCGCTTTGCTGTTGTCCACTTTACGTTCGGGGGCCACAGGACAACCGGCGACAGCGGGTGGTGAGCCCGGCGCAGGCTCTGTTGGCTTTTGCGCTTGCTCAAGAATGTTGTTGGCACAACCGGCAGAGACAATTGCAACCATAAAAGCCAAAAAATACGACGTCTTCATGTTTTTCCTTTTGTGTATTTGAATTGGAAGGTGCGTCAAACCGACTGTTGCAACAACACAATCGCTTACGCTCTACGCATGCTGTATTTTAGATCCTATATCGCGCAAAGTTGGCTGAGAGCTAGATTGTTCACAAAGCCGTATCCATCAGCCACTTTTCAGAAACAAACTCAGGAGACACCGCATGACACATGTTGTATTGGGCGCCACCGGTCAGATTGGTACTGAATTGGCCAAATGGCTGCACAAAGATCACGGCAACCGCATCCGTCTGGTGAGCCGCTCGCCCCGCAAGGTGAATGACACGGATGAACTCTGCAACGCCGACCTGCTCGACGCCAAACAGGCACTGCGCGCATTAGAAGGCGCAAAGGTTGCCTACCTGACGGCAGGCTTGCCCATGGATACGCAGCGCTGGGTGGAACAATGGCCCACCCTGATGAACAACGCAATCAATGCCTGCAAAACGCATGGCACGAAATTGGTGTTCTTTGACAACACTTATATGTATCCGCAGACGAACGCCACACAGACAGAAGAAACCGACTTCCAGCCCCATGGCGAAAAAGGTCGTGTGCGTGCAAAAATCGCCACCACACTCTTGGCTGCCATGCGCCACGGCGAAATTGAAGCGCTGATCTGCCGGGCGTCAGTTCGTTGAATTGGCCGCGCGTGAATTCGCCGCATCACCACAACACCGCATTGTGAAGGCGTGGCAACTCAGACTGTTCGGCTTGATCAATCAGCAAGTGCGTGACGCAGCCGAACTCCTGCCACGCTACCGGCAAGACAATATTTTCAGTTCGGAAAAATTCAAGGCACGCTTCCCAGAATTTAAAGTTACCCGCATTCCGGAAGGGCTTGCTACCATCGCGGAAGAATGGAGAGCACAGAAAAGATGAGCACATCAAATCAATCGCTGCGTGCGCAATGCAAATGCGGTGCCAACCTAATGACCATCACAGGAAAACCGGTGATGCGCGCAGTTTGCCATTGTCACTTCTGCCAAGCGTATACGGGGCGGGAAAAATCCGATTTTGTTATTTACAGGCGCGGGCAGGTACAGTTGCCTGAGGCCAATAAAGCGCGATTCCGTTTTTTCAAAAAGCCGGCATTTGTGGACCGTGGCGCTTGCATTGAATGTGGCGGTGCTGCCTACGAGCATGTGAACATTCCGCTGCTGCCGGGCCTGGTGTTCATCCCCGCCCCCAACCATGAACAGACAGGCGTGCTTCCAGACCCTGCCCTGCACATGTTTTATCACCGCAGAAAAACAGATGTGGCAGACTCGGTGCCTAAGTACACCGGCCCTTTGAACGGCGAATGGCAATTTGTGAGGCGTCTGATTTGGGCGCTTGTTTCCAGCAGGTCATAAGTTGAAACACTGACAAACACAAAAAACTGCAACAAAGTCAGGCCAAGGCAGGGTGTCAGCCAAGTTTGTTGTAGATGTTTAATGGCGTGCTAAGATTTTGCCGATCTCAAACAAACCAATCCACTACAAAGCCCTACGTCATGAAAATCCTTCACCTAATTTCTTTCGCTATTCTTGGAACAAGCTGCGTTGCACAAGCGGCTGATTTAAAGTTGTCCAACCTGGCCGGGTCGCAGTCCAGCTTCAAGATTCTCTCTGAAAATCTCGGTGCAGCCACCAGCTACAAGGGCGTGATTCCAGCAGAACCACTGGGCATTACCGGCTTTGACATTGGCGCAGAAATTACCAGCACCAAAATTACCGACAAAACCGTGTGGGCAAGGGCGACCGGAAGCAATTCGCCCGATTATTTAACGCAAACAAAATTACATGCGCACAAAGGTCTGCCCTTTGGCTTTGACGTAGGTTTTGTAGCAAGCAACAGCACTAACAGCAACATTTCGACTGTAGGTGGAGAGCTACGCTATGCGTTGGTTTCAGGCAATGTGGTGATGCCAGCCATCGGGCTGCGGGCAGCCTACACGAAAGTAAACGGTATCGATCAACTCGGACTCGACAACAAGTCTGTGGAGCTGACCATTTCCAAAGGTTTTCTGATGTTCAAACCCTATGCGGGTATCGGCCACGTCTGGACTTCAAGCAGGCCCGATGCAGGCCTGGGTTTGGCAAAAGAAGACATTGGGCAGTTCCGCAGCTATGTCGGTACAAACGTGAATCTGGGGCTTATAAATTTTGCGCTGGAGGCAGACAAAATTGGCGCTGCAACGTCGCTGAGTGCAAAGGTTGGATTGCGGTTCTAAGCCCGGTCGGTTTATTTTTGATGAATAAAAAAATCGCCGGCGCAAAGGCCGGCGATAGAACTCTCGTGAGAGAGGGAGACAACGCTACAATTAAGAGAATAAACCTGGAAACAGGAGCCCTTAAAATCACACCAGATTAAAAAACATCTTTATTTCAAAGGCTTGGTTAAATAAAGCGAGTTTTTCTTCTTTTCCATATGCCTGTTGCCTGAGCGTAAAAAATACCTTCAAAAATAGTCCTGATTTCAATCAAAAAAATCTAAAAAAAAGTTCCCTATATTTTTTAATTGCTTTGGAGCACTTTGCTCGGTCGTTTGTAAACAATGGCAAACTGCAACTGGCTCAGCGAATCTCCAAGTCCCGCTTCGGTAGTTTCTCTGCCCATACTGCATACATTTGCCGGTAAGCGGATTCCAGATGCTTGGCAAACTGTGCGCTATTGAACAGAACATTTTCATGTTTCTGTGCACCCAGTTTGGCGCGCAAGGCTTTAAGTTTTTTCGGCTTGCAGGTCAGTTGTTGCAACAATGCCTGATAACGTTCAAGACTGTCGGTAACAAGTTCAGGCATACCGATGGCGTGCAACAAACTGCTGCTGACACGGGCTGCAAAACCCTGACCTTGCAAACCAAGGTGCGGCACGCCCGCCCACAAGGCATCGCTGGCAGTGGTGTGGGCGTTGTAAGGTGAAGTGTCCAGACTGATGTCCGCCAAGGCAAGGCGGGAAATGTGCTGCGGCAACGGCAGCACCGGTGCAAAAATCAGTCTGTCCTTCGCAATGCCTTTGCTCACGGCCTGTTTTATCAGATTGTTTTCTGCCTCGGAAGATCCGGCCATCAACCACAACACGGTATTGGAAGATGCGTTCAGCACGTCCATCCAACAGTTAAATACAGACTCGGTAATTTTGAAATGGTTGTTGAAACAGCACAGCACAACAGCCTCGTCTGGCAGGCCGTGTTCCTTGCGCGTTGCTGGTTGTGGCTTGGGCCGTTGGCTGTCATTGACTTGATAACCATTGGGCATGAGGACCAACGCTTCTTGGGTGTGCGCTTTTTGCTGCTCGGACATTACAAACTCATCGGCGATCATGTAGTCATAAAAATCAGCCGCAAGACTGCCCGGGTAGCCCAGCCAACTCACCTGAACCTGCGCAGCCCTGTGGGCAAAAATACCGGGGCGACTGTCACGGGTCAGTCCTTTTAAATCCACTGCAATGTCAATGTCATTTTCCCTGCACCAGCGAGCCACTTGCCAGTCGGGCATGTTGTTGATGTCCACAAAGTGGTCTGCGGCCTTTTCCAGGCGCTGGCGCATCGCGTCGGTGCGAACCTGCCCATAACTTAAGACATACACTTCAACGGCCTGTCGGTCGTGCGCTTCAATCAGGCCAGCCATCAAATAGGCGGTGGCATGTTCATAAAAATCGCATGAAATATAGGCCACCTTAAGCGCTTGTTGCGGCGTACGCAGCGGACGCGAACGTTTCTGTTCTTCCAAACGGGCAAACACTTCCTGCGGCATTTTCGGATGCAGTTTTTTCATCCAGAGACTTGCCGCTTTTTCATGTAGCTCGGGATCATCAAACAGTACCAACGAGGCAAATGGCTCCAAGGCAGGTTCATTGCGTTCGCAACGTTGCTTTAAAACGTCCAGGCTTGTACTGCCAACCACCATGACTTCATCTTTTTGCGCAGCGAAAACCAGCGGCGCCCAATCACACATCTGATGACTGAGAAATTGAATCATGCAAGGTACGAATGGCTCGCTCGGGGCCAAGGCATTCACGGATTGAAATACGTTTCGCGCCAAGCTGAATTTTCCGGCAATCAGCAAACTGTTGCCCAACTCTTTTAGCGCGCCGACATGCTCAGGCTGACGATGAACAACGTCAGTGGCATCACGTCCAGCGTTGGCATGGTCGCCAAGCGCACGGTGGCAAAGACCGCGCAAATAGAGCGCTTCGATGTTGCCGGAATCGCGCCTGAGCACTTCAACAAAGCACCGCATGGCCCGTGTGTAATCTTCCATGTTCAACAACACTTGCCCCAAATTGAACCACGCAACAAGGTGATTGGGATCTGATCGTAAAACCGCGGAGAGGTGTTCAATGGCGGCTTTAAACTTGCGTTCACCAATGGCCAGAAGCCCTTTCAACAAATGTGCGTCCTGCTCATCAGAAGGGTTGGTAGCGGGCCCTGCCAACAAACCTTCCAACACGGGGAAATCGCCTTTCTCCAGTGCGATCAAACCCGCTTGTAACAACCGACGTTCCTTAGGCTGATTTGTGGCGCTTGTGTTTTGCATGAATTCCTCACATTTCATTCTAAAAAGGGCAGAAATCAGCTTACGATCGAAACAAGGGGTAGCCATCACCTGCATGGGGAATACCTTGTTAAGATCAGGACACATGGGCAGCATTACTCTGGAGGAAGCAACGCAATGAAGCCGAGCCACTTAAAACCGCTTTTACGCAGCTTGCTAAGCATCGCCTGTTTGCTGTTGCTGAGCATGAAGGCTCAAGCTGAAATCAGCCATCGCAGCGAGACCTTGTTCACAGGTTTAACGGCACCCTTCGCCATTGAGGTGTTGCCCGACGGGCGTTATCTGCTCACAGAAAAAAACGGTCAGTTGCTTGAATTGAACCCGGCCAACGGCGAACGCCGACTGCTGTACCGCTTTGCGGAAACAGTGTTCCGGGGTCAAGGTGGTTTGATGGACATCGCACTTCACCCGGACTTTCTAAAAACCCCGGATATTTTTTTGACGGTGGTGCAGCGCGCTGAAAAACAACCCAGGCGCGTTGGCGTTGTGCTTTGGCGTGCACGCTTGGAGGCCGACGGACTAAAAAACCTTCGCATTATTTACCGCCAACCGGACACCGCTGAGAGTGTGGGCCATTTTGGCTCGCGCATTGCCTTTACGAAAAGTGGTGACGACTGGACGCTGTGGCTCACCTTGGGCGAGCAACAGCGCGAAACCCCAGCGCAAGACATGCAGGTAACAGCGGGCAAAATACTTGCGCTCACCTTAAATGGCGCACCTGCCCTGCCCCGCTCGCCAGTTGCGGATGCATTGCCGGAAATAGCCACTGCTGGCCACCGCAACCCTCAGGGCATCGATGTGCATCCGCTGACACAACAGGTGTGGGCGGTTGAACATGGGCCGCAAGGAGGCGATGAATTAAATGAAATTTTACCGGGTTCGAATTATGGATGGCCGCTGGTTTCCTATGGTTGCCCGTATGGTGCCGACCCTGCCAGCCGCTGCGCCATTGGCGGGGGGCAACATGCGCCCAAGTTTGTGGAACCTGCAATGCGCTGGGTTCCGGTTTCAACGGCGCCGTCGAGCCTGCGTTTTTACCGGGGCGAAGCATTCCCGCAACTGCGCAACGACGCGCTGATGACGTCACTGGCAGGCAAAACCCTGTGGCACATCCGTTTTGATGAAAAAGGTCGCCCCACGGAACGTGAGCCGTTATTTGAAAGTGTTCGCACCCGCTTGCGCGACACCGCCACAGATGCAGAAGGACGTATCTTGCTGCTGACCGATGACGGCCGCGTCTTGAGGATCAGCGCGGACAGCGGAGCAAACACAAGCCGCTAGGTTTGTTCGTCCGGTTTTCCCAACGAATTCAAGACTGCAAATAACTCAACACCATCTGTTCAAGCTCTGCAGACAGGTCCTGTTCTGAAATAAACGGGCTGGGTTCGCTCAGCGCCCGTATCATCGTGAAAACCAATGCGTTTGCAATAATGTAGGTGCGCACTTGCAAACGCTCGGGCTGCACAACCAGCGGGTTTTTCAGCAAATACATGCGCATGAAATCCAGCAAGGTGTTTTGCAGAACCACAATGAAATTTTTTGCTGGTAGCTTGTGCCAGTTTTTGACCAACTCAGCGGCCAAACCGCCATCGGCTTTCAGAAACGCGAAGCCGAAACGAATAGCCATCTGAACCATCTGGCGCAACTCCGTTGTTTTGCTTAAAACGAAATGGTTCAAGCCGCCCGCAAGATCCAGGCTGACACGCTCAAGCAAGGCCTCCACCAGGTCTTCCTTGGAATCAAAATATTGGTAGAGCGAACCCACGCTGACCGCAGCGAAATCTGCCACGTGCTGGGTGGTGAAATCATCCAACCCGCGCACAGTAATAGCCTGAGCGGTTGCATCAACAAGGCGGGAAACCAGCTCGCGTGAACGCTGCTGTTGCGGCCGTTTTCTCATGTGGCAATTCGCATAAACTGCTTTCTCACAAGGCAAGCGCCTAATAAGCGCCAATGTAAAAATCGCGCTGTATGCGACCTGCATTCGCAGCATCGTTGGCATAAAAACTGAAATCGCTAAAGCCCATCTGTGCAAGAACCTCTTCATCCAGGAAACTTACAGCAGTGGAAAACCGCTGACGGTTATTCACCAGTTCCCAAGCGGCATCGGCCATGATGTCGGGCTTTCTTGCAACAGCCAACCCCTGTTCGCCCGTGAGGGAGCCGACAGCCGCGGTGGCAATCAAGGTTGCCGGCCAAAGGGTCTTTACAGCAATGCCGCTGGCCTTAACCTCCTGCGCAAACCCCATGCTCAACAAGGTCATGCCGTACTTGGTGGAGGTGTAGGGAATGAAAGCTCCCAGCCAACCCGGATCCATGTTCAGCGGTGGGCATAAATTCAGCACCGTACCTCCAGTGGCTCTAAGATGTGGGAAACTTTCCCGCATGGTAATTAAAGGTGCGCGGGTGTTGAGTGCGTGCATCAGGTCATATTTTTTTGTATCGGTTTCGGCCAGCGGTGTTACTCCGAGATAACCGGCATTGTTGACCAGCAAATCAATTCTGCCCCACTGCGCAACCGTTTGTTCAACGGCAGCCTTGAGTTGCGCCTCATCCCGGGCATCGCACACAATCGGAAGCGCCTCGCCGCCAGCGGCCTGAATTTGTTGGGCAACAGAAAACACGGTGCCCGGCAGGCGCGCATTGGGCTCACCGGTTTTTGCGGCAATGGCAACACATGCGCCTTCGCGTGCAAACCTCAATGCAATGGCCTGCCCTATGCCGCGACTGCCCCCTGTCATGAAAACAACCTTCCCCTGCCATGCACCCGCCATACGGTCCTCAAAGCAATAACGTTAAGCAAGCCACATCCTAATACGATTTTTTATTCGCATTCAATTCGTATTTTTCGGGCTGAGTTAGAAATTCTGATTCCCCCCTCACATGGGTAGGATTGTTATTGTGAACTAAGACACACAATTCACACTTTCTAGCTGGCAGTGAACTGTTGGTATTAAAATAATTCTTCAGTTTTAAGCGCTACTTTAATTCGGAGACACCAGTATGGCCAATTCGCAACAAGCAAATCTGATCGTCCAAAGAGGCGAAGAATCTTTCACCCTTCAAGCGGGGCAATCACTGAAACCTGGCGACATTATTCGCAATGCGGGTACAGACTCCGCCTCTGTCGGATCGGTATCCTTGGTCAAGGAATATCCGTCATTAATCGCCAAGGTTCCACCGGGCGCCACTGTACGGGTCACAGATGTGGGCAACCCGGAAGACGAAGTGTTGGGTCTGGAGGCCGTAGATGGCCCGGTTGAAATTTCCGAAGCCAATGCTGAACTGGCTTCCAATGCAGATTTTGCAATCAACCCCGAGGTGGAGACCGTTTCAGGTCTTTTCGGAGCGGTTCCTCTTATTGGTGGTGGTCTTTTGGGTCCTGCAGGCGCGGCGATTGCGCTGGCGGCACTGGCCTCCGGTTCAAACGGTGATGGGAACGGTGGCGACAGCCCCACATCCGGTGGTCAGGCAAGCGGACTCGCCGGTGGCGTGCAAAACCTTGGGGATGGCATCAATCAAACGCCGCTCGCGCCAGTCACAGCTGTGACTGACCCAGTCGCCGGTGGTTTGGCCATGGTGGGCGATGCTTTGGTTAATTCAGGCGATCCCTCAGGTGTGGCCGCTGCACTGGGCACCATCGTAGGAACCCCTGACGGTGGAACAGGCTCTGCTCAAGACGGTGGTTTGGTGGGGTTGTTGGCCACAGCTTCCGAGGGTATCAACGACGCAGTTGCGACTGGGCCGCTTGAACCGCTTTCAGGCGTCACCACCCCAGCCACTCAAACGCTGGGCTCTGATTCTGGCTCAACTGACGGCGTGGCGCAAGGTCTTGCCAATGCGGGCTCCACTTTGACCGACGACCAAAGTGCTTTGAGTCCTCTCACATCAGAAGTTCTGGGACCTGTGGTCGGAAATTCCGGTGGGCAAGATGGTGGCCTGCCCCAAACCCTGACCCAAACTTCTGAAGGTCTCACAGACCTCACAGCCCAAGACGCTACATTGGCACCGCTGGATCCCTTGACATCAGGCATCGCCGGGGGCGTGGACACGCTGGCGGGTGGCATTGCACAAGCCGGGCAAGCATTGGCGGATCAATCGGCCCAGGACCCTTCCGGTATCACTACACTGGTTGCTGACTTGCTGGGCGGCGAAACACAGCCCATCAGTTCAGCTTCCGGCGGTGGCGACCCATTGGCCCCTCTGACAGCCTTGGCGGGCTAAAACCGTAGTTTGACCCTGCATTGGAGCTGACACCAACAAATGTGTCAGCTTCCAATGCGGTACTGAGTCGAGTCTCTAAAAATCCTGCTTACAAAAGCGGAGAAAAAAGCAATAATTCACGTAAGAAAAAATCTTACACAGAGACTCCTCATGACACCCGTAACATTGCAGCGTGCTGCACTTCAAAATATCACGAAAAACGTACGCGATCGTATGTTCAAAGCCTCCAGCATGGTGGTTGCCGGGCAACTCCCTTATGATGTTGTGCATCAGGCTGACCTAGCCAGCGTCAGGCACTACCACCCATTGAACGACACCCACATTGTGGTGAACGGCAAAGAAATGCCGGTGGCACAGACCCGCCATAAAATCCCTCTGCTGGTGGTGGCCCCGTTGGCGGTAAACATGTTGATTTACGACTTGTTTCCGGAACGCAGCTTCATTAAATACCTGCTGGCCCAGGGCTTTGACGTGTATTTGGTGGACTGGGGCAAACCCGGTCTGAAACACGCCTCTTATTCGCTCTCAAACTACATGTTCGACATGCTGCCCTCCTGTGTGGCGGCAGTGCGCCAACACAGCGGCTCGAGCAAGCTCAGTCTGCACGGCTGGAGCATGGGCGGCATGTTGGCTGCGGTTTATGCAGCCACCACCACAGAAAACGATGTGGAGAATCTGGTGATGTTGGGTACGCCGTTCAACGGTCACGCCAACGGTGCGATAGGCGGCTACTACAAACGCATGAATACCTTGTTGCGCCGAACCGGCCTGAGCCTGCGTCGCTTGCCTGCGCGCGTGGCCTACACGCCCGGTTGGATGAATGTCATCGGTTTTAAGATGATGGATCCGGTTGCCAGCGTCAAAGGCTATATCAGCCTGGCAAAACAAATAGGAGACCGCGACTATGTTGAGCAACATGCTAACCAAGCCGCCTTCATTGACCATCTGGAAGCCTACCCTGGCGGCGTCATCCGCGATTTCACCTCCTGCGTACTTCTGGAAAACGAAACATTTTTAAAAGGCCGGATGCGGCTGGGCAACCGCGTTGTTCATTTCGGCAATATCACCGCCAATTTACTGGTGGTGACAGGACGCAAAGACAATCTGGCCACCACGCAGGCCTGCATGGGTGTCATGAAAGTGGTGAGCAGCCAGGACAAGGAATTGTTTGTCGGCGGTGGTGGTCACATTGGCATTCTGGGTGGCAGCGAAGCATTGAAATCCATCTGGCCAAAAACTGTGGCTTGGCTGGAAGCGCGCAGTGCGGCGGCAAACCCCACAGATGAAAACCAGACATCCTCCGGTTTCAACGAAGCGAACACAGCACTCGCAGCCTGAGTTTTAAGCAAATACAGCCACCGCGGGTACGCATCCTCACCGGGTGCAGTGCCCGCCATTGCGTGCCAAGAGGTTCCGCAACTTTTCTGTGGCCAGTATTTTCATCGCTACTGGCGCTTGCGCTTGATCAACTGATTTCAGCAGGTCGCAAGCCGCCGCAACGGCCTCAACGCTTCTGCCTTGTTTTTCCAGTGCAGATACAAAATTAACCCCCGCTGCCAAATCCTTTTGTTGTTCCATCAAACCGCGCCAGATGTCCATCGCCTCCTCAAGCCTGCCTTGTTTTTCCTGAGCATTGGCCAAACCCATTTGCAGCACAGGATCTTTAACGCCTGCAGCTATGGCGCTTGAATAGGCTGTCACAGCGAGGTCGCCCGGCGCACTTCGTTCAAATTTCACCAGCGCGTCAATCAGCGCTGCCTGCGGCAAAAAAGCGGGTATTTTTTCGGGTGACGAGACAATCATGGCCCACCTGCCGGAACGCTCCCATGTTTTTTTAAACGTGTAGGCAGGCATCAATTGTCGCCGCTGCTCGCCAGACCTGAGTATGAACAGTTCGTCACCTTTCGCAGGCTCCATTCCCACCAAGACGGCATAGTGCCATGAGGGCGCAAATGACAAACCCAGATTCAACAGCACCACCACCGGGTAACCTGCCTTGAGCGAAGCCGCCAAGGCATCTTGGGTGGGAGGCAACAGGTAAGGCACTGCTCCAGCCCTGCGGGCAGCAGACAGCATTTCAATTTGCAGGGCACCTTGCCGTCCGGGCAAATAAACGGTTGGAGACAGCGCAGCCGGATTCGTCGAAACACCAGAGAAGCTCAGCACAGCCGCCAAACTGGCCGGCCCGCAGAGCGTGGTGTTGTCGGGAAAAAAAGGCACCTCGGACAGCTCAGCCAGCTGCGTGGGTCCACTGTCCGGACGAGGTGCATCAGTGCGAGCCGTTGTGGCACAGGAAACCTGCAGGCTCAAAATGAATGCAACACTTAAAAACCGGCCAACAATGAACTTCAATCTGAGCAATAGTTCAACGGCGGACAGAACGGGTAAATGAGAACACTTTTGTCAGCCCCAAAATATCGGTAAGCAGCAGCAACAAAAATATAAACACCACCACACCGATAAAGCCGCCTGCAGGGGCTTGCTCGATCTCAGAGGCCAAACGTTGTGCATCTGCATCCGACAGGGAAGCCACCCGTTCAATGGCTTGATCGGGCGATACGCCGAACTGGGTCAGGCGGTTCGCAACGTCCTGCCGGGACAGCCAGTCGCTGATGAACTTCTTGTCATCGCTTTCAGTTTTTTTAATGGTTTCAACATAGGTTTCAGTGTCAATGACACCTGCATTTACGGCACTTAAAAACGTTAAATTCAACATGGCAACCGCTGTAAAAAGCGCTACACACCTAGAGAGAAACCTGAGAAACATGAAGCCTCCGAAAGAAAAAAGCAGCAAGGATGGAATGGACAAAAAACGTTAAAAAAATCAGCAAACTTTTGGGCGCTTGGTTATATTAAAAACATACCGTGCCACTTACTTCAGACTAACCATTAGTTCGTTGAGCTGCAAGGTAATTCCGCTGAGTTCATTTAATGCCTCCAAGGCGCGCTTGGTACTTTGCATGGCCTTTGCAGATTGTTGCGACGACGTCCGCATGTTGTCTGCGACCTGAGACACATCTGTCTGGGTTTGCAGAATCATATCGGCAATTTCCTGCGCCTGATTGGTTGTTCTTGCGGCCAGCGTACGTACCTCATCGGCCACCACTGCAAAGCCACGCCCGGCCTTCCCGGCCCGCGCAGCCTCAATGGCTGCGTTAAGCGCCAACAGGTTGGTTTGCAAAGCGATTTCCGAAATGGCCTTGGTGATGCCACCAATGTCGGCTGCAACTTTACCCAGTTGCGTCACCATGCCAATGCCCTCTTCCACACTGACGGACAAGTGCTTGATGGAAGATGCATTATCTTCAGAAGATGTGCGTGCCAGTTGGGCCTTCTGGTTGGCTTGTTCGGAGATCTCGCGGGTTGTTGAAACCACGCTTCGGTTACGTTCCGACTGCAAGTATTTTTCGGTAACGTCGAAGGCGTATTTGACCACGCCTATGACATGGCCAGCTTCATCCATCAGCGGGTTATAACTGGATTCCAGCCAGACTGGTTCCGAACCTTTCTTGAGGCGGTGAAACACGCCTGAATGACTCTTCCCGTCACGCAAATCCTGCCAGAAATTCTCATACTCAATTGAAGAAGAAATTTCGCGCGGGCAAAACATGCTGTGGTGGTGACCCTTGATTTCCTTGAGGTTGTACCCCATGGTTTTAATGAAGTTCTGATTGGCGTCCACAATGACACCTTCGGGGGTGAACTCAATTCTCGCCATGGCTTTTTCAATGGCATTGAGCTTGGACTGGTTGCGATAACCTGTAAGCGCTTTCTCAGTGACATTCTGCGCAAACTTGATCACCTCTTGAACCCTGCCGTAGCGGTCTTTCACGGGCGTGTAAGACGCTTCAATGTAAATTTCAGTACCATCGCTGCAAATTCGCTTGAAGGTACCGCTTTGAATTTGCCCTTTGGCCAGGTTGCTCCAGAACAGTTCATAGGACGGCGAATTGGCGTAGTGGTCTTCGCAGAAAATTCGGTGGTGCTGACCAACCACCTCGCCCAAACTGTAACCCAAGGTCTTTAAAAAATTGTCATTGGCGTATTTGATCAGCCCTTTGGGGGTAAAGGAAATAACCGCCATGGATTCATCAACTGCCTGCAACACGCCATCGGCATTGAAGTCTTCATCGTCAGCCAAAGTTTTACTCTTGGACATGTTTTGTCTCCCTGACACCATCCACTGTGGTGTTCTTTATTTCATTGCGCGATAGCCTATTGATAATAGAACCTAACTAAGCACAATTTTAAAGGAAGATCACACCGATTAGGGTCTGCGAAACACTAAGACATATTGCCAAGGTAAAGACCTGTCAATTGACTCAAACACCAACCCCGCCGCACCGGCCTCTTGCTTGATTTGCGACTCACTCATGGTGTGCAGCGGCTTGATGGGAACCTTCACATCGTTGGCGCGGTATTCAACAAACACAATTTTCCCACCCGGCTTCATCGCTGAAATCAAGGATTGCATGATTTCCTTGGGAAACTCCAACTCGTGGTAAACGTCCACCATAATGGCGACATCCAAGGTAGCGCCAGGCAAATTTAATTGCTGTGTATCGGCTTGTTGCACCCGCATTGCGCCGGGTGGAAATGAATTTGCGAGCTTGTTGAGTTGGCTGACCATCTGCGGTTGAACATCAACAGCCCAAACCTGCCCGAAGGGCTGCACCTTGCCCAGCAGTTGCCGGCTAAAGTACCCGGTGCCCGCTCCAATATCGCCCACCACCATGCCGCGTTTAAGTGGCAGCAAATTAACGAGTATGTCGGTGCGTTCTTCCTCAACCCGCTCCGGGCGCTCAAGCCAGTCTGCGCCCTGCCATCCCATTACGCGAGCAATTTGACGGGAACAATAGCTTTTATTAATGCCGTCAGGCGATGGATTCGGTGGTGTTGCATATTCGCAGCCCGCAAAAACAGACGTCAGGCCAAACCACAGCGCGGCAGCCGACAAAAAAGACAAAAAACCACGGTGAGGCTGCATTGCTTAAAACACCTCGCTCATCATTTTGTCGGTCAGGTAACGGATCCAGGGTTCATCACGCAGCCCCGCCTGAAACACCGGGCTGTCCAACACAGCCTGCGCTTGTTCGTGCAAACCATGCCGACGCAGCGCTCT
>JAJTDO010000038.1 GCA_021300475.1 Burkholderiales bacterium | reverse complement strand
TGGAATACATGCGCCAGAGATGCTCTTCGCAACATTCCGTACTGCGCCCATCTGAAAACGTCACTCTGAATATCGATTTTTCGCCTTGCGGATATAAACCGGTCACCTCAGAAGGCAGACCGTCGATGGAGGCCAGTTGGTCGCCCAGCACCAGCTCACCCATGGTTTTCCAACCTGTGAGGGTTTTAATGCACGCATCCAAGGGTTGAGCCTTACCCATGGAAGGGCGCCCCGCCACGATGATCAGATCGCCGGGCTGCAAACCGGATGTTTTTCCGTCGAGATCGGCAAAGCCAGTTGGGATGCCTGTAATGTCGCTGTCAGAATCACGGTGATACAGCTCATCAATGCGTTCAACCACCTTGGCCAGTACGGGTTGCAGCTCTCTGAAGCCCGTGTTTCCCCGGGAACCCTCTTCTGCAATCTTAAAAATTTTGCCTTCCGCTTCATCAAGGATGGTTTTTGTGTCCCGACCTTGAGGATTCAGTGCAGTTGTGGAAATTTCGTCGCTCACCGTGACGAGTCGGCGCAAAACCGCTTTGTCTCGAACGATTTCAGCGTAGCGGCGGATATTCGAAGCTGACGGGGTGTGCTGGGCAACGGCATTAAGATAGGCTAGCCCACCCACCTCCTCTGCTTTTCCAGAGTTCTGTAAGGCTACTCTTGGTTCATGGGAACACAGACTCAGTAAGAAAAACATCAAGGGATGAATTCTAATTGATCTGGTCTTTGAATGCGTCAATGTAAAAATATTGCGCGCCTACGGTTGGCTGTCGCAACAAGCGAAAACCAGTCGCATTTAATGCATCAGTGATGGGTTTTGCTTTGGAATCTGCCCACAACCGGGTCTTTTCGGCAATTTTCATGTGCCCACCGAACTTCAGAAGGCGAAAGGCTTCTTTAAAATAATCCGGAAAATTCACGCCCATGATGGAGTTGATAAAGACGGCGACGTCCAAAGTCTGTTCAGGAATGGAGGTGTTTGCCATGTCGCAGGCCAGAACGCTAGCATCGGACGCAACAAAATCCATTGCGATAACACTGTTTTCTATCAACTTTTTCAGGCGCAAGGTACCGCAACCGAAATCACCCACTGTCCAGTCGGGTCTATTTTTCAACCACTGCGCCAACACCTTGAGCGGGTCTTCTTTGGACTCACCCTCGCTTTGCTGCATCAAGGTTTGATAGAGTACCCATTCATCAGGGTCAGCCTGCAAGCGCTTAAAGGTCTCGGCGGATCGAATGGTATTGAACCGTTTGACGATGTCTTCCAACTGCCCGTATTTCGCGATGGCCGCGGGTATTAAGTGAGACGCCATGGGGACCTGCGCCAAATTACTGGAGGCAGCCTCCAACTCCTTGCGATCTGCGTCTTGAACTTCGACTTGCAACGCATCCACCTTCATGGCCATGGCTTCCAGACGCGGCACTGTTTCACCCGCCTGCAAGGCGGCTACAACATGGTTGCTGTTGACCAAGCGCATGGACAAACTGGTAGAAATATTTCTAAAGATATGCAGACCCACAGAGGGAATGTTGTTCAAGGTCTGGGCATTGATGCGAATGCCGTAGGAGTCATCCAGCGCCAGCACGTTCGCCGTTCGCTTGCCATTGCCGACCAACGCCATCTCACCGAGATTGTCGCCGGGCTTTAAAATTGCAATGGGGTTTCCCCTGCCCGCTGTTGTCAGCCAGACGCTGAGCATGCCTCCGCAGAGGATGTACATGTCTCGCCCGACTTCATCCTCAACAAAAACCTCCTGACCGGCTTTCCAATTCACCCGTTGGGCCACAGAAAACAGACGACGCACTTCATCAAGGGTCATTCCCTTGAGTACAGGAGTCATGCTCAGCAATTTTTGAAGAGGATCAATCGCCATGAAGCGTCTGGCACTTTTAATTTTTAAGAGCTTTTAGATTACCATCAAAAAAAACGGCCACCTTGTGGGTGACCGTTTGATTAAAGCAGCAAAACCGGCTAATTAAGCCAGAAATTGATACAAATGTTTAAATGCGGAATGTGAGCCGCATTTTTATTAGTTGGTGTCGCCTTCAACCACAACTTTGACGTCAACAACGACATCTGTGTGGAGAGCAACAGAAACTTTGTGCTCGCCTGCCAACTTGATAGGACCGTTGGGCATGCGAACCATTGCCTTTTCAACTTTGAAACCTTGTGCTTTCAAAGCTTCTGACAGTGTCAGGTTGGCAACAGAACCAAACAGACGACCGTCTACTGCAGATTTTTCAACCACATGCAGCGTCAGTGCGCTGAGGCGTTCGCCTTCAGCACGCGCGGCTGCGAGTTTGTCAGCGGCGACCTTTTCCAATTCGACGCGGCGCGCCTGGAATTCAGCCACAGCCTTTTCAGTGGCACGACGTGCCAAACCGCTGGGGATCAGGAAGTTACGGGCGTAACCGTCTTTAACGCGGACGACATCGCCCAACAAGCCCAGATTGGCGACTTTTTCAAGCAGAATGATTTGCATAGTCTGACTCCTTCGTCCAATCAGTGGTTATCGGTGTAAGGCACTAAGGCGAGGAATCGGGCACGCTTGATAGCGGTGTCCAATTGACGCTGATAATGGGCCTTTGTACCTGTAATGCGAGCAGGCATGATTTTGCCGTTTTCGCCAATGAAATCCTTGAGGGTCTCAATGTCTTTGTAATCGATTGTTTCAACACCACCGGTGGTGAAACGGCAGAACTTCTTGCGCTTGAACAGCGGGTTCTGCTGGGGGCGACGACCTTTACGATCACCGGCTTTACGTCCGAATGCCATTTTTAATACTCCATCAAAATGTGATGCGCTTACTCAGTCTTAGGGAGACCAAAACCTGAAATATGAAATTGCAGATTTTTTGAGTTCCGCGTTTTTTTTGCCATGAAACCTGAAAAATGAAATGTTTCTCCGAGTGCCGAGCGATCCAGCGAAAGCGCTGTGTCGCCTAGGGCCAAGGCCTGTATTTCAAACTCTACCTGACGAGACTTGCCTGCTTCCATGACCTCACCGGAGTGGGACAACTGCAACTGCAAGACCGGAACCCCTGAGGGCGTGTAGCGAACCAAACTGCGTTCTGTGATGCTGGCTACCAGGTTTAAAACGTTCAAAAAATGGGCCTGTGAAAAAACACGTTACAAATTTCAGTTTTCTGCGTTGTTTTCAGCGGGTGTGGACACTGCAGCAGCAGCAGCCTTACGCTCTTGTTCGCGCTGAACTTCCTTCATCATTGGAGAAGGTGCTGTTTCAGCTTTCTTGGTGCTAACGGTCAAGTGACGCAACACGGCATCGTTGAACTTGAACGCGTGTTCAAGGTCGTCCAACGTTTGTTGATCGCATTCGATGTTGAGCAAGACATAGTGGGCTTTGGCCAGCTTCTGGATCGGGTATGCCAATTGACGACGGCCCCAATCTTCGAAACGGTGGACCTTACCCTGACGAGTTTCGACCATGCCGCGGTAGCGTTCTACCATGGCTGGAACCTGCTCGCTTTGGTCCGGGTGGACAATAAAAACGATTTCATAATGACGCATGTAAACTCCTAAAGGATTTTCCAAATTCCGAATTGGAAAAGCCACCTGACCTGCGAAATGCTTGTCAGTGTGGCAGGAAGCCCAAGATTATATCAGGAGACGCGTTTCTTTTCCATGTCCTTCAATTCGCGGCGCAATATCTTGCCGACGTTGGATTTCGGCAGATCGTCCTTGAACTCAACCTTGCGGGGAATTTTGTAACCGGTGAGCATGGATTTGCAGTGTTCAATCACCTGCTCGGAGGTCAAGGAAGCGTCTTTTTTGACGACAAACACCTTGACTGCCTCGCCTGTCTTGTCGTCAGGCACGCCGATGGCTGCAACCTCTAGCACGCCAGGGTGCTTTGCAACCACATCCTCAATTTCATTGGGGTACACATTGAAGCCTGACACAAGAATCATGTCTTTTAGGCGGTCTGTGATGCGGAAGTAGCCTCTTTCATCCATGTTGGCCACGTCGCCGGTTTTCAGCCAACCGTCAGAAGTGAGAACTTCATTGGTCTCTTTGGGTCGCCCCCAGTAACCACGCATGACTTGAGGTCCTTTGACACACAACTCACCGTTGCCCCCGACCGGCACTTCGTTGAATTCTGGGTCGCGGATGCTGACAATGGTGGAGGGAACGGGCAAGCCGATGGTGCCGTTGTAGTCCTCATTCATGGGGTTGATGCACACCGCAGGCGAGCATTCAGTCAGACCGTAGGCCTGAGTAATTCGTGTGCCAGTGGCTTTTTTCCAGCGCTCGGCAACCGCCTCCTGAATGGCGGCACCGCCGCCCAGCGTCAGCTTGACCTTGGAGAAATCCAGCGCCATGAACTCTGGCGAATTCATCATGGCTGAAAACAAAGTATTTACGCCCGTCAAAGCGGTGAATTCGTTGCCTGCCAATACTTTGGCAACGCCTGCGATGTCGCGCGGGTTGGTGATCAACAGGCAATGACCGCCCTGCTTCATGAATGTCAGCATGTTGGCTGTGAGGCAGAAGATGTGGTACATGGGCAATGCGGTAACAATGGTTTCACGGCCCTCATCCACCAAACCGGTCAGCCAGGCAGAGGCTTGCTGCAAGTTGGCGACAATGTTGCCGTGAGTCAGCATGGCCCCTTTGGCCACGCCTGTGGTGCCGCCCGTGTATTGCAGGAATGCGAGATCGTTGTGGGAAAGCGCCGGGGCCGTGTAATTGGCGTTTCGACCAATGGAAAGCGCTTTTTTCATGCTGATGGCATTGGGCAATGAAAAGTCGGGCACCATTTTCTTGATTTTGCGCACAACGTAATTCATGACGAAACCCTGAAACCAGCCGTGCAACTCACCCACTGAGGTGCACACAATGTGCTCTACAGGTGTGTTCTTGATGACCTGCTGCAGCGTGGTGGCAAAGTTTTCGATCACCACGATTGCTTTAGCGCCGGAATCCTTGAGTTGGTGTTCAAGCTCGCGGGGGGTGTACAAGGGATTTACGTTCACAACAACGAAGCCCGCCCTCAAGGCACCGAAGAGCGCCACCGGATATTGCAACAGGTTGGGCATCATGATGGCGACGCGGTCGCCTTTTTTCATGCCTGGCAAGCTTTGCAAGTAGGCGGCAAACGCCTTGCTGTAGTCGTCGAGGTCACCGTAGCTCATGTAGGTGTCAGACCAGACGGCGCGGTTACTGAACGCGGTGCAGTCGTTGAACTTTGAAACGCTCTGGTCAAAAATGTCCTTGACCGAAGAGAACTGCTTCATGTCGATTTCAGCAGGTACATTCTTGGGGTAACTTTTAAGCCACGGTTTTTCGTTGTACATCTTGTCTCCTGAACAGGATTAGTCTGTTTTCATTATAAAACGATCATTTTCAACACACTTGGCATTGGGATATAGATTCGCGTCACCCAACCGCACCAAATGCTCCATAAACAAATCTGGTTGCTCGATGGCTTTAAATGCCTCGAAGCCTCTGGTCAAAAAGCCATGCAATTGGCTCAGCCCCTTGGCTTTCGCCGGAAACTTTGCACATTTTAGTAAGGAACCCATTAAAGGCAAGCGAACCACCTGAATCAAGCCTTGCCCCACTTGCTGCACCAATTGTAACTGCAGACGTCTGTGAGCTAAATGCGCCGCCGCATCAAGGGGTACACCAGTGGGCGCAAGCACATGTCGGTCGAACATCTCGGTTTCCAGATCAAGCGTTATGGCTGCCAGTAAAACCTTGGTCGCACCCTCAGGCATCACGGAGACCATCCGTGGCAACACCCTGAGACACTGTTCATCTCGCCAAGGCGAAATTGTGAGTGGATACAACTCTTCGTAAAAAAAACGCAACGCCTGCTCAGTGCCTGCCAATCCGGAGATGGGCTCAAAAACCGATTGCAAACGTACATGATTCGAAGCTCGCAAACCCGTCAGCGCACTCATCCGTGAGGGGTCAGTGTCTCTTACATTCCGCAATAACAACAATCGTTGCTGCAAGTGCACAAGCTTTTGTTTTGTCTCAGTTCTGCTCGCCATGCGACTTTCAAAAGACTTTAAATAAACAAATGTAAACAGCCAGCTGACAACAGCCTGTTTTTTGCTGCTATGCAGCACAGGGATTAGTGGCACTCACCTAAATTTGGCGCATAAAATCAGAGTCTATATAAAAACTATTATCTGGAGATCTCGTAATGAACGCACCTCAGGCCGGCTTTGCAAGCAACGCAAACCTTGTTATTTTCAATGAAGATTTTCAATCCTTGCGGCTCGCCTTTGAAAACGATCGTTACCCAGAATGGAATGTTCGCAAAGACCGGCTGAAAAAGCTGGTTGCCATGCTGCAAAAGTACCGGGAAGAAATCAAGCAGGCCATCAGCGCAGACTTCGGTCACCGCAGCCTGCACGAAAGTGAAATGGTCGAGCTGTTTCCTTCGCTTGAAGGTTTGCACAATGCGATAAGCAATGGCAAGGGCTGGATGAAACCGCGTTCCAAATCGGTAGGCATGTATTTTATTCCCGCCAGTGCCTCCCTGATGCCACAACCGCTGGGTGTGGTCGGCATTATTGTTCCATGGAACTACCCTTTGTATTTGGCCATTGGCCCCCTGACCGCCGCGTTGGCGGCAGGCAACCGGGCTTACATCAAGATGTCCGAGTATTCCTTGAACCTGACCGATGTGCTGACCCGGGCAATCACGGAATTTTTTGGCAGGGACCTGATACGCGTTGTAAACGGTGGCCCCGAGTTGGCATCAGAATTTACCCGCCTGCCGTTTGATCACATTATTTTTACAGGCTCTACGCCGGTGGGCAAACATGTGATGCGCGCCGCAGCGGAAAACCTGACACCGGTGACGCTGGAACTGGGCGGCAAAAGTCCTGTCATCATTACCGAAGCCACGCTGAACAACCCCGGCCGCTTCTTTAACGCTGTAGTTAGAACCCTAGCGGGCAAAACCCTGAATGCAGGTCAGACCTGCATTGCACCTGACTATGTATTGGTCCCGCGAAAAGGGTTAGACGCGTTTTACACTGCAGCAAGAAAACACCTCGATGCGAAATTCCCTGGTGGTGCCGCCTCTGACGACTTCACCGGCATTGTTTCGGATCGCCATTACCGTCGCTTGCAAAACGCACTGGAAGAGGCGCGTTTGAGCGGAGCTAGGGTAGAAACATTGATGGGTTCGCCAAGACCAGACCAGCGCAAGATTCCTCTGACATTGGTCAGCGGCGTAGAGTCTGCATCGATTCTTGAGCAGGAAGAGATTTTTGGCCCGGTATTGCCGGTGGTTCCCTACGATACGCTTGAGCAGGCATTGGCCTACGTCAATGCCCGCCCCAGACCGCTGGCACTCTACTTGTTCGACGACAGGAGCGCAATTCAGGAACACGTGATGCGCCAAACCATCGCAGGTGGTGTCAGTATCAATGAAACCTTGATGCACATTGCCCAGGACAGCCTGCCGTTTGGTGGCGTGGGAGCTTCTGGAATGGGCCACTACCACGGTGAATATGGCTTCGAGACCTTGTCAAAAATGAAGCCTATTTTCAAACAGTCGAAATTGAATGCAATGTTTTTGTTGGCACCGCCCTATGGCCGTGTGTTCGAAACAATGATGAAAATCATGACACGTTGATTCAGTAATTTTAGAGGCAACAACACGTTATTTCCGACAAGGAGCGCAGTGATTTTTGAGTGCAGCGATGTTTAGTGTGTGTTCTCTATGCGACTTTATTATGATTCTTTTCGTAGCGTGCGTTAAAGGCCACGCTTAAGCAACGTAGCCGAAAAGCACAACAAATTCGACGGAGTCAAAAAACATGGTTAGCAACAAACTCAAAGCAATCACAGAACAAGTGGCCGACACACAATTGGCCAATGCAATCAAGGACAAGTCACAGCAAATTTGGCTGGCAGGTCTGGGTGCATTCTCCAAAGCGCAAGATGAAGGAAATAAAGTGTTTGAAACCTTGGTAAAAGAAGGTCAGGATCTGCAAGAGCGCACACGCAAGCTTGCTGACGAAACCGTAGTTGAAGTGACCGACCGTGTCAGCAAAATTGCCGACACCGTCTCCAAAGGTGCAAACGCCCAATGGGACAAGTTGGAAGCAGTTTTTGAAGAGCGTGTAGCACGTTCACTGGGTCGTTTGGGCGTGCCAACCCACAAGGATTTGCAGCAACTTTCAAAGCGCATTGAAGATCTGTCAAAGGCCGTGAATGAACTCACCGGCAAAAAAGCAGATGGTGCAAAGAAAGCAGCAGCAAAACCTGCCGCGGAGTAATTAACTCAAGTCCATGATTGTTCGAGAAACGTCGAACAATTTCGTTGAGTTTGTTCTCGTGTGGCAAGAAACAAGACCCCTAACCATTCTGGCGGGGTCTTTTTTTTAACAAATTGAGGTTTTATGACACGAGAAGAAAGTTCAGGCCGCATCGGCTTGGCGTTAGCCGGTGGTGGTCCTTTGGGGGCCATCTATGAAATTGGCGCGCTGTGCGCGTTGGATGAGGCTGTAAACGGTCTGAATCTGAACAACATGAAAATGTATGTGGGCGTGTCAGCTGGCGGCATTGTGGCCACGGGACTGGCCCACGGACTGACACCCACACAAATCTGCAAACTGTTCATTGACGGAGAGCCAAAGGAGTTCGCCTTTGATCCGTCCATTTTGTTGCGTCCAGCGGTTAGCGAATATTGGTTCCGAATGAAGAAGGTGCCAGGTCTGCTGACTGCCGCCGTGTCGGACTTCTTCTTTCGTGATGGCGCTACCTTGATGAGTTGCATCGAACGACTGGGAGCGGCCATTCCGACCGGTCTGTTCAACGGCGATGAACTTCATTACTGGATGGGTGATCTGATTGCCAAGGGCGGCGGTGACAATGACTTCCGCAGTCTCAGACACCGGTTGGTGCTGGTGGCAACCGATCTTGATTCGGGTGAGTCCATTCCATTCGGTATGCCTGGCCACGACGACGTACCAATTTCAAGGGCGGTTCAGGCTTCTGCTTCCCTGCCCGGCCTGTTTCCCCCGGTCAAGTTGCAGGGTCGTCATTATGTGGATGGTGCGCTGAAGAAAACCATACATGCGTCCATTGCCTTGAAAGAAGGCATGGACTTGCTGCTGTGTTTGAATCCGCTGGTGCCTTTTGATTCTCGCTTAAGTTCAAAACCACGCAGCAATCGCCGCTCAAAACACCAAAGCGGCTCGCGCTTGATGGACGGCGGCCTGCCAATCGTGCTGTCGCAAACCTTCAGGTCCATGATTCATTCGCGCATGGAAATCGGCATGACCCGATACAGTCACCAATACCCCAACAGCGATATTGTGCTTTTTGAACCGCAGCATGGCGATGGTGAATTTTTCTTCACCAACCCGTTCAGTTATTCAAGCCGCCGGCGCCTGTGTGAACACGCCTACCAAAGAACCCGTGAAGAACTTTGGGTTCGCCGCCACGAGCTCGTGCCTATTTTTGAAAGGCATGGCCTGGAGCTGAATCTGGACTGCCTGCGCAACCCGACCTTAAGCCTGATGAACCGCCAGCACCATGCAGAGCCCAGAGCGAAATCCATTATTTCAAATGTGGAAGAACTTGAAGACACACTGCAAGACTTGGAGCGCTTTGTAAAAATTTCAAAAACGCGCAAAGTTGCTTAATTCAATTTAATGGAAATGCGAGAAAATGCCCTTCAGTGGGCATTTTTCTTTTATGATGGTGCGCACCAACTGATTCATAAACCAATAACAAGCAGGCGATTGCCTGCAACGGAGACGAACTGGCCATGGAGCGAAAAGCCCCTAGACGCACCCGTGAGCGCATCCTGGAATTGTCACTCAAGCTCTTCAACGAGTTTGGGGAGCCGAACATCACAACAACGGTGATTGCTGATGAAATGAATATCAGCCCCGGCAACTTGTACTACCACTTCAGAAATAAAGATGACATCGTAAACAGCATTTTCTCCAATTTCGAAAAGGAAATTGACAGTCTGCTGGACGTTCCGAAAAATCGTCAGGCCAACATTGAAGATGCTTGGCTGTTTCTGCAATTGCTGTTTGAGCTGATTTGGCGATACCGCTTTTTCTACAGGGATTTAAACGACCTGCTGTCTCGCAACCGAACACTGGAAATTCACTTCAAACGCATTCTGCAGCACAAAGTCAACATAGCCCAGCGCCTGTGCGAAGACCTGAATGAAACCGGCGAACTCAGTGCGCAACCCGCGGAAATTGCATCGCTGGCGACCAACATGGTGGTCGTGGCGACGTATTGGTTGTCGTATGAATATGTACGCGACCCCCGCCATTTCAACGATGAAAAATCCATGAGTGCTGCGCTTGGCAGAGGCGCCTATCAGGTAATGAGCCTGATGGCCCCTTACTTGATCGGACCGACCCGCGAGTTGTTCGGCAACCTGGCTCAGGCGTTTTTGTCGACAGACGACTGATCCGCCAGACGTTGGTTAAGCGCCTCCAATTGCTCAGCAAGCGCCTGCGCCTTGCTTTGCATGCCGGGGGCGTATTGCTTTGCAATCAGGTTGTCCATCAAGCCCTCCATGGCCGGCAAGCCTTCATCCATGAGGCCAAGCATGCGGGCTTCGTCCAAACGCCCCATACCCGCAATGGAAAATGCTGCAAATAACAGTTGCTCAAAAGCATCCTGCAATTCCACACCCAAGGCATTGAGCATTGAGCCCAATACATCACCCCCACTGAGCGCAAGGTTCAAGTCCGGACCAATTTGAAGCAGAGTCAAGGTCACACTGGCCGGGTCGCAGGGCACAGCATAAGGCGCTGTCACTGCGAACTGCAACACCTCACCACAACACAGGAAGCCAGGATCGGATGCAGGCGGTTGAAATGAATTCACGGCCTGTTTACAGTGCATTTCCTGCAGCAACCACCAACGCAAAGGATTGACTTGGTGGCTGTCCAATTCAAAGCTTGAATTTTCAAATTTGACTGTTACGCACAGTGGCTCTGTTTGCGAACCCAGCAAGCGGTGGAACGCAACTTGCAGCACCATGCAGAGAAGCGCTGTGGGGCTGACCGAGAAAAGATCAGCGACAGCTTCCAGTTCGGTAAACACAAAGGACGCCGGCAGCACATGAGACAAGTTTTCCTGAACAGTTTCTTCGGGATCGGGTTGAGCCAACAGAACCTGTTTTAAACGTGATTCAAAGGCACCAGCAACGGGGTTGTCACTTTGCAAACCCAGTGGCAAGGTCAAACTGTCGCTACTGCCCAGAAGACCTGCAAGCCTGCAAAATGCGGGGACATCAAACAGCACACGGCTTTGAAGCAAAACGATGCGTGGACCCTGACTGGGGTTAATGACAAAAAATCGCCACCAGGCGCCATCTGCATCCCAAGACAGGGATTGAATTTCTGACAGCAATTCACCCCAGGCTTGGTTTGGCAGAGGTTCAGGCCACGAGAAAGACTTAATGGGAGGCCATTGCTCAAGACCTGTCAGTGGAGCAAGAACCCCTTCGCTCAAAACATTGAGAAAGCCCGCATTGAACTGATCGTCAACAACCCAGATCGCAAACATCGAATTTTCCTTCTCCAGGGATGGAACTGTTTTGCCCAAACGGTGTATATAATATCGACAGAATAGGGGCAGAGGAGACAACATCGCCTCACAAAAGCAGGCTTGATAATAGCCGATGGCAAGCAGTAAGCGTCATATTAAAAACTAAAAAGGAGCATCAATGAGCGATTTGAATACACGTTTTACAACCGCGGTGGCTGAGTCTAAACAGTTGAAAGAACGTCCGGACAACAAAACCCTGCTGACAATCTATGCCTTGTACAAGCAAGCCACAGATGGTGACAACACGGGCAAGCGCCCCGGCTTTACCGACTTGGTGGGTCGCGCAAAATTTGACGCTTGGGCCGAAATAAAAGGCACCAGCAAAGAAAAAGCCATGGAAGATTACATTGCGCTGATCGGCTCAATGAAATAAGCATTCGCAACGTCATTAAAAACGCTCGCACCAAACCAAGGTTTGCCCAAGACTGAAATGCGAGCGTCAGCGATCTTGGGGCTTATTGCCCCAGCAGCGCCGCCTTCAATTCAGGGGTTGTGGGTTCCTTGCCCAACCAACCCGACAACACCAAAGCTGCCAACTCGGCATCGTCTATCTTGACCACGCTGCGTTCATTTCGCTTTAACTCAAAGCCCTGAGCGGTAAAAATATATGCCTCGGTATCGCCCTCTTTCAAGGTGGCCATTGCATTTAAAAAGGGCTGCCAGCGAACTTCGGGTATTGCACAATTCTTGCTGCAATTGTTTCTCAGATAATGTTTCCAGGCCTCAATGGCGTCGTCTTTTTTACTGTCCACACGCATTTTTACAAACACGACACGGGGTAGCTTTGAATTGAGGAGCACTTGTGCATCGCTGGTTTTTTGTTGTGTGTACAAAACGGCCGAATACACTTTCACCTTGAGAAAGGAATAGAGCCGGCTACCTGCGCCATTCACGTGCAGCTTTTCACTGCCCACCACATATTCATCGGGAAAGCTCAGGCCATCCACTTCTACAGCCAAGGCCGACAGCGGATGCAAGGCGAACAACACCAAACCCAAGCCGGCCGTCCGTTTGAAAGCAGAGAAATTAAACATCAGGATGACTCCTTGCCAAGGTAAGCGAGCGCAGCAGGTACAAGGTCAGGCAGAGCAAAAACACATCTTCAAGCAACGAATAGGGGGTCAGTGGTCTTGCCCAAAACACGCCAAAACAGCCGCAATTTTTTAGCGCTAAACCACGGAACAGGGCTTGGCCCAGACCTGCCAAATAAAACAGATGCAGAGGCACAAGCAAGACAGCCGCCACAACAGCAGAAGATGAGAATAAAAGCATGAAACCCAGCGCCAGTTCAAACAGCGTCAGCGCCCAAGAGGCTGCCGGTATCAACAAACCGGGCAGCATCTGGTAGGTTTGAACCACCTGATAAAAACCGGGCATGTCCAACAATTTGCCGCCTGCACTGACCAGCATCAGCAAGGCAAAAAACACGTGAACCAACCGCGAAAAAAAGCTGCGGTTCACTCAGTTTCCCGGCCAGGAATTGATGTGCCAATCATAGGGAGTAAATTTAATGGCGTAATGTTCAGGAATGGTTTTACGTGCGTATTTGCCCGCATATGCCGCCAAGGACGGTGCAACCGCTAAAAAATCCGAGGTGTAAAACTTCAGGATTTCGGAGTAAAAAACAGTCTTTGTCGCATCATCCACCCTTAAATTGCGCTCTTCCGAGAAGAAGCTGTAGGCTTCTGCTTCCAACTGGGCATTCATGGTTGCTGCTGCAAAAACCACGCGCGGCAATCTGGGGCAACCCACGCTCATGCAATTTAATGCAAAGTGAATGCGCGGCTCACCTAGTTTTCGGATGATGTCGTTTTCATAATCGAACAAAGAAAGCGCACCACCGGCGATCTCTGATTTGTTCAGTTTAAAAAACCGCAGGCGGGCCAACAAATCAAGCTCATAGGGTATGCCCGCCTGAATAACGGCGTGCAGGCTGAGCGCGTTGTAAGCATTGAGGTGGTAGGCCAGTTTCAAGGCTTGGGTGTCGTACTTTTGCGGATGTGACATCGGTGATTCAGCTTCTATGAAGCGAACCACCCTTTCCAATTTTGCCGGATTGGCCGCCACGGCCTTAAAATTGACGCGGCCTTGCGCATCCACGTGTTCATTGAGGATTTGCCCCCACAACGCCATCATTTCCTGAAAATCCGCCGCTCTCAACCCACCCTGCACAGGGGCTTGAATCAGCGAAGAACAACCGCCCTGCAATGCCGCCAGAGGCAACGCTGCAGCAGCGATCAGGAAACGGCGTTTTGAGTGTTTCAAGCAACCCTCTGCACTCATGACTGCGTGGTCTCGGCTTGCCCTTTGACATCTGCAGTTTTGGTGGCACGGGCTGCAAGACGCTCAGCTTCAATCTTCTCTTTGGTTCTTCCACGCGCTGTTTTGCGGGTGTGTTCAACCGTGAGTTTTTCCGGTGCGTTCTTTTGGAACCCTCCGGTGATTGGATTCCAGAACTGAACAACGCCCTCTTTTTGAATCTCGATGGGCTTGAGCAGGTATTCGTCGCGCTTTGCGTTGTTCAGGCACATGCTGATGGGGCCTTCTTTGGTGGCCACCATAAACACACAGCCATCCACCCGGTCTTTTTCAAGGTGGCAGGCGTCCATAAAGTTGTGAATGAAAAAAGACAGCTTATTGACCTTGCCCTTGGACTTGAGCAAGTTGCCCTTCATTTCCCAACCTTTTTTCATCAACCAGGCTGCGCTTTCAGGCAACAGCGAAGGCGTCTTGATGACGGTGTCAATGATGGACTCCAAGGCGCGGCGCTTGTTGGTGCGGTCGAAAACCGTTTCCGCTGTCGCATTGATCACCTTGCGAATGTAGGTGGGGTCGTCAAATAGATCGTGCACTTTTCCGTCGGATACAAGCGTCATGCCATAGCGGTTGCAGGAAGAATGTCCGATGTCTGCCAGATCGAAATTGATGTTGCAGTCGGCGCCCTTGCGGATTTGATCCGCCACGGAAGCCTGGGTAATGGCAAAGCCACGCTCAGCCAACACGCCGCGACCGGTGTCTGCCTGCAACTGGAAGGAAGACAAACGAACCACGTCGCTGTGTTGCACGAAGAAATCAACAACCTTTGGAATTTCATGGAAATTGCCATCAAACACTGTGGTGTTGAAATAAACGGCAATTGGCAGACCCCGGGCGCGGTTGATATATTCAAGACGCACTTCGTTGAGATCTACCTCGGTGGCGTAACCTTTGCGCTCTTGGGTTAGATCAACGTGGAAGGCCACATCCACCAAACCAGCGGCAGACAACTCCTCCAGCATTTCGCGGGTGGCTTTAATGCCGTTGGTGAACAAGGAGGGACGCATGCCCACTTCGCGAATGCGACGAATGATGGCCACCAGTTCATCGCGTTTGCGCAATGTGGGGTCGCCACCTGTGACCTGAATGTCGGTGTTGGGGCCGTAATGGGCGAAAATCATGTCGATTCGGCGGAAGACTTCCTCAATGGGAATGTCCTTGAGGGCTTCCGAGCTTTCCGACAAATAGCACAGGGTGCAGTCAAGGTTGCATCGCTGGGTAATTTCCAGCGCGACGCAGCCTATGCCCCAGCGTCTTCCCATGTATTGTTTGTCTGTCCAGAGGTCTAAATCCTGCATGCGTTTTTGAGCGCGCTGCTTGGGGGTCAGACCATCTTCCTGCAGCTTGTACGGGTGGTACGCTGCAATCTCCTCTTTTGATAAATAAGCATCCATCGCCTGTTCCTTCTCTGTTCTGTTCAACTGCTCTTCCACTGGTGGGAAGATTTCTTCGTCCGAGCAAAATTGTTACACAAAAACAGGTACAAAGGACGGCTACTGTCTGTTTGGAAGCACTCTTTTTTGTTTGGGAAGCAACTGCGCCCACGGTTGGGCATATCCGTGAACCCATTGGGTTCGTCCGCTGGCGTTTTCCAGTGCATAGCCTTGCTCGGACCACCGGAAAATAGAACCCTTCAGATTGAAGAGTTGTGTGGTTTGCACAAACGGGTGTTTTTGCTTGAGTTCGCGAATAAAAGCAGAACTTCGCCACCCTACAGAGCAATACGCGACGACATGCAGCGGTTTTTCAGGTTGGCGGGCTTGCGCCTGCTCAATGCTCTGGTAAAGCCCCTGCCATGTCTGCTGTGCAATATCGGCACCTGATTTTTGCGTTTTCACCCGTTGCTCAAGGGCGGCCAGATCAAAGAGAACGGCGCCGGGAATCCGGCTGACCTCGAACTCCTCGGCTGTGCGAACGTCAATCAGGAACACCGGGGCTGAGGTTTGCTGCAAGGCCAGCAACTCGGTCACGCCGAGTTGCGGCACATCGCCAAAGTTCAAGCCCACCATTAATTCAATGGCGGCCAATGTCATCACTCTCAGGCGCCTTCCAGTTTCAGTCCGGCGTGTTCACGCATCAAGTGGAAGGTAATTTCCGGCCAGCGTTTTTGCGTCGCCTCCAGGTCAAAGCGTGATGTCATGAGGAAAGCATCGGTATTGGCGGCATCCTTCACCATACGGGCTGCATTGTGATCCATGAATTTTCGCAATTCATTGGGTTTTTCAGAAGACACCCAGCGCGCACCGGAGAAGCGTGCCGGCGACAGGCGGACTTCCACGCCATACTCGGTTTTCAGGCGGTGTTGC
>JAJTDO010000105.1:2562-7909 GCA_021300475.1 Burkholderiales bacterium | reverse complement strand
TTTCAGGCTGGTTTGCAGACGTCGGCTACCGTAAGTTTTTCCACTGGCGCTAAACGCTGCTTGCAAGTGAATGCTGGCGGCGCATAGCGTGACAGGCTGCCGTAGCCGCTGTTGTGCCGCATAAAATCCAGAGCGCGATACACCCAGCACACGACATGCTTGAACTGTGGGAATGGCCTTCTGTTGCAACTGCTGAACCAATCGGTAGCTCATTTCAGTTCCCGGGCAAAGAAGGCCGATGCTTTTTTTAATATGTCGACATCCATGCGCAGTTGTCGATTCTGGGCTTCCAGTTCACGAATGCGAATTTGTTCGGCAGTAAGTGGCTTGCCTATTCCAGGCAGACCTCCTTGCTCCGACTGCAATTGGGCCACCCAGCGTCGTACCGCGCTCTCAGCCAATTTCATGTCTTTACACACCTGCGACACGCTCACACCTTGTTCTACAATCATGTTGGCGACTTGAAGTTTGAAGTTGGCGTCGAACGTTCTGCGTTTATTTGTCATGCGGATTTCCTCTATAGGTAAATTATCCACCTATTTCAGTGTCCGTTTTTATTAGACCACTACACTGACATCCCGCGGCCGTTCTGGACACCTACCCGGAACTTGGAAAAGCTCGACCAAGAGTTGGCGCCCGAGATCAGGAGCATGCCTGCAAAACACCCTTACACACTCTATTACCGAGCAACAAGCAAAACTGAGGTCGAAGTTGCGCGAGTCCTGCATCAATCCAGAGACATTGCATCGCTGGAATTCAACGTCTGACCTCTCTTAGCTGTTCCTACCCCCCGCCCCAGGCAAATACGTAAGTCAGTGCTGATACGCTGACAAAAGCAAAACCCGCAGCAAGGCATGGGTTGCGGGGGATGCTGCCAACGCCAGTTGAATTTTGACCCACCAGAACTGATTTTGCGGCCAATCACTGCAAAGTCGACGCTGACACTCGTCTTTTCATCGAGACCCAGAATAGGCCGCTTCTGAACAAAGTGGGTCATCGTGTCGTAAATCCGCGTGACACCCGATGTACGGTACCGTAGCGGTAGCTTGCGGATTGCCGGTAGGCCTCCACATAGGATTCATACACCTGAGTACTGTCTATCAGGTATTTGCGCAGGTCGTTTGAAAGTGGAGCGAGCATTTTTCCATCAAAGATGTATTTTTCTAATTTTGATGGAAAAACCAAACAGGGTTAAACCTTCTCACTACCGTCCCCACAAAAAAAGGAGCGCTCTCGCGCCCCTTTCTTCAAAACAATTCAACCGAAACCCTAAGCGCACTCCTCTCAAGTCTCAGCCAACTTCAAGGTATCGCTCTTTTTCCTCGGCCTTCCACCGAGCTTTCCGTTGGCTTTCGCTGCAGCAGCCTTGGACTGGCTAGAAACCGCCCCCCCTGCCCGCCCCATTTGCGCAGCCATCCAGTTCTTGCTTCCAAAAAAACCTTGCAGCACCCCAGGAACATAAATTTCAGAATTCAGCGCAGGGAAAAAAACAGTCAAACCAGATGGTGAAATTTCAAACTGTGCCAAGGCTTCGGAGCTGGCGTTGGCGAAACCTTCAATACTGGTCAATGGCAAACCAAGCAGAAGGCCAGAGGAAAGAAAGAGGTGCAGACGCGAAGAAGGTGCGTCAAACAACACACTTTCTATGGTTGGGAATGCGTTCAACAGCGCATTCGCACGCGCGTTCGCTGCTTGAAACTCCTCGTCAGAAATTGCCATGAATTGCCTTCCATGAAGCACACAACTCGTGGATACGAATGTTTAATTGAGCTGCAATTGTTGTTAAAGCGCTTCGCTTCAAACCAAAATTTTCACGCAGTGAAACCGGTCCGTTGCCGCAACATAAGTTAAATACCGCTTCCCCTTCTGTGCCAATCACATGAACGTGTGAAGGTCTGTGGTCCATGGTGTAGATCGCAATACGATAAGAAGAAAAAAAGAATACAGTTGGCATAAAACCTAAGCGCTTGAGTTATTTTAAATATCAAAGACGCCATGGTCAAGCATTCCGAATGCCGATACAAACGCTCACCCAAAAGGGTATGCCCTGTCAGGTCACAGGTAGATGGAAAACGCTCGGATCAGCAATTTCACGCCTAATAACCCCACAAAAAAAGGAGCGCTTTCGCGCCCCTTTCTTCAAAACAATTCAACCAAAATAAATCCAATAAAACCGGCTCAGCTCACAATTGCATGAACCGCGCCGGCTTCAGGCATTTCAGTGGAACTGCTCTTCTTCTGTTGAACCCTTCAATGCGGTCACTGAAGAAGCGCCACCTTGAATCACGGTGGTCACGTCGTCGAAGTAACCTGCACCCACTTCTTGCTGGTGAGAAACGAAGGTGTAGCCTTTGTCGCGTGCTGCGAATTCTGGCTCTTGCACCATTTCAGTGTAGTGCTTCATGCCTTCGCCGCGGGCGTAGTTGTGGGCGAACTGGAATGTGTTGAACCAGTTGATGTGAATACCGGCCAAGGTGATGAACTGGTACTTGTAACCCAGTGCTGACAACTCGTCCTGGAACTTGGCAATGGTTGCGTCGTCCAGGTTTTTCTTCCAGTTGAAAGAGGGTGAGCAGTTGTATGACAACAGCTTGCCTGGGACTGCAGCGTGAACCGCTTGCGCGAATTCGCGGGCAAAGCCCAGGTCAGGCGTGCCGGTTTCGCACCAGACCAAGTCAGCGTAAGGAGCGTAAGCCACGCCACGGCTGATGGCTTGTTCCAGACCGTTCTTGACGCGGTAGAAACCTTCGTTGGTACGCTCGCCAGTGATGAAAGGCTTGTCGTTTGCGTCGAAGTCGGAAGTCAGCAAGTTGGCGGCTTCAGCATCGGTACGGGCCAACACGATGGTGGAGGTGCCCATGACGTCGGCGGCCAAACGGGCTGCAGTCAGCTTTTCACAGGCTTCTTGTGTTGGAACCAACACTTTACCGCCCATGTGTCCGCATTTCTTAACAGCGGCCAATTGGTCTTCGAAGTGCACGCCGGCAGCGCCAGCGGCAATCATGTTCTTCATCAGTTCGTAGGCGTTCAATACGCCACCGAAACCGGCTTCACCGTCAGCAACGATGGGCAGGAAGTAGTCAATTGCGTCTTCTTGCTTCATTTTGCCGCTGCAGATGGCTTTCCACTGGATTTCATCAGCGCGCTTGAAGGTGTTGTTGATACGACGCACCATGGTGGGCACGGAATCGTATGCGTACAAAGACTGGTCTGGGTACATGGTTTCAGAAGTGTTGCCGTCGGCGGCGACTTGCCAGCCTGACAAATACACGGCTTCCAGACCTGCCTTGGCTTGTTGCATGGCTTGACCGGCTGTGATGGCGCCGAACGCGTTCACGTAACCTTTTTTGGCACCGCCATTGACCTTGTTCCAGAGCATTTCTGCGCCGCGCTTGGCGAAGGTGTACTCAGGCACCATGGAACCGCGCAGACGAACCACGTCTTCTGCGGTGTAAGCGCGCTTGACGCCTTTCCAACGGGGGTTGGTTTCCCAATCTTTTTTCAGTTCCGCAACTTGCTGGTCAAAAGTTTTCATGCTTAAAGGTCCTCAATGAAAAGGTGAAGGTCAATCTGAAATTTCGTATCAAGTCTCACGCTGTTTTTCACATCACAAATTTGCTGCAATGTGGTTACCTCTAATAGACGATATAAACGTGATGATGAGCCGGTATTCTACCGCTCATTTTAAAAATAAAGAAGTGTTATATCTTATATAAGACTGAAAATTTAACTGATTAGAATTAATGGTTTATAATTTTCATTTCGCAATATGAAAACAAGTAACGCCAACTGAAATGTGGAATTCCGTTGTGCTGAGGCATATTTCACAATGTGAGAAGCGATTTTGCAGCCATTCGCTAAAAATGGCTGCAAAGCGTGTGATGCAGGGGGACAGAAGGCGGTCAGAAGCGACCTGTCAGTGTGCCGGCGGCTGGTAAACTCAACACCCGCCCATCAGAGAAACTCAAGCTCACGGGGCCATCGGTCACCACTTCATAAGAAGCGCCAGCACTCAAACATGTACCGGCCACATCAATGCTCAAGGCTTTTACGTTTTTCAGGTTGGCCTTGAAACTGTTGCTGGCAGGTGCCGCCATCAAGCCTCCCACAAAGCGGCGGAAGGTTCTGAGGTACGGTACCGGCCCATTGCCGCCATCCTGCCCTGTTTCTGTGGGGCGACTGCCCTTGCCACACGCCGCACTGCTGGCGTCAATGTCAATGTAACCTGCAGCACGCCCCACCACGTTCGAAACCCAATAGGCCTTGTCGTGTTTGATGCCATATTCCGGGTAGGCCAAAGACGCATCCGTTCTGAACACCACGCGGCCAGGGTTCTCAACCCGTGTTAAGTCCTTGGTGTAGGCGGCCTCTTTTTTCCAGTCGTCCAGCGCAATCAGCGTTAAATGTTCTGCCGCGATGTGCAGAAAAAAGTCATACACCACACCAGCGGTATCGCCCAAACGCTGCGCCCATGCCAGGCCGGTATTCACCTGCACCAATTCATCTGCAGTGGCGTAGGAATGCGTGCTGGGAATGTGCAGCAGGTTGCCCATGAAATCAATGACATTACCCACTGCGCCAATTTTTGAACTCAGAGGCAAAGCCCCGCCTGTTGCGCTGGCAAACTGTGCAGAACCGGCCGGCAACGGATTGCCGGGAATCGGCAAATTCAACAAGTCGCCAGTAAAGCCCACCCAGTTGTTCAAGCCGGCGAAACGGTCGGGGTACAGCGCGGCCAGACGCGAAGCGCCATAACCGCCCATGGAATAACCGCTGGCAAAAATGCGTTTGTCATCAATGCTGAACAAGGCCATCACGTCGTCATACACATCCAGCACATCGCGCTCGGAAATGTCTGAATAAAAACCATACGGCCCACGCCCTAGCGGCGCCACCAAAATCCGGTTCACTTCATCGCCAAACTGCTTTTGCATGCCGGGTTGGTTGACCTGGCTGGCGTGGTTGGCCTCGCAACCATGCAGCACCATTTGCAGGCCGCGCACATCAGAGCCATTCACCTTGGCTGGCACATAAATGCCATACGGCTGGTACTTGCCCACATAATTGAACAACTGCTCGCACGGCGCGCCTGTGTTGGCATGGCGACCCGGCAAGCCCTTGAGCACCATGCCCTCGCCGGTTGAACCCTTCACCGTGTATTTCGAGGTGTACACCCGCTGATGAAACCCGGTGGCCACCGCCGTACCGCGCGTTACACCGCCCACCAAGTCAGCCGTGGTGACCACGGCATTGAAACCAGAAATGTCCTTGGCCATTAAAGCCGCGGCTTGCTTGTCTTCCCACCAGTTGCCCAGATTCGGCAACACCTGCTCAGGAATGCCGCCGG
>JAJTDO010000105.1:0-2544 GCA_021300475.1 Burkholderiales bacterium | reverse complement strand
CCACGTTCATCACGGTACGGTCTTTTTGCGCTGTAACGGCCCAGACTTTCCACTGCGGCGCGGCAGGCAGGGCAAAGCGAACCGTCACCAAATTGCCGGCAACATCCACCAAGGCATTTTTATTCGTAAATTCATACACCTCATCGGCGCCCTTGACTGTCAGACCCATCAGTTGCTTGTTGCCTGTGGCGGGGTTGTTGTCAGTGTCAATGGCCAGCGCCACAATGGTTTGGTCGGGTTGGTACAAGGCGTTGAGCTCAAACTGGGCAACCACTTGCGAGCCTTGCAGGGAAATATCGAGACGCACCAAGTCGGCGGTGTTTTCTGAACCCACCGGGTAACGGGAATCGCCCGCCGTTGGCGACAGCAAGCCCGGATTGTTGGCACCGAACGGGTTTCCATTCTGCCCTTCGCGGGAAGCCAGATTCAGCAAGGTAGGCGAGGTTGGACTGAGCGAAACAGCACCCACATCTGCGCCGTAGTCGTCATAAACATAATCGCGGTACACCAGGTGGCCCGCACACAATTCGGTCAGACCAGCAAACCAGGAAGACTTTCCGCAAGACGATGTTTGCGCAGCCACCAAGGTCTGCGCTGAACTGAGTACGCTTCCGTCAGACTTGATAACGGTTGTTTCGCTGGCGCTGAGATTGCTGGCACCGGTGCGCTGCGAACTGGCTGCACCAACTGCACTGGTGCTGTCAGAGCCCGCGCCGCAGGCCGACAAAGCCAAGGCTGCAAAGACGGGTGCCAACAATTTAGCTGAGGTAGAGGTGCAAGCTGTGCGAACGTTCGACATTTAGGTTACCGCCAAGTGTGTACATTGGAGGTGATACTCGGGAAAGGCTTATCTAGATTCAGTTGGGCGCTCGTGGTCGTTTGGGGCGGCTACTTGGGCGATGTTGCGATACTTTTTTTGAGGGGGTTGGGTGGCCGCCGCCAAACGCTGCCAGGGCAGTCGCCACTCACCCCCCGGGCTAAAACGCCTCGGGGGGTGAGCTGATCGATGCCCGTCGCGCGCCTGGGTGGCGGCGCTTGAACCACCGCTAAACGGGTTGCACATCGTGCAGGTAGCCGCATCAAACAGGCACTCGCTTGGGCTAAAAGCGGGTGAGACGTGAGTTGCTTGACGACGACCGGAACGATGTTGGCCTGTAACTGATAATCGGTAAGTTTGGTTTTAACGCCCACGGATTCAAAAAACGCTTGGGTGGTGGAGTTTGCTTAAAGTGCGTGCTGGAGCACTTGCCTGACGGTCTCGAGCGTTACACCTTGGTCTTCTCCCATTTCAGTGATGCTGTGGGCTTCGAGTTGCTTGACGACGACCGGAACGATGTTGGCCTGTAACTGATAATCGGTAAGTTTGGTTTTAACGCCCACGGATTCAAAAAACGCTTGGGTGCGTTCTATGGCTGCGGTAATGCAGACCTGTAAATCTTCATCAGCCTGAGTTTTCGGTTCCAAACCCCACACCCGTTGGGCGTACTGCAATAATTTTTGTTGCTTGGCGCCGCGCCGCACGTGCATCATCGCCGGCAATACGATGGCCAGTGTCTGGGCATGGTCGAGGTTGTAAAGCGCCGTGAGTTCATGGCCAATGGCGTGCGTGGACCAGTCTTGCGGAACGCCCACGCCAATGAGGCCGTTCAAGGCCATGCAGGCTGTCCACATCAAATTCCCGCTGGCCTGCAGGTCGCTGGGGTTGGCCACCACGTGGGGGCCGATCTCCACCAAGGTCTGCAACAAACCTTCTGCAAAACGGTCTTGCACCGGCGCATTCGCTGGAACGGTAAGGTATTGTTCCATGACATGTACAAACGCATCAACCACGCCGTTGCCCAACTGGCGCGCCGGCAGGGAGGCCATGACGGAGGGATCGAGCATGGCAAACTTAGGCGATACATGGCTGCTGGAAAACGTGGCTTTCACTTTCCATTGCTTGCGGGTAATAACGGAATGAACATTGCTCTCGGAGCCTGTGGCGGGCAGCGTTAAGAACACACCGAGCGGAATGGCAGACTTCACTTTTTTGCCGCGCGAAGCCAAGATGTCCCAGGGCTCCCCTTCGTACTTTGCCGCGGCTGCGACAAGCTTGCTGGCATCAATCACAGATCCGCCACCCACCGCTAAAACAAAATCAATTTTTTTCTCTTTTGCCAATGCAATCACCGGCTCTAGTTGCTCCAGACTGGGATTGGGTTCTACGCCGCCAAACTCTGTCCAGTCGCGATTTTTAAGTTGCGCGGTAATTTTTTGATACACGCCGTTCTTCTTGATACTGCCGCCACCATAGAGCATGAGCACTTTTGCGTTGGCGGGAATGAGGCGCTGAAGGTCTTCAAGCCGGTCTGCCCCAAACACAATACGGGTCGGATTCTGAAAATCGAAATTTTGCATGGCACACTTTGCGGGGCGTTTTACGTGATTCATCTTAACGCGCAAACTGTAATTAGGCGAGCGGGGGTGATCTGGGCGAAGCGGGTTATTTTTTGTTTGGGCGGATCGCGGGCTGTTTCCTGCCTCAACCCTGCAAGCCTCGCCAAA
>JAJTDO010000104.1 GCA_021300475.1 Burkholderiales bacterium | reverse complement strand
AAATTGGTCGCGCGTTGAGAGCGTATGGCTTAACCCGCCAAAAGAGCACCGGACAACTTCAGAAATGAAGATGGCCGCTTAAAAAAATCGGACATCTTCTTTGACAAACACCGTAGGTGTCTAAAAACAAATCTGCAACCCGGTAGCGTGCGAGATAATCAGCATGGGCAAGTCGCTCGCCGAAGATCAAACGCTGGGCATGCACACCACGATTTTTCGCCTCAGCGCGCAGGTTGTCTTTCATTGCTTCCGTGTCTGCAAATAAAAATAGAACACTTTCTGGCACCGCAGATAAAATCCGCATCCAACTGTCAAACAGGGTGGGAGTAATTTTATGACTGTTATTGAAACAGCAAAATACGAATACGGAATCAGGTAAACCGTAATGCGACCGATTCAAATTGCTCTCAGTGACGTTCAAATTCATACAATTGACTTGAAAAATCTCTGGCATGTAGACAATTTTTTCTGTGTAGTGTGAACGGCTTTCTTCAGGGATTAAAAAATCATCTGCAATCAAGTAATCCATGGAAGGCATACCCGACGTGCCCAAAAAACCAAGATAACTGACCTGCAAAGGCGCAACCCGGCTGATAAAAACAGCTGGTCTTGCACCCTGCGTATGGCCATTGAGGTCAACCGCAATGGTGAGATGCAGACTGCGCGCAAACTTTATCAACTGAGTGTCGTTTAACCCGCCTGCCTCATGAAACTCATCAAATCCGTTCTTTATTTTTTTTTGAATTTCATGGTGTTGATTATGGCAAAGGGAAACACCCACAATTTCAAAATTGTCCCTGTCATGCATAAAAAATAAATCAGAAATCAGGTAGGTCAAGGCATGATCACGGAAGTCTGAGGAAAAATAACCAATGCGGATTTTATTACGCACGGCACCAGTAAAAGCCTCCAGTGGCAATGCCACAGGGGACACTGTTTTTTCAACAAACAAGCAAGATGCAGTTTTAAGAAGCGCAGGCGCGTCTGTCATTGTCAAAAGCGGCAAGGGAGAAACGCAGAGAACCCCGCTTTCCAGACCACTTCTGAGTGCCTGAAATTGCCTCTCGAAATTTTTCCAACGGCACAATTTCATTTTGAGAAGCAAAATATTTCCGGGTAAAAAAACCAGTTCCGGATTTATTTTCAGTGCGTTCTCATAGGAGGATAAAGCAAGTTCCCACTGTTTTTGAACGAAAAAGATATTCCCGATATTGGCATGAGCCTCGTCAAAATCAGGCAGCAAATGCACGCACCGGAAATAATCTTTCAATGCAAGGTCCAAAGCCTGCAACTGAAACTGCGCATTGGCACGGCTAAAAAAAGCCATCGCAAAATCCGGTGCATATTTAATTGCTTTGTCAAAACAATCCAAGGCTTTTTCGGGTTGTAAAAAGCTGACAAAAACCAACCCATGGTTTCTGTGGAATTCCGCATTTCGAGGTTCCAGGGCAATAGATTTCTCAATGCATTCCAATGCCTCTTCAAACCGCCCGCCCTGCACGTGGGAAATGCCGCGTTCGTGCCACTGCCTTGCTGCAACAGATTTTCGGCCGCCTGTAGTCATCATCGCTTTCAAGGCTTGCGCCATAAAGCTGTGAGCATCAATTTGAACAAGGCCTTCAGCTTTGCCAAGTGAGCACCACGGTGATTGGGGGCTCGAAGGAGAACCTCATCAAATTTGCTGACCGCTTGCGTGAGATTGCCTAGTTTCAAGCACATCAAACCATGCTGAAAGTAGGCTTCAATAAAATCCGTATCAAGCGCAATCGCTCTGGAAAAATCATCATATGCAAGGTCTGTTTCGCCCATCTGGCAATACAGCAAGGCACGCCTGAAATAAGAAAACTCCCAATCAGGATCGATCTCAATGCTGACATTACAATCTTCCAAGGCCTTTGCGGGCTTTCCCAGAGCGGCAAATACCAAAGCACGTCCGAGAAAAAAAGTTGCTGACTGTCCATCTAAATGGATGGCTAGATTCAAGGATGACAGTGCTTTCTCATATGCCTTTGAATCAAGCTCAATCATTCCCTGCCAATAAAGTGCAGGGGCGTACTTTGGCGCTAAAGCAGTGATACGCTGGCAGGTTTTTTCTGCTTCTGCGATCTTGCTTTCATACAAAAAATGAACAGTACACAGCAAAGCCCCCACCGGCGGCTTCTGCATTTCAAATCTATTAGAATCAAACATGTGATTGACGCTGCAACCAAATTTTCTCAACTTTTTTCACCAGAGTGTCACGAAACCCGCTGTAAGCAGTCAAATACTCAACTCTACCGGTCGCTTGAAATGATCGTTTCAGTGAATCAAGTACAAGAATCTCCGTCTGAAACGAACTTTCAAACGATCTGGGATCTGGATTTTTCAAGCGGACTGGATAACAAGCAACCGTGTACTCCTGACGACTGCCAAGCAGCATGCCTACCAAACGTTCAATCACGAATACTTTGGCGGGTAACAGCTCGCTCAGATACGGGACAGGGGCGTTGAGTTTTTCAGCCAAAGGGGATTTAGATGTCTCGGCTATGTGAAAGAGATGCTCAGCCATTTCAAACCAGATTTTCCAAAACTCTTTTTTAGCCACAAAAAAGTTACAAAATATGCTTTCCCTCTGGGTCATGACTGAAGAGAGTATGGACTCGGGAAGATTCAAGGCCTTAACGCTGGACGTTAAGGCTTCGTGAATGCCTGGGTGAGCTACCTCACATTGATCAAAAATATTTATACAAGTGGCAGATACTCCGAAAAAAGGAGAGAAACCAATAACATCGGCTGACTGTTGGTCTATAAATGCGTAGACATCCTTGGCAGTAAGTCCTGTTTTTTGTTCAAACTTGGGAGAGAAAAACCCGTAATAAGTGTCGCTCCTAAGCTCATTGTTCAAGAGAAACTCTCGTATGGGTGCGTATTCGCGCCAGTCCGCACGTTTATTGGCAAGATTGTTCAGTGGTCGGAAATTTTTATCAAGGCTTTTTCTTGTCTGTTTCGAGTAGTAGATTTGATAAATTTCGTGTTTCATGGGAGGTACCTCAAACAGACTTGCCAATGAACGGATTGACATTGTTTTCGTGGGTGCTTGGTGGCAAGCGTTTCAAAATTATGATTTCGATGCATGAAGCCCACATCACCCAGTTGGGGTGGGCGCAGGGGGATGTTTCTAAACGCGTGCAGAGGTGGGTATTTCTGGCTCGGAGTGCGGACTCTGTGTGCGAGACATTCAGGAAACTCGCCCGAACGACCTCGCAACAAGCGACGCCGCCCTCTGGCGGCGACGGAAATACCCCATTGGGTTTTCCGTCAAGCTTGTCAGAGCGGAGTTTGGAAACAGCGAGTTATCCGTCTCACCCACAGAGCCCGCACTCCGAGCCACCCTGCCCCACAACCACAACCCCCCCCTCACCCCAAAACAACCATGAACCACGCTACAATCAAGTCATCATCCAAGCAGCGCACCCAATGAAATCAAAACCCACCGAATGGCTCGCGCCAGACGACGACAACCGCAGACTCTCAAACCTCTGCGGCCCCCTGAACAAAAATATTGAACACATCGAAAAATCACTCAACGTAAAGATTACGCGTCGCGGTGGACGCCTTCAGGTCGCAGGCGACAAGCTGCCATCGCAACAGGCCATTGCAGTCATCAACAAGTTCTTTGCGCTCAGCCAGAATCCGATAGAACCGCAAGACATTGAGCTGGTCATTGTGGAATTGCGGGATGCTGCCTCGAAAATGGCAGAGCAAGAAGCGCAATATGAGCTGGACAGCGATGACACGGGCGAAGAAGAAGCGCCCATTGTTCTAAAAACCCGTCGGGTAGATCTTCAGGCGCGCACATCCAGCCAAAAAGAGTACCTGCGCACCATACTTTCTCACGACCTGACGTTTGGCATTGGTCCGGCCGGTACCGGTAAAACTTACCTGGCCGTGGCCTGTGCCGTGGATGCGCTTGAGCGCGACGCCGTTCGCCGCATTGTGCTGACCCGCCCGGCAGTAGAAGCGGGTGAACGTCTTGGCTTTTTACCGGGCGATCTGGCGCAAAAAATTGATCCGTATCTGCGACCGCTTTACGATTCTCTCTACGACTTGTTGGGTTACGAACGGGTACAAAAACTGTTCGACAAAAACATGATTGAAATTGCGCCGCTGGCCTACATGCGCGGCCGTACGCTCAACCATGCGTTTGTGATCCTCGACGAGGCGCAAAATACCACCCCGGAACAAATGAAAATGTTCCTGACGCGGATCGGCTTTGGCACCAAGGCGGTCATTACGGGTGATGTTACGCAGATCGATCTTCCGCGGGGTCAAAAAAGCGGTCTGATACAAGCACAACAAGTTCTGAAAGACGTTCCTGAAATTGGCTTTAGCCACTTCATGAACAAAGACGTTGTGCGTCATCCGCTGGTCGGGAAGATTGTTGACGCTTACGATCACTTCCAAAAAAAGCATGAAGCCCGAACCGATGACTGATTTTATGCTTTCACTGAATGTCCAATGGGGCGAAGGCTTCGCTGATCTGGCTGAAAAACCAGTCAGCACAGCCCAATGCCGGCGCTGGGTGAAGGCAGCCATGGCCTGTGACGCTGAAATTACGCTGCGCTTTGTAGATAAAAAAGAAGGCCGCGAATTGAACAAACAATTTCGTGGAAAAGACTACGCCACCAATGTTTTGACGTTCCCGCTCTACGGAGATGAGGTCACTTTGCCTGAAGGCGTCTCCCTGCCCTGCATCGCTGATATTGTAATTTGCTGGCAAGTGGTTGAAGAAGAAGCAAAAAGCCAGAACAAGCCGCTAAAAAACCATCTCGCACACCTAGTTATCCACGGGTGTTTGCATGCACAAGGGCACGACCATGAAACAGACGAAGAGGCTGAAATCATGGAATCTCTAGAGGTGACGTTGCTGCGCCGCTTCAAAATAAGCGACCCTTACCAAGCCTGACTTGACCGTCCTTTTTCACCTCGCTATAATTGCGGTCTTCGCTTGAGGCAAGCCTGAAGCGAGGGTAGTAAAAATGAGCAAACAACGTTAATCAGTGGCTTTTCGTTGTTATCTTCAGGGGTCGGTAGCTCAGCCGGTAGAGCAGCGGACTTTTAATCCGTTGGTCGCGAGTTCGAATCTCGCCCGACCCACCAGAAACTCTAATGAAATCAACAGTTTGAAAAGACTGTTGATTTTTTTTCGTCTCAAAAGAATTAAACTTCTGTAACCAATCTGTAACTATTTCAAGCCAAATTTCCCAAGTTTTCTGGAAAACACGATTAGAGGAAAAGAGCTCAGTAGAGAAACTGCATTGACACAAGAGCTCACAGGCCGCGGTGCACTACTTGAACAAATAGCCGCGCAATCTCGAGTGCTTCAGCTTGCGAGTCAAGCGGCTAGAATCTGATTGAAATCTAAAAAGCTGGTTATAAAAGGCTTAGTTCTCGTTACGTATTGATTACCTTTCGACCGAGAGCGGATTCAATAAATCGCTCAGGCCTCAGGTCATCTTTAAACCATTCCCGCATTCGCATCCAAGCAAGGTAATTGGGAAGGTACTTGGTGGCAACGCCTCGCCTGTCGTGGTTAATCCAAAGTTTGAGCGCCTGGTGATATCGATTCACAGATTGAACGTGATACACCCCCTCCTTGACGCGCCCTTCATAACTCACGGCTACATGTTTGGCCGGAACTTTTAACTCCGCAGCCGCCTGTCGTAACGTTCCGCTGCCATCGGTACATAGCAACGCCTCGGCGCCAAGCCAATCCGAAATCGCGTTCTTTACTTGGGTTTTATTCATGGCCGGCAGAACGCGGTCGCCGATGTGTGGTTGCCCCCGAAGTCTTGCAACAAGCACGGGAACCAACTCGCTGCGCTTGGGGTCTGGGCGGGGCGTAGCCTCTGTCATATCCTTCTTTGGTTTGCCGCCATGATGCCTCGGAGGCCTTGTCTTTCCTGGCTCTGCGATTGACTCCAATTTTCTACTGCCCTTCTGGGACTCGCGAAAAAAGGTTTCATCCATCTCCACCAATCCTGCTAACCCGACAGGTTGGTGATTGACCGCCTCAGATAGGAATCGATGCCTAAGCCGGAATGCAGTGCTGCGGGCGATGCTCATTTCAGCAGCCATCTGTTTGATGGTGAGGTTGCGCGCAAGGCAGTCTGCAATTTCCAGTGAACGGTTTTTGTTGCGCAAACCTGATAGCGGAGTATTGGTTGCCGCATTGAAAGACCGCCCGCAATCTTTGCAGAGATAGCGCTGCGCCCCACGGCTCATACCGTTACGCACAGTCGCAACAGCCCCACAGTGAGCACATGCCGAGGTAACCCTTGCCACATCCACCGCAAACGTCTGACGCACGCGGTTTTGACGACTTTTGGCCACGCTGATGAGGTGCTCAAGTTGCCCTTCTGAAAGGGTTTCCACCTTGCCTATGTATTGGTTAAACTGGGTAGGGGCCACAGCCAGTCTCCATGCGACTTTGAAGCTGGATTATGTCAAAATCAATACGTAACGAGAACTAAGCCCATTACAACCAGTCTTTTGGATTTAATCTCACTTTAGCCGCTTGACTCGGAGCTGAAGCACCCCTAAAAGCAAAAATCCCACCCCCGGACAGCCCCGGGAAGTGGGTTTCTTGCACAGATGCTACTTTGGAAATCAGGCCAGCGCAGCTTCCTGCTTCTTGCTTTTCAGTGAAGGCAAGCTGTACTTGAACGCACGGCCGACCACTGTTGAGAACTGCTTCACAATGGAAGCCTTGTTGTAGTGCTGCTCATAGCGCTTGCAGATCTCTTGCACTTCCACAGACATTTCTGCGTAGCGGTGTGCAGGCACTTCAGGG
>JAJTDO010000103.1 GCA_021300475.1 Burkholderiales bacterium | reverse complement strand
AGAAGGTTCAGGCCATAAATACAACCACCATCAATGGAAAGTGCTTCGTCTCCCCTTAAAGCGAGAAACTCCTCCCTTGGAATTTCCTTTCCGTTTTCACTGAACAGGTATTTGCTTCCGTCTGTAGATTTCTGCTTGTCTTGGGTTATTTCTCCGCTACCCGGCGCATCCTTCTTTTTTCGAAACCCCAGCTGCAGACCTTTAATTTGATACATCTGCAATAATTTGGCGTGCAGAGCACTGTTGGGGTTCACGGCGATGTCCATCCAGGCCGCCCCCCTACACTGACACAAGCCTTGGGCAGCATCGCTTTTGAGGTCGCGGCACAAATTGTGCCATTGCTCCATCAGCGAGGTTTTTTTCTCGCCGTTCTTTAATGTCGATGAAACCGGCTTCATTTCTTTGTGGCATTCCACTTGTATCAGCGCGGCCACCTGCCAGGGTGCAAGCTTGTGTTTCTTTGCGGCCTCCAATATCAGCGGGCGGTAATTCTCGTTGTAAGGGCCGTACAAGGCCAAACCGCCTTCCACATTTTTAAAGGCAATGTCCACGCTGGGTTTGCCTTGTTCAACGCGCGTGTCCACACGCACAGGTGTTTGCGGTTTGGACGCCGGTGCCTCGGCATGTTTGCTTTTTAGTACCGGTGTTTCTTGTTTTGCTTGTGCAGCTGCTTGTTGCTGGTGATTTTGAATGTGAGCTTTAACTGCGGCCGCGGTGTTTTGCTGCACGCCAGCCAGCGGCAGCAAAGGCACTTCCACCAACACATCGCCAGAAAATAGTGTGAGGTCAAATACGCCCCAAGGCAGGGCTTCGCTTTGGTGTACGGTTTCCCACTTTTGCGCAATGTTGTAAAAATCAATGTGCAAACCATACTGCGGTTTTTCTATAATGAGCGGCGGCAAATAACCCTCAATGTCGCCCACATAATCAGACCATTCCGCGTCTGCAAACACCTTAACCCGTGGCCGCTTGATGGGCATGCCCACGGCATCCACCAAGCGTATTTGCATACTTAAATTGGCTTGCGCAGGTTCGCCTTGCAGCCGTATTTTTTGACCCACGCCCAAGCGGTGAATGTCTGACTCAGACAGGTGGTTCAACTCCGCCAGCACCTCCATTTCAATGTTAAAGAAGTACGAGATACCCCACAGCGTGTCGCCCTCTTCCACCACGTAGAACTCCGGCAACTCGCCCATGTACACAGGGCGCAGCTCAGCCTCGCTTGAAGAAATATCAGCGAATGAACTGTTGGCAAACGAAGTGTCGAAAAGGGATTCAGAATAGGCAGACATGCGGTGCTTGCGAGCTAACCAAGAAGGAAACCAAGCACACTAATTGAGAACACACCCCAAACCAAAAGTTACCGATTTCAGGGGATGAAACACGGGTGAGCTTTGGCCCACAAAAACTGCTGCGCCCGAATTTAAGAATAATCTCCGCCTTTCATTGGGTGGTTGTGGACTGTATTCACCACATTGCGCATGCGGGCGATACCACTCGCTTCATTTGCTGCATTTATTGCACTTGTTATGCTATGCTGCACTGAGTTGGGTATGGTTGTGCCATGCCGACACGACAGGAGAAAGAAATGCGTGCGATTGATCGTATTCGGGAGGTTTCGGCTCCACCGCTGAATGCAAAAGACAAGGAAATGGTGCGCGTCGCCCAGCGGTGCATCATGGCCTCTCTGGATCATTCTCGCGCTGCTGTCATCACGCTGACCACCGACACTGGAGAGCACCCAACCGTAGAGGTCCCACCGGCTGCCCTTAAGCTGATAGGTCAACTGCTGGGGGCGATGAGTGAGGGGCGCCCGGTTGTATTAATACCGACCGAGCAAGAGTTTACGACGGTGGAAGCGGCCAATTTTCTGAATGTGTCGCGCCCTTTTGTGATCAAGGAATTGGAGTCTGGCCGTCTGCCTCACCGTAAAGTCGGATCGCACCGCCGCATCGCCTTGGAAGACCTGATGGAATACGCGCAAAAAATGCGAGCCCAGCAAGCCAAGGCTCTGGACCGGCTGGCCGACAACGCCAGAGAGTTGGGGCTGGATTACTAATGGCCGGGCACGCCCGCTATACAGCGCTCTTGGATGCGTGCGTGTTGTATCCATTGGCAATGACGGATGCCTTGATGAGCTTGGCCACAGCGGGATTTTATGCCGCCAAGTGGTCAGCCAAAATTGAAGACGAGTGGATCCGTTCTCTGGAAAAGCAGCGCCCTGACCTAACTGGAAAACTCGGAACCCGGCGAGACAACATGCGAAACGCCATACCGGATTGGGAAGTTTCAGAGTCGGCTTGGTCGTCGCTGGTCTGCGGAATTAAATTGCCTGATCCAAATGATGTTCATGTACTGGCGGCCGCAATAGCTGGCCACGCCGACTGCATCGTCACGTCCAACCTAAAGGACTTCCCGAATTCGGTCCTGACGGAGTACGGCATAGAAGCCATCGACCCTGACACATTCATCATAAACCAGTGGGATCTGGATCCAGTAAATGCCATTGCTGCGTTCAAGCGAATGCGTGCTCGTCGAAAGAAGCCGCAATCAAGCCCAGAAGACTTCGCATACGCGCTGGAGTTAGGCGGATTGCCCACGACTGCGGAAAGGCTGCGACTTGCGGCGGAGTTAATCTAACAGCCCCAAGACCGCTGTTTCCGCAACCATCCGCAAAAAAAGTAGTTGGGCCATCAAGAAAAATAGCCAGCATCAGGCTTACGCCTTGCATTTAAAAAATCTCACCGGGCTTTGGCGGGTACTTTCTCTTCAACGCCCAGTTCTTTGAATCGAAGATGAAAGGGATTTCTTTCAACGGCTCGCGAAAGTAACCATCGTAGCCCTTACCCTCAATGAAAAAAACAGTGCCTCCTTCAGTTAACTTTTTGTCTTGAATTTCGAACCACCGCAGAAACGGTTGGCAGGTGCTTTGACCGCCGTCACTACAAGACGCAGAATTAGACTCACTGAGAAAACTCTCAAAAGCGAACAGAGGCTTGAAATTTTCTTCTCTGTAAACCAACATGCTTGAAATCTTTTTCGCCTCGGTATCGCCAGTCAAAAAATGCTTTTCAATTGTCGCCAGCAACTTTCCACTTTACAAACTGAAGTCCACACTGAACAAGACACTCGTCATGCCTTCTTCCTGCACCATCGCGCCCTCATTGTAGATACGCCTGCTGGCGAATCCAGCTTTACTTTGCTGAAACTCATAAAAACTGACCGTCGCTTCGTAGCCTGTACCCTGTTTGTTTCCACTTGCAGAACACAAGGCGAAAATAGATGTGTTTGTTGTTAGAGGCTGGGTTTCTGGGGAGCTGCAAAACCAAACTGCCTTAGCCAGAGGACGTGAAACAATCCGCTTCAAATTCACAAGCGTATAAGCAGTATCAGCGATTGAAACCCAACTTTCATCCCTCTGATAACCGGGGAAATCCCTCTCTACAATTTGAGAGACGAATCCGTCTACATCAGAGGACAGTTCATACCCCGTATCGCCCCCCTCAAACAAGCAACGGTTACTAGATAAGTCTGATTCCTCAACGTCTGAAATTCGATCATAGTAGTCACACGGCTCGCCCGGGTAGATCGTGGCAAGATTGGCTTTTTCGTTGAAAAATTTTGACACTATGCAAAAAAGTGTCACCAAAAGCAGAGCAATAAACAACTTCGAACTTTTAGAAACTCTCATCAGGTTTTCGCGGAAATTTCCTCTTAAGTGTCCAGCTTTCTGCATCGAAGATAAAAGGAATTTTTTTCTGTGGTTGCGTGTTAAAGGCATCAAGCCCAATGTACGCGTCCAGAAAAACAGTACTGCCAGTCGTCAGTGGTTCTGGCTCCATATCCAATCTGATCGTAGTTGCTTGGCATTCAATGCGGTCGCTACCGTCACATGCCTGTGACGCAACTGGGTAAAAGAAGCTATCAAACTCAAAGAAAGGTTTAAAGATCCTATCGCTGTGAACGAGGATTTTAGTCTGTGTCTTAATTAACCGCTTAGCCTTCAATGAGTGCCTATGTACAACAGCAACCAATCTACCGCCGAACACACTGAATCCACCCCCTATCAAAAAACTTGACTCTTCCTGACGACTCGCGACCGCGACTTCATGGTACATAGGAACGTCCACCATACCGGACTTTTTCTTTTTAATTTCATAGATGCTCAGCGCAGCGTCATAGCCGAAGCCCTGTAAACTGGGTTTAACGGAGCACAACGCCAGAGCGCTGCTCTCTGTTGTTAATGGCTGCACTTCTGGATCATCGCAAATCCATACAGCATTAACCAAAGGCACCCATTGTATGGGAGCAAAATTTCCAACAACGCCCTGATACTCACTCAGTGCCCAGGCCTTGGTTCGTGAATAATCAGGGAAATCGCGTTTAATAATTTCTGAGATCAATACGTTGATTTCAGGACTTAGCTCATAGGCAGTTTCCTGACTCTCAAACAGGCAACCGTGATCTGGAAGAGGTGAATTATCATCGTCGGGAATTCTGTAATAGTAGATGCATGGTTTGCCCCGATCATGCTCACTCATCTGCTCTTTAGAGAACGCAGAGGCTTGGTCGCGGTAAAATAACAGGGCGCAAACAAGAGATGCCAATATCAACGTCAACAATAGAAAAAAATTTTTCACTCTTAACCTGTTAAAAAATCATAATGACAGTGCTGAATTGATACTAAAAAGCTCAGGAATAGGCTGTTTTTCCTCCTTATAGACCTCTAAATGACAGCCTGAACATCTTGGTCTGTTACAAGTAAAACGCTTATGTTTTTGCGGATTTTCAAGATGCTTGTTCATGTAGATACCGCAAGCGTCCTTAATCAAGTCGGGATTAAAAAGCGGGAGCGGATCAAATGACGCCTTTCCACTATCGCCAAGCCTAGCTTCAAAGTGCAGGTGTGCGCCAGTTTTTAACCTAGGCATGTTCGACGCATTACCCGATGAACCGGAGCTACCAAGCAACTGCCCAGCTTTAATAAAATATGGTTTTTTTGATGCCTGCAGTTTCAAAAAATCACTCTGATCTGTGAGATGGGCATAAAAAGTTCGAAAATTTTCAATCTGAAGGGCTTCCAAATACTTCCTCTGTTTGCTTGGCAAGTCTTTGGTCTGATGCAAAACGACAACGTAATGGCCAAAGCCGACTTTTCCATTTTGCTCACTGATCATGCCAAAACATTCGCCATCAAATATGTTGTAGACAGGTGTGCCGGGTTCGGCAGCAAAATCAACGCCCTTATTCAGCGGCATACAGAAAGGCTTGTCTGACCACGGGTCGTTACCCACTGACTTTGGTGCAGACACTTTTTTCTCTGCTTCAGGCGCAGGTTTTTTAGCACTTGATTTATCCGCAACCGGTTTTTCAGCAACCGCTTTTACCGGTTCTGTTTTTTTGCTTGTCTGCGTTTCAGGTACAGGCTTTTTCTGCTCCACCACAGGTGCCGGCTTTACGCTTTCAACGGCTTTCTTTTCGTTCGGGTTAGTGGTCTGCTGCTCCGTACTCCACCACGCAGCAAATCGCTGTTTTAATCCAATAAAAATATTCATTCCCTGAGAGCCCTGCCCCACCTGCCCTGCCTGCGGCACTTTCACATCCTGCGCCCCCTGCCCCACCTGCGGTACTTTCACCACCTGAGCCACCTGCACGCTTTGCGCACTTTGCCCGCTCTGAACCCCCAACCCCACCTTCACCGCCGGCATCGCTGGCCTTTTGGCAATCTCTTCCAGCAAGGCGGCAGCATCAACCTGCTTGCCATACCCCTGTTCCGCTTCCGTCACCACCACGCCATCCCACAACTTGCGCAGCAAATTCGCAGGCGTGCTTTTTGGATACTTATCTGGGTCGTGTGTAAACACTTCCGGCGTAAACATGACGCTTAGAATTTTCGTCACCAACAGTGTGGGCGTATC
>JAJTDO010000037.1 GCA_021300475.1 Burkholderiales bacterium | reverse complement strand
CTGAATTTGACGCAACTCAGGCGGCACTTGAAAGTCGTCCATTTGCAGCGCATCGGTTTGCGCGTTTAACGGCCCTTTGGCGGTAATCACAGTGTCTTGTGGCTGGTTGGTCAACACGCTTAGGCGCCGGCTTGCAAAATCCGCCTGAAACCTCGACTCCGCCATGGCCTGCTGCACTGCCAGCAACTCTGCCTCGGCGCGCAACACCGCATCGCGGGTTATTTTGCCCTGAGCCAGCAAGGCTTGATTCACCCGTAGATTTTCTTTGAGCAGTTGCTCGCTTGAAGTCAGCACCACATGTTGCGCCTGTGCCTGTTGCAGGCCGTAGTACGCCACCTTGATGTCGCGCACCAAATGCCGCGCCACCGATTCCACCTGAGCTGCACTGGCCTGCCCAGACGCCGCAACAGCGTTTATTTTTGGCGCAAGCGTCGGTACATACAAAGGCGCTGTCAGCGTTATTTTTGTTTCCTGCTCATGGGGCCGTAGCAGTTTGTTACTCTGATTTTGCAGGGTCGGATACTTTGGCGCATTGGGGCCAATGGCTTGAGCATTGAGTTGCTCAAGGTTGCGGTACACAGGGTTCAATGCATCGCCAATAGGAATGTCAAAAGTTCGCCCGCCCTCGGCCACGCTTGCGCGAGCTGACAGACCGATGACCGGTTTGCGGGCCGCGTTGGCTTCATTCAGGCTTTGCCGGCTTGCCTCCAGCGTTTGCAGTTGCGCGGCAAGCTCCGGATTTCGAGTCAGACCTTTGGCAATCAGAGCATCAAGTGCAGGACTCGACCACGCGGGTGCAGCCAGGAACATCAACAGCAAACCGCTGCCAAACACACTGCCGGGCAAACAAGAATGTAAACATTTCATTAGACACCTGTCAAAAACAAGACAAAAAAAAATCAGCGCGCCATCAGCGAATACAAGGCCATTTCCATGGAACACTGGAAAAACGACTGCAGGCTTCCGCCCGAGGCTTCAATAATGGCGGGCTTGGACTGCGCCAGTTGTATGGTGCCGTGCGTCAGCGCCCACAAAGAACGAGACACCATGTCCAGATCACCCAAATTGGCCCTGATAGAGCCGTCGTTCACCCCGCAAACCAAGGCCAGTGTGGTTTGCTGGTGAACCATGGCGCCGATTTGCAACATTTGTTGCCCAAGGTTTGAATCAGAGGATTGAGTCGCCCCCTGCGCCTCGCACATGGACAGCACGGAAAACCTGAAAGGCTCTTCCCGAGCGAAATCCACGTAGGCCTGCCCGATGGCCATTACTTTTCGCAACCCCAATTGTTCAGCTTCGCTGGCGGCCTTGAAAAGCGCCAGCAACTGTTGCAGTGCCCGCACCCCCACACCCAACTGCAGTTCACTGCGGTCTTTGAAATAGACATACAACAAAGGCCGTGAAATACCGGCGGCCTTGGCCACTTCGTCCATGGTGCAGTTGCCGACGCCGGCCTCAGAAAAAATACGTTCTGCGGCGTCAAGGATTTCTTCCCTGCGCCGCAGTTTGTCCAGATCGCGTTGGGTGAGTTTTTTATTCATTGCGGAAAATTAACAAATAATTGACAAATCGTCAATGAAAATAAGATGCAGCCATCCACCCCGCTAAAGATCACCCGACATGGGTATGTCATTGGAGTCATGCAGCACAGATACTTTGTCCAGTTCAAGAAAAACGGGGTCTCTGTGAATTCAGCTTTTGAAAAAACGCTACGCAATGTTGCGAAAGGCAGTTTGCTGGTCGCGGCTGTTGCGGGATGTTCCATGCAGCGACCTTTTATATCGGCCAACAACGCATTAAAAGACATGCCGGAAAAACTGATTGAAGAGCCCGAACAACCCGAAACATTTGTAAGCACCGAATGGCTTCCAGAGACTGCGTTCACCATCCGGAAAGCAGACAATGCACAGCCCCTTCCGTCCAAGTACATCAAACACCTTTCCGTCACTGAAGCTGGTTTGTATGACGTCATACAACTGTTGTTTGAAAACACAGCGGTGGCTGTTACCTTTGAAGGCGGCTCAGAAAACATGAGACGTTATGGCCCGGTGACCGCCTACAATCTTCACGGAACGCTGACAGAGGTCATGAACCAACTGGCCAATTCAATGGGCTTTTTCTGGTCGTTCAAAGACAACGCGCTGACCATTGAAGCAGAGCAGCAGTTCATTATTGAATTGCCCCCAATACTGAACGACGACAATCTGGCCGGGCTGAGCAACACGTTTCAATACTTGGGTGTACGCGACAGCTTTCTGGAACGCAATGGACGTTCAATTGTGTTCAGATGCAACCGCAAAGTTTTGCGCAATGTCGAAGATTACCTGACAAAAATTCGGCAAAGTCGCTCCATGATCATCTATGACCTACAGATTCTCCAAGTAGATCTGAGAGATGGTTCCCGCATGGGAATCAAATGGAACTCCTACAGAAAAACTGCAGACCAAAGCTCAATTACCGATCCCACGAAAAAAACTTTCAGCAGCCTGACTTCAGAGGCAGGAACAGGCTTCGATGTTTTTTTGGTCGGTCGCAGTTTTCAAAACAATGTGCTCATTGAGTTTCTCAACACACAAGGTACCGTAAAGAGCCTGAGCAAACCACGCATGGGCGTGATGTCTGGCACTAAAGGTTCTCTGCGGGTGGGGCAAACCACCACGATTGTGGCGAAAGTGGGGCGAGACCTGTCTTCCACAATTTCCCAAACCACCGTTGAAACCAAGGATGTAAAAACAGGTTTGGATCTGAATATCTTTGGCGAAGAACATGACAAAACCATTTACACACGAATCAATCTTTCGATTACCGAACTGCTGCGACTCACACGCTACCAAGCGCTGGGCATTGATCTGAATCTGCCAGAGCTTGCAGACCGGGAAATGAAGACACAAGTGCGCTCAAGACCAGGGGACACCATACTGCTTGGCGGCATTGTCATCAACAAAGCGGAGAACGATCGCAGCATTGGCAACGCGCTCAATGAGAGCATAAACGATGTTTCGCAATCTGAGCTGGTCATCGTGATCCGACCTCGACTGGTCATTTTTTCCAACCTCAGTGCACCTGTGGCCGAATCAAAAATTATCAGTGAACCGACACCCATCTCTTCTGCACCACAGCGCATGGAGGACGTTCCCGCAGAGTTACCGGCAACCGCTGTTCAAACAACAAAGCTGAATTCAATAAAAAGCCATCTGGGCAACATAAAAAAAATACTGACCTTTTCAACCAACATGCCACCAAGAATCGAAGAAACAATTGAATCGCGGAAAGAGAGTGGGCAATGAACCCTGTCAAACGAAAAGCGCTGATTGTGAGCACCGCATTTGCGTCAGCCCTGACAGGCGCACCGCTTTATGGTCAAACAGTAAACAACAACCCCTTGATTCGACCGAACCTGAAAGCAACAGAAGCCTCTGCTTCGAACTTGCCACCGGTTCCAGCACCAGGGAAAAGCGGCGGAGAAACCAGTGCAAACAACAAAGCGGCTCAAGACGATTTTGCACTGCGCAACCAGCAACTCAACGCCGAGCGTGTGCCTCTGCCCCTGCGCTTGCTGCTTGCACCTGTGTATGTAACAGCCATTTCAGGCGACACCGCCATTTTGCGGCAACCCTTGCCCATGCAGCAACAGGTTACGCTATTAAACCAAGGCACCGCGCTTCCCGGGCAAGGTGTACCGGGTGTGGCGCAAAGCATAAACCCGCAACTCAATCAGTTTCAAGGCCAACCGGGCATGCAAGGAAATTTGGGGTCCATGCAAATGCCCGGACTCTCAAGTCCGCCCGGCGTGAATTTTGGCAGCCAAATGCCTCCACCCAACCGCCCCATCACCATCAAGGTTGTACACAACAAAGTGGTGAATGTTCAGGGCTTCGAACTTAAAGCCAGGGTGGAGAACAACTCGGTTGTATTAACGCTGCAAGACAACATAAACAACCCTGTGGTGTTTCAAAGCGGACTTGAGTCGGCTAGCAGCCCTCTCTTCGTACCTTTGCAGGCTACGCTGGAGAAAGCCGACAGCGGTTACTTTGAACGCGTACAGGCAAGAAACTCAATTTCCGGAGCCCAGAACTCCTCAGGCAAGGCTGACAGCGGCGCAGGGCAAAAGCCATGACAGCGGAAGAACTTGCCAAAACGCGTCTACTTGAGATCGGCCTGACACCACAGCAATGGTTCACCGTGACCACGCAACAACGGTTGTTGGCCAGTCAAGGAAAAACCATAACGGTCAAAGAACTACTGAAACGCAACCGCTTCGTTGCGGATGATGGCATTCAGGAAGCCTTTGGTGGTGAAGATGAAAACACTGTTGCATCAGAGCAAATACTGCCACTAAGCCTGTGCAGAAAGTACAGTGTATTCCCCACCTCAATCAGTGGGGAAACACTGAACCTGAAAACCACCAAGCCTCTGAACCAAAAACAAAAGCAGCGGCTAATGGATGCCTGTTCCACCAAGGTCAAGGAACTCAACCTCATACCGACAGACTTAAAGGATTTGGCGCAACTTTTATTTGCCAACGATGCGCCAGAGCAACTGGAAGACCTGATAAGCGAGATCAGAAGCGATGATATAAGCCCACGGCTGATTCAAGCCGCCATCAAGCTTATTTTGAGCCAAGCCTTGATGGGTAGAGCCAGCGATATTCACCTGGACAAAAAGCCCGACCCAGAGGCGTGGATCAGTTACCGGATTGACTCTGAACTCAAGCAGGTGCACTTACTGCCTGAAAGCATCATGGCTGCCTTGTTCACAGTGCTGAAAAGCGAGTGCGGCATGGACGCCGCTAACCAACGCAGTGCGCAAGACGGCAGGCTCTCCATGAAATACCGTGGTCGCAACGTCGATTTCAGGGTGGCTGCACAACCGGTGGTTGACGGAGAAACACTGACACTGCGTATTCTGGACGGCCACAACCTACCAACGCTTGAAACGGTTTTTCCACAACAAAAACTGATTCTCAACCGCATCGACAGTTTAATAAAAGTCAGCGGCAAGGCCGGTGGCATTGTGATTATCAGCGGAGCCACAGGCAGCGGAAAATCAACTACGCAATACACGCTGGCCAACCGATTTGCGCGCGATCGCATCAATATCATCACCGTTGAAGACCCCGTTGAGTATTTATTGCCTTTTGCGCGGCAAATACAAATTCAGGCGTCCATCAAGCAACAAGCCAAGGAAATGGAACGATCCATTTTAAGGCAGGATCCGGATGTGCTTATTTTCGGTGAGATACGCGACACCGACTCAGCCACAACGGCGCTGGCCTTCGCGGAATCCGGACACCTGGTGCTTTGCACCATACACGCCAACAGCGTGGTTCAGACCATTGAACGGTTTATGTCGATGGTGGATGAAAAATCCAAAGAAGACGCCCTTTATATTCTCGCCCACCATCTGAAGCTTGCCGTACACCAAAAACTGGCGAGGTCCCTGTGCAAATGCGCAGAGGGACAAGATCAAAAAACCATAGAAGCCATATCACTGCAGGTTAAACACGCAACTCACGGACAACTTCATGTCGGCCCAGGCGCAAAAAAGCGCAAAGGCTGCCCACAATGTAACAACACGGGTATCAAAGGCCGGGTTGCTGTGCATGAAACCCTCATGATTGAAGAAAACGAACACCTGAGAAAAGCGTTTTCAAACTGGATGATCCACGAGAAATTCAGCACCCCTGAAAAATTGCACAGCATGAACGGCGTAGATTTCATTACGAGGGCAGAAACGGCACAAACCCTTCTGAACATTGGCGCGATTGACCCTGATGTCGCAATGAACGCAATTGGTATCAATCAAGCGAGGGAAACGACGTGAACCCGGAGAAAATAAAAAACTTTCATGTCAAATACACATTGAATCACCCCGCAGACAACACAGCGAAATCTGTCGGGAAAGGTAGCTTGTTGTTCAAGCATGAAGCCATCATGGTGGCCTACAACGAGAGAGAAATAATAGGAGAACTCAGAGAGCGTGGTGCATCACCGCTTGAAATTACCCCAGTGAAAAAAAACTGGACGCTTTTGCCCTCAGTTTCACGGAACATGAAACTACAGATTCTACAGTCGACTTCCTTTAATACCCGAGCGGGTCTTTCGCCCACGCGCGCCTTTGAGCAGGTAGCACTCTCAATCAAAGGCGCGGCCCGAATTGAAATCAATGACGCGCTTCGCGGCATTGCACAAGGTCGATCTCTGGTTGAAGCACTGGATTTGTTGGGCTGGTATGACGAAAGTACCATTGCAATTCTGCGTTCTGGTGAAAGCACGGGCCAACTCAGCCTCGCGATTCAGACCGCAGTGACGCACTACGGAAAAAATTCTGATTTGCTCAAGTTGATGTTCGGCGCAGTGATTTGGACATCACTGGATATCTTCATGGCTATTCAGGCCATCATTGGCACCCGCTTTGGATTGATACCCAGCGTGGCAAGCCAAGGCATCACCACCGATGATCCAGATGTAAAAATCAATTTTGAACAAGCCTTGGAACAAGCTACGTTGATCAATGACATTCTTTTGATCGGTACAGGACTCTGTATTGTCGGCTTGCTGCTGCTGATTTCCGGACTGCTTTCCAAGAACACAGAAATCAACAATAAATGTCGGTTGGTCCTGAGCAGCATTCCGCTGCTGGGTCCCATGCTCGACAACGCTGCCTTGTCAAGCGTCATGGCGGTGCTTTCATCATTGCTGCAAGGCGGAGTGAAAACCGGAGAATCGCTAAAAATAGCGCTGCGCGCCACAAAAAACCGTCTCTGTACAGCATATCTCAGCACCGTCGGTGATCAGCTTCAGCGCGGCGAAAGTATCAGGAAATCTTTCGCGATCGAACCACTGGAAATGTCTGAAAAAATAGTTTTTCAATCTTGCAATGATGCCCAGCAACTTAGCACAGCCATGGGTAACGTCGGCAACCTAAGAGAAGAGATGGCGAAAAAGTTTGCCAAGAAATTCGCCACTGCCGCGCTTCTGGTTTCCTTGTCTTATTCAGGTATTGCCGTGGGCTTCAGCCTTTGGGTGGTTTATCTGCAAAACAGCGCCATGATGGGAGGAGCGCAGTGAATAACAATCTGGAACTAACACGTTGCTACGAAACATTGCTTGGAGGTTGCTCTCCCACCGCAGACAGTGAGGTTCAGCGAATAATCACCATGGTCAGTCAGGAGTTGTTAAATACCAAGAATATTCACACCCTGTACTGTGTTGAAGAAAGCCATGTTTATTTTTTGTGCCTGCCCAGTATTCAGTTGGGTTCGTTGCAAAACTTTAAAACGCCTCTGGGCATCGCCCTTCCCGCTCACCCCAAACACCGCGGTGACGGCATCTACAGAGTCAACCTTTACGGGCAAAGCCACATTGCCATCAAAGGCCCTTTCACGCTGAGGGTATTGTCCAATACACAAGAGGTGATGGACGACTACATTGCAGGCCTGAACATGTCGGTCTACGACGTAAGTGAGCAAGTTCCCCTGGAGCTTGTCAGCATACCGGGCATTTACAAAATTCAGGCCGAGCGAATTTCAAAGCCTTTGCAGTACCTGTTGATGGGTGCAATTCTTTTGTGCGGCCTAACGCTGGCCGCCGCAGAAATAGCACGCGTTACCTTGCGGGAAAAAAAAGATGAAGCAACGCCTCTCATCAAACAAACCATTTCAATTGCTAATTCACTGAATATGGAAAATCAAATCACCAAGCAAATGAATCAGATTGACAAAATTTCTGCGGTCACGATCCGCGCTGGCGGTTGGATCGAGACTTATAAAGTGAGCCCATCCTCAGGGGAGGCCTTTCTGATCATGCTGCCGGAATGGGTCAGCAAAGACTACATAGATGCCCTTGGCAACGGAGTTGTTACAGACCGCACAAAGGAAGGCTTGATTGAAGCTAAAAAAGGAGATTACGTCAAATGAAAGGAATCCGCGAAGTGATGTTCAATCCAATTGAACTGGGCAGTCTTGCGAAATCAGGAGCCTTTTATTGGGGGTTGATCACCCCCCAACTTGTGCTTGGTTTGTTTATCGCGTTGTATTTTTGTACGCAATCAGTTTCAAGGCTGATTGAAGCCATCTCCAAAGAGCAAGTCGAGCAATCCGTTGAGGCGGGTATCGCACTCCATGTGCAATCTATTTCCGCAGAGGAACTGGAAAACATCAAGAAAATGATGTCTTACCTTAACCCAGAGGTGGAAATAAAAATAAACACTTCGGCTGAACCAAACCAACTGATTGTAAGCATCAGCAAGGCGGAATCGTACAACCAGTTCCGCGAAGCATTGATCAGCGTTCAAAGCAGTTTGGCAAATGCAATCTGGTCATCAGAGGAAATCTGTATCGGTAAATGCAATGGTGCTGCAGCAAGCGCAACTCTGACGGCCAAAACACAAACAATAAAAATGAAGAGCTATTAATGAAACGTTCCTTGATTTATGGGTTGATGACCCTGACTTGTTTTGCAAACTCGGCTTGCAACAAAAGCGAATTACAGACAACTTCAGGCAGCCAGGAAAAGGCTGCCGGCAGCGCAATCGCAACAGCCCCAGAAAAGATGGCTGTTCAAAAATTAATTGCGGTTGTCAATGGCGAAAATATTACAGAGGAAGATATCAAGCCCCTGCTGGATGCTGGAATTGAAAAAGCCATAGCACTGGATCGCTACATCAACAAGATAGTTGCAGCGCAGTCTGCAGAGAAACAATTCAAGGCCGATGCCCTGCAGACGATGAAGTCGGTGGAGCGCGATGTGCTGAGCCAGCTTTACTTACAAAAAACCAGCCAGCGCATTGAGCGACAAATCTCTGAGGCAGACCTGAAGGGCTACTACGAAAAAAACGTAAAGATCGAGGACTTCCAACAGTACAACGTTAGCTATTACTTGACGCAGGACAAGGCGGACGCCGAGACAGTCAGCCGGGAAGCCCAGGAAGGCAGTCGTGAGGTTTTGGCACGCTTCAAACCCATCAAGGACGGAGCAGACAAATACGTCTTTCTAAAAGACATGCCTTACGGACTGGGCCAGGTAATCAGACCCATGAAGGCAAACACTTTCAGCAAACCCATTGCATTGCGAAACGGCTTTTTTGTGCTCCATATTGCAGGCATCAAGGAAGGAAAACGGCCTGAACTGGCCAGCGTGATTACCGAAATAAAAAATATCTTGATGACAGAAAGAGTGACCCAACAACTTGAACAACAAAGAAGTGCAGCAAAGATTGAACTGAAATAATTTTTTTATCAGCCCCCCACCCTCCAAGGAGTTTTTAATGAGCAACAAGAAATCAGCCCGCGCAAAGATGAAAGCGCCCCAGATATTGTCAAACAACAAACAATCAGGCTTTATTCAAGCCGTTATCCTGTTTGGTATTGCACTGATTGCAGCCGTTATTGGTGCTTTTGCATTGTCAGGCAAAGGTGCCACGAAGAGTACGTCTTCTGAAGAAGCAAAACTGGCTGCGTCCACGCTGATAAAGCAAGCCGGCGATTTGCAGGAGGCCATTCAGCGGTACCGAAGTGACAGGGGCGGCTTTAACGGCATGACCTTTTCAACAGAGGCAAATACGGGTCTGTTCAACAACGTAGATCGCTTTGCCACGAGGTTGATTGGACCCGCAAAAGGTTATGTCACCAAGCTTCCACCTAACGTTGCAGCCCCTACTAACAGGTACGGCAGTTGGAACCTTAAAAAAAATGTGACTCTTGATGATGTCTCAGGCAACTGGGTTGTGGTCACCACCGGACTCACCAGAGACACCTGCATACGTATCAATAACCTGATCTACGGTGCCCAGTACCCCATTACCACCGCACCAATTGCGTCAGGTATAGGTGATACCGGGTGGCAAGCAATTGGTAGTGCAACACCCAGCCTTACTTTTGCCACCCCCCCCACCTTCGGCATTCCTGTCGGCTCCACCGAAGGTTGCGTGCAGACCAATACAACGGCTGCAAACCCCGAAACAGGCGCTACTGCCGAGCAGACCTTCGCCTACTTCAAGGTGGTTAATGAAGGCGGTGCAAATTAATTAAAAATACAGAACCCACTCACACATTTCAATTCGCATGAAAAAAACTGACAAGCCCATTACCAATCCGCAGCGCGGTTACGTTGTGGTGTGGGCTTGTTTTTTGATTGCCAGCATCAGTTTGACTGTACAGTGGAAGCACGCCGAGCTTAAGTTGAGGGACGAAAGACAGCACATTGCTGAAGAAACTTTCAGGCTTCGAACGCAGATTTCAAGCATTCAAAACGACTTGACGCGTTGCCTGAATCAGATTCAACGTGGCGCGACCGTGGCTCAAAACTATCCGGCAACGCCTCCAAGTGGCCTGCTAAGAGATGTGGTTTGCCCCTACACGCCAACCACGACCACCCCCTTGTGGTCCGCAGTGAACTTTCTGAAACTCAAGCCCTCTGCTGGTTTTACCGACTGGCGTTATGCCAATACCGGCAACGGATTTACCCTCAAGATTACAAGCACAGAAGGCAACAGAGCCAGCATCGCAGCCCTGCAGCGTGTCAATTCCTATGTGTTGCCGACAGACGCAGCCGGTTGGGCCGCCCATCAAGGAACGCTCACAGCCCCCCCGAACTGGCTGGGTAGCAGGGTACAAATTTCAAGCGATGGCATTAACTCGACAATGACCATTTCGTCAGGACAATAGGATGCGGAACGTAACAATTCGAAAAAATGGTTTTTTTGTCACTTACGCACTTTTTGGCATTGCTTTGATCACCATGGTCGGCGTAACGGCCGGCCTGATTTATAAAAGTAACCAGCAAAGCGAAAGCCGCAGCCGGCTCAAGGAACAATTGCAGTCAGACGCCATGTTTGTTCTTCAACAAATCAACAACTGCGTCATCCTCAGGCCAGGTGGCAACAACAGGGATGCCAATTCATATGACACACGCTTTCCTGCCCAAACAGCAGACAAGACAGTGAGCGGACTGACCTGCCCGGCCATTGAAGAGACAGAAACCCCAACGAACCTGTGGAACGGCAGCAGCAGCGTCGGCACGCTCAAGTTAAAGCCGCCTCCTGCGCGCGTGGGCTACTCAGAATGGCAATATCTGAACACAACAAGCGCAACTGGCGTCACAGGCGTTCGTTTATTCATTGAGATCTCGGACGCGCAATCAAGCGATTCCGTTGCCCTGCTCAATTCATTGCGTATGCGCACAGACATGGCTGATTACTTTCCCGAACCGGTGAAAATATCACCCACGCCAGCCAGACTCTACAGTATCAACCTGTCACCCCAATGAGAGAACAAGCCATGACCACCTCAAGCTTTATTTCAAAAATGCAACGTCAGGACACGCTGGCATTTTTTATAGCGGCCGGGTTGGCTTCGCTGTCTCCGGGCAGCCTTGCGCAAAGCGACTACAAGTCCAGTGGCTACATCAGCCAGGAAGCCCTCAGCACAGTCATGTTGGCCAGGCAATCTGCTACTGAAGTGGAGCTGCGAAAAATTGCGCTACAGCTGCTGGATCAGTACGACTCAAGCACGCAATCTTCCAGTAGCAACCCGACACTGAAATTAGCGCCCAATGGCAAAAGGCCGCTTCCCGGGCAATACTTCGGTTTACGCGGAACACTGGCAAAGTCCAACTTTCTGTACCTCCCTCAAAACACAAGTTTTGACCTCTCCAACCTGAAAGATCCCAACGGCTTGCCTTTTGCCTACTGTGCGTTCCACTTTCCTGGTCAGCCCGCAAGTACAGGCAGACTGTCTGGCTCGACGAAATCTGGCATTAACCCCAGGGATGCGATTGGCTTTGTGGTGATCTCCGCAGGCTCCAATGGCCGGTACGAATACGCTTGCGATGATTTCCGCGACGCCATCAAAGGCGCTCCGGTAACGGCCTCACAAAAAGAGGCTCAACGCAGCAGCAATGTCGATGATGTCTATTTGATGTACACCTTCCATGACATTACATATTCCGGTGCCAACTCCCGCTTTCTCGAAAAGTCTGTAGGCACATACAACGAACTTGCATCGATTAACTCGGCAGACCTCTACGAAGACCAGATTCGTTGGGTTAGAACAACCAACCAGTTTTTTCGCTACAGCAGCACAGACAAATGGCAGCCTTTAAATGCTGGATTCAAACAAACTGTAGACGCCACTGATAAAACAAAGACCAACCTCAACTGGTTGTCTGGCAGCATGGGAATTGCCACCCTCTCACAGTCCACGGTAGGTGGAACCGCCGCGAAGGCGCTATTGTCGCTAGGCACAAAACAGCAAGATCAAAGTGGTACGGCGTCTACAAATTCAAATTACCTGGCCGGCGTTGGCTTTAATACAAGCACAGATGCATTATTCGCCTATATTGGCCTGATTGATGACAACACGTTTTCTCTCAGGCAAGGCGCTGTAAACCGCATGGCACTTGATGCAGCAGGAAATCTGACGCTTAATGGCAACACCTTGACGTTAAACGGCCCAACCACGGTAAACGGCATTTTCGACGCCAGACAAGGCATTACTTCCACCACAGGTACGTTTTCCGGATTACTAAGTGCAGACGGCGGGCTTAGCGCCGCAAGCGGTGAGTTTTCTGGTCAGTTGACTGTAAAAGGTAAGCTCATTGCAGACGGTGGGCTCTCTGCAAAAACCGGTGCGTTTTCTGGTCAGTTGGCTGCAGACGGTGGGCTCTCTGCAACAACCGGTGCGTTCAGCGGCGACATCAGCGCCTCAGGAGGCACATTCGGAGGTGTTTTATCGGGAAACTCAATTACCACCGGAGGCAGCTTAATCGCGGGGTCTATAGCTACTTCAGGTACGCTTTCAAGCGGCGCCCTGTCAGCCACAACTGGTACGTTTTCCGAACTGCTGAGTGCAAACGGCGGGCTTAAAGCCACAACCGGTACGTTTTCCGGACTGCTGACCGCAAACGGCGGCTTGTTAGTCAACGGCAACGCCACCATCACAGGCGACTTGACCCTAAAAGGCAGGCTGCTTACAAGCAATGTGACCACCCTGAACTTCCTTTCGCCTTCAGCGGGAAACAGTATTTTTACAAGAATCGGCTCTGGTCAGTTTACAAGCGCCACCGGCTCGCTCGACATTAACCTGGCCTATGCAAACGAGTTTTTTTACAGTATTAATCAAAATCTGGGTACAACAAATGCCCCCACATTTTCAGGGCTGACCGTCTCGAATCCAATTCAAGGCAACTTGGCGGGCACTTCGGACAAACTCGCCCAGACACTGACATTGAATGTAAGGCAACTGGTACAGGTGCATGAAAGCGGGGGCGTCGCCACAAAAGATCTGGGCTCACAAACTGCCACCTTCGACCTAAGTACGTCGGGCAACAAAACCGCAGACATTACCTTGAGCGGTTACCTTGACCAACGCGACCAACGACAGGTCACGATCAGCAGGGTGGACGCCCCAGTGACGATTTCAAACTTCAGTTGTACGATCAACGGAACCAGCGCACAAGAATGTACCCAGCCCTCAATCACATCTTTCGTCAATACCTCAGCCACATTTAACGGCCCGCAAAGTTACACCAACACAATTGGAAACAGCGGCGATGTCTCTGCGCTCGCAGCCAAAGTTTCGGCACTGGAAACCGCTACCGTCACAATTTCGCTGACTGGCGATATCCTGAGCAACAGGAACCAAACAGCCAGCGCCAAGCTTGGGGGGACCGTAAGCCTGAACTTGGATGCCGCCACCGATTTGAATCATGCAAAAAACATGAACCAGGACGTCAAAAGCAGCAGTGCTGTAACCTTCAAGCAATTGGAAGTTGAGGGCTCGGGCACATTCGTAGGCGTCAGCTCCAACACGCTGAGTGTCGCAACAAGTGCGAGCATTCGCAACATACTGCAAATGGAAGATGGCAGCGGTAATGCAACGATCAAAATAAACGGCGCGGACAAAACCATCAGCTTCTTCGGAGGCGGTGGAACGGTGACTGCGGCCTCTTTTTTCGGCAACCTCACCGGGAATGTAACCGGCAATGTGACAGGCAATGTGACGGGCAACCTGAAAGGCAACGCTGACACAGCCACCAAACTTAAAAATCCGATTAAAATTACCCTGACCGGCGCGGTCATCGGTAATTCAAGCACCACAGACAACATGAATTACAACCTGACAATGACGCTTGCAGACCTTGCAGTCACCACAGCCAAACTTCAAGACCTTGCAGTCACCACAGCAAAAATTGCAAACGGAAACGTCACCACTGAAAAACTCGCCAGCGGCGCGACCATAGACAAAGCACTCGCACTCATCAGCCCGTCTGATTTGCGCTTGAAAGAAGGCATCACCACCATTGAAGGCCTCTCTTTGCTGGAACGCCTGTCAAAAATAAACCTGTTTGCTTATTCATTCCGCGACGATCCCGCACACACAAGAACCTTGGGTGTTCTGGCTCAAGAGCTGCAACCAATGTTTCCAGAGCTTGTCAGTGTGCAAACCGAAGGCAAACACGCCGGTTACTACGCTGTGAATTACGGATTGATGGGCGCACTGGCCAGTGCGGGTGTGGGGCACCTGAACAAGAAGCTCGACAGCCTGGGTTTGCAAGTCAAGGACCCACGTACGCTGAGCTCAAACCTGCCGAACTTTACCGTCAGCAATATCAGTGCTGAGAGAATTGAAACCCAAAAGCTCAAGGCGCAAGAAATTGAAGCCGGCAAAGGCAGTTTTGAAGACCTGAAAAGCGACAAATTCAGCGCTACCAACGGCAAGGCGGTTCGCATGCAGGCAGACACCATCAACAGCGGCCAGACAGAAGGCTATGCAGGTTTGGGCGCTGCCCTGCCCTTGTTTAGTGGTACCGGGGAGGGGCATTACATTGTGAATGTTTCCTCTCCGGATGGTTCCTACGCCACCGCCAGCGTGTTTATTTCCAACGGCCAGATTCACGTAGTGCCTGTGGCGGCTCAAAACATCAGTATCGTGCCCAGCATGGGCATGGTGCATGCCGTGGCCAACGGCAAAGTATTGAAGGCCACATGGTTAAAAACCGGTTAAGGGTTTGAATAGGCTGCTAAAATGGGTGTTGAGATGATTTTATAAACACTGCCATGTCAGCGCCCGCCATACACTTTACGCATTTGCCCGAACCCGCCGAAAACAGTTGCAGAATTTTATGGATACGGCACGGTGAAACCGCTTGGAACACGGAAAAGCGGTTTCAGGGGCATCTGGACATTGCGCTGAATGAAACCGGGCAACTGCAAGCCCGGCAACTGGCGGCCCGCCTGCACAGCGCCAGTAAACACCGGTTTCTGACAATCAACGGCATTCACAGCAGCGACCTGATGCGGGCCCGGCAAACCGCGCAAGCACTGGCCGCCCCGTTGGGGTTGGCGCTGAGCACGCACACCACGCTCAGGGAACGCCACTACGGTGCTTTGTCCGGGCTGACCGCAGACGAAATGGCGCAGCAACATCCGGAAATTTATGAAAAACTGACCCAACGGCAACCGCAAGCCCCCCTGCCCGGTGGAGAATTCTTGCAGGTATTTTATGACCGTGTGACGCAGGCGGCCCATGCGCTGGCCCTGCAGCACATCGGCCACACGCTGGCTGTGGTGGTTCACGGCGGCGTACTCGACTGCATTTACCGCCATGCGCAAGGCTTGCCTTTGCAACCTACCCGCACCTGGCTGCTTGCCAATACCAGCGTCAATGTCATAGACCACAGCGCCTCGGGCTGGTTGCTGCGCTCATGGGGCGACACCCTGCACCTGGAACACGGAGGCAGGGACGAAGTAGATCAACGGGTGGCATAGGCGCTCCGTTAACGTTAAAATTTGAAGTTCTGCGTTCAAAAAGCGAACGCGTCACGTCCAGCGTTGTCCAAATTCCTTGTTCAACGCCTTATTTTGCAGGAAATACCATGTTTGACCGCGCCATTGGCATCGAGAAAACCGACCCCGAACTCTGGGCTGCCATCCAGAAGGAAAACCGTCGTCAGGAAGATCACATTGAACTGATCGCCTCTGAAAACTACGCCTCACCTGCTGTCATGGAAGCCCAAGGCGGCCAACTGACCAACAAATACGCCGAAGGCTACCCCGGCAAACGCTATTACGGCGGCTGCGAATATGTAGACATGGCTGAAACACTGGCCATTGACCGCTTGAAAACCCTGTTTGGCGCCGAAGCCGCCAACGTGCAACCAAATTCAGGCTCACAGGCCA
>JAJTDO010000036.1 GCA_021300475.1 Burkholderiales bacterium | reverse complement strand
ACGAAGTGCTGCAAAACGTACGGGAAATGGCGCATGAGCATATTCTCAGCCTGATCGAAAAAAAAGGCGCTTCCTTTGGCCGGCTGGATGCCGTGGGGGTGCGTGACTTCATTGAAAGTGAGGTTCAGGCTTTTATCTACAACCAGCAAATACCACTGAACGACGCCGAAGTAAATTCAGTAGCCGATGCGCTGATCAAGGAAATTTCCGGTTTCGGTCCCCTTGAAGACTTGCTGGGCGACCCCGCCGTTGAAGACATCATGATCAACGGCTTTAAAGATGTGTATGTATCGCGCCACGGCAAAATGCAACGGGCAACAACGCGCTTCATTGACAACGCACACCTGCTGCGGATTATCCGCCGAATACTGGCGCCCATCGGCAGGCGACTGGACGAGTCGTCCCCCATGGTGGATGCGCGTCTGCCGGATGGCAGCCGCTTGAACGTTATTATTGCGCCGCTGGCCCGCGATGGCGTGGTGGTAAGTATCCGGAAATTCCGGGCAGCCCCTTTGACGCCTGAAGAAATGATGGCTTTGGGTGCGTACAACCGCCCTGTCATGGAATTGCTGCAAGCCGCGGTGCGGTCGCATTGCAACTTGGTGGTGAGCGGCGCCACCTCCACGGGCAAAACCTCCATGCTCAATGTGTTGGCCGAGTTCATTCAACCTGGCGAGCGCATCATTACCGTGGAAGACACCGCAGAGTTGCGCCTGAACCACTCGCACGTGGTGCGTCTGGAAAGTCGCCCCGGCGGTCAGGAAGGTGCGGGTGCCGTCAGCATTCGCGAACTCGTGAAGAACAGCTTGCGGATGCGTCCGGACCGCATTGTGGTTGGCGAGGTGCGCGGCGCAGAAGTGCTGGACATGCTGCAGGCCATGAGCACCGGACACGATGGCTCCATGGGCACCATCCACGCCTCCACGCCCCGCGACTGCATACAGCGGCTGGAAATGCTCTCCGGTTTTGCCGGCTTTACCGGCAGCGAGGCCAGTTTACGCAGGCAGATCGGTTCGGCGCTGGATATTATTGTGCAGATTGCACGACTGCCCTCCGGCAAGCGTCGTGTGGTCAATGTCACTGAAGTGGCAGGCATGGCGGACGACAACATCATTCTTCAAGATCTGTTTCGCTACGAGGGCCGACTCAGCAGTGACGGCCAAGAAGTGGACGCTTGGGTTCCCATGGTGCCGTACCCGAAAAACTCGAAAATTTCTAAAATCAGACTCACATGAGCAGCTTTGGCTTCATATTGATTGGCGTGGCCTTCATGATGGTAGGCGCAGGTCTTTATTTGATCGATAAAGGCATGCGGGATGCTGCAACCCAGCAAACGCTGGGGCGTCTGGAAGAAGCCATGCGGGTGAAGAAAAAGTTCGAACTGTCTGACAACGACCCACTGAAGAAAAAATACATTCCCAGATTTTTCACCGACACCCTGATCTCCGCCGGTTTGAAAACCGACAACCGAACGCTTTTCCTACTGGCAGCCGGTCTCGTGCTGCCAGCTCTTGTACTGAGCTTAGTTCAGGGTATTTTGGCCCTGTTTGGTGCCCTGATGCTGGAAAGCCTGCTGTTCGTAGGTTGGCTGCTAACGCGCCAACGGGCACGGCGCAAACGCATTATTGAACAGTTACCGGGTTTTATTGATGCAGTGTCACGCATCAGCGCCGTGGGCTACAGTTTGAACATTGCATTCAACTCAGCCGTTGAAATGGCCGAGCAGCCTTTGAAGGCATCCCTAAGTGTCACCTTGGACATGCAGCAGGCCGGCCTTGAACTGGACCAATCCATGGCACGCATTGCAGCCATTTACGGACTCACCGAATTTCGCCTGATGGCCAGCATTATTTCACTGGCAATGAACTATGGTGGCAAATCAGACATTCTCTTGAGCCGTTTGGGCCAGTACCTTCGCGACCGCGACCAGCATTACAAGGAAATGCTCGCCATGTCCTCCGAGGCGCGCATGTCAGCCGTTATTTTGGCGGGCCTCACACCATTTGTGGTGGGTGTAATGCTGGTCATCAGCCCGGGGTACCTGATCAGCATGTGGAACGATGAAAGCGGCGCCACCATGTTGATTGCCGCCACCAGCCTGCAGCTCTTGGGTATGTACCTGATGATGCGCATGGTCAAGAATTTTTGAGGAAACAGCCATGGACCTGATGGACAATCCGCTGTTCAAACTTGGCATCATTATTTTGGGTGTAACCCTGCTCGCGCTGGCTGTTGGTATTTTTCTGCACGCACAGCGCGCTCAAATCATCAACGACCGCATTGACCACTTGGTCACGGAAAGGCGCCGAGTACAAATCACTGGCAGAGGCTCACGTATTCTCAAGGGCTCAAGCATTGCAGAATCCCTGGACCAGATCGGCGAGGTCATCGAGAAAACCGGCATTCTGAAATACATGCTGGATGCCGAGGAAAGGGCCTTGTTGGGCAAAGCCGGTCTGGGCACTGAGCAATGGACGGTACGCTACACACTAACCCGCACAGCGCTGGCGGTCGCAGGTTTCGCGCTGGGCTATTTCTGGTTAGGCGCAGACAGCCAGGGCACATGGCTGTTTTTGATTCTGCTGAGTTGCGCAGGCGTGGGCTACATGAGTTTGAAATGGCTGTTGCAAAGCTTGGCCGAGGGCCGGGAAACCGCTTTTGAAAAAGAGCTGGTGGCTTTGGTGGACATCCTGCGTTTGCTGGCAGGCGTGGGCATGAGCACCGACCAAGCCATAGACATTGTGTCCACCCAGTTGCGCGAACTGGTGCCCATCACCGGAAAACTGCTGAATGCGGCCAGGCCGCAGGTGCAATCAGGTGTCACTTGGCTGCAAATTTTAAGAAAAATCAACCAGACCTACACCAGCCAGGATTTCAAGGGTTTTATTACCGTGATTGAGCAAATTGAAAAATACGGCGGTGCGGTGCAAGAACCACTCAAACTTTTTGCCGAACGCATGGTTGAAAAGGAAAGGGCCAATTCCAAGGAGCGCATGGGCAAACTGTCTGTAAAACTGACAGGCATCATGGTACTGACCACCCTGCCCGCCTTGCTGATCATTACCGGAGGCCCTGGCATTATTTCCCTGCTTAACAATTTGGGGCGCCTTTGAAATGAAGACTGCACTCACAAACAAACGCGTGTCTGTGGCCTTGCTGTGCCTGTTTTTGTCAGCTTGCTCCTCTTTTAGCAAGCAAATGGCAGAGAACAAAAATCGCAACACAGCAGATTACGCAGATCAGTCAGCGCCCTTGTTAAGCCCCGAGCAACAGAAGGAGCAAGAGCGCAAGCTGCAACTCAAACTGCTGGCGCAAATGATAGACCAAGGCGCCTATTACGCAGCGCTGGCCCACAGTGACGCCTATGAAAAAAGCTGGGGTGCTGACCCGCAGGCAAAACTGTTGAAGGCCGACGCACTGCGATTAACCCAGCAACTCGATCCGGCCAGCCAGTTGTATCAGGAACTCGTCACTGCAAATGCAAAAACCAAACCCCAAGCGCTGCATGGGTTGGGGAAAGTTGCCGCACAAAAAGGGCAATGGAAAACGGCTGAGACGCAATTTCTGCAGGCACTGAAAGACGCACCGCTCAATGCCGCCGCCTACAACGATCTCGGTTTGGTTTATTTAATGCTCAACCAGCGTGATGCCGCCTTTGTCGCTCTTAAAAAAGCCGATGAACTTGACCCTGAGCGGACACAAGCAAAAGCCAATCTGGCCTTGTTCGCGGCAATCTACAACGAAGACGCCATGTTTGAGGTGCTTTCCGGTCAATTGGCCTGGAAACCTGAGAACAAGGCGGCAGTGAAAACTCAGGCCTTGAAAATACGCAGCGCGCACAGCAACGCCCGCCCTTTGGACACCAATGTGTTGGCCGAAAAACACAATCTCAGGAATTAAACACATGAAAAATACACTGCTGATTTTGGCCCTGATCGCTCCATTAAGCTCAATTGCCACAGCGCAAACACCAGGAGCGGAAAAAGCCCAGACGCCTGACCCACTGAGCGTGGGCAGCAGTACCCGTGCCTGGCTGGTAGAACAACGGTCGGATACCAACCGCGCACCTGTGGAACCCTACCCCGCCCAACGGGCTGCCCAGTCTGTTGTAAAGTACGTCAGCGGCGCGGATGCGGGCAGCCAATCCGCAACCAGCAGTTCTTTCAAGGCCACCTCCAATGCAACCGGCAGCACCCGCTAAAATGCCCGTCACCACACTCAGGCCTGACCGGCAACGCGGTGGCATTTTGGTGTTGGCCCTGTTTGGTCTGGGCATTGCGGTGTCTTGCTTCACGGCCTTGGGCTTGGGGCAAATGATGTGGCAGAAACGGGAAATTCAAAAAATTGCCGACGTGGCAGCCCGTACGGCAGCCTCTCAACTGGGCGATTTTCCGGCATTTGGCACGGCCAGAGAGTTGGCCACCAACAACGGCCTTAGAACGTCAGACACGCTGACCTTCGACTGCCCGACCGACCCCGCAAACACCGCCACGCAAGCCTGTAGCAGCGGCTCCACCAACAGCCGTGCCGTGGTTTTGCGAACCGTCAAACCCTATTTTTTTGCAGCAGACACCGTGCTGCGCGCCAGCGCAACAGCGCAACCCTCACCGCTGATCGTCGCCACCATTTCAAACAGCTTGGTCACATTGAACACGGCACAGTCGGCCTTGCTCAACGGGCTGATCAACGCAATTGGCGGGGGCAATATCAACCTGTCCGCAGTGAGTTATCAAGGCCTGTTAAACAATACAGCCACTGTGAATGTTCTAGACCTCAGCAATGCATTGGGCTTGGCAAGTGCAACAGATCTGGTCAATACAACAGTAAATTTGGGTGATTTTCTGAATCTGGCGGCAGGCATCGCAAAAGGCAGCGACCTCAGCGCAGCGCAAGTCACCCTCAATGCCTTGCGGGTTCAACTAAATGCAGTCACCTTGCCTGTGGGCAGGCTGCTGAAACTGGACATCGGGCAAGTCGATGCCGTCAATGCCAACATCAATCTGGGCGATCTCTCCATCACAGGTATTCTGGCCGGAGCCACCGGCAGAGCCGTTAATTTGAATTTGGGCCTTCCAAACATTGCCTCGGTGAAAGTCTATGTCACTGAACCACCACAAATTCTGGTCACCAGAAAAAAGCCGGGTGTCAGCCCCGTGGGCTTCATCAGGACCGGACAGATCAAGGTGGAAGTCAATTTTTTGCAAAACGGGCTTTCTGTCGCCGGCTTAATCACCGCACTCAAGGGAGGCGTTTACCTGCAAGTCGGTGGTGCCGAAGCCACCGTAAACGACATTCGTTGCAAAATGCCCCGCAGCAATAACCAAACCCTGATCACCACAAAAAGCTCGCTGGCCTTGCTGTGTCTTTCAGACAAGCCGGCCAATTTTGCAGACACCAGCACCACTCCCATTACCTGCGGTGCCAAAGCCACTCTGGCAGAAGTCAATGTGGGTGGACTGGTCACGGTTCAAGCCAAGCTCTTGGCTCAAGCCACCGGGCAAAGCACAGGCGCAACCGCCACCTTGACAGGCAAGCCACCGCCCGCCTACACCATACCCGGCTCAAATGGCAGTGCACTGAGCAATCTGGTGAGCCAACTGGTGATAGAACCGGAAATCAACACCACCGGCGTATTGGGCGGTCTGTTGTCACTCACGCTGGGCCCTGTTTTGAGTCTTGTTCAAGACACCTTGATACCTGTAGTAAAAACTGCCCTGTCGCCGATATTGCTGACGGTGGGCACCTTGCTGGACAGCATTTTGGCCATTCCCGGCATTGCAGCCAACAGCTCCGTGTTTGAGGTTCAAACGCTGGATTGCAGTTCAACCCGGCTTATTCAGTGAAACAACCCGCAATCAAACCATGACTGAATCGAACTGGAAAACAAGGCTGGCTTCTTCTTTGGTGGGTCAAAACATCGCCACCGAGGGCGATTTACTGGCCGCACAGCAAACCATCAGAATACTCGAGGCAGAACTTCAATCCAGCAAAGACCGCGAAGCCGCGCTAAAACTGCAGCATGAAGAAGCACTGCACTTTGTTCTGAATGAACATCAAAAAGGGGTTAATAGCCTTTCTCAAAGTCAAAAGCAGACGGAAACCCGGCTGCAGCAAACACTGAACGAACTGAGCACACTAAAAACCCGGTTCAACACCCACCTGGGACAACAAGCCGTTGAAAACGAACGGCTGCTGCAACAAATGAACTGGCTGTCCGGCACCATTGCCCACGATCTGCGAACCCCCATACGCGCCATTGATGCCTATACGTTTTTTCTGGAGGACGATCTGGGCGCACTGCTGACCGAAGACGCAAAAAAGTCGCTGTCCGAGGTGCGCAGGAACGGGCACAGAATGTCGGTACTGGTGGAGGGCTTGCTGGAATACATGCGCATTTCCGTGGCCCCCGTGACACCGGAACCCATAGACTGCGGCAGTTTCATTTTGCCATTGCTGCAAGCCCACGACTTTACCCATGCCTGCACATTGGCCGGCAGCAGTTTTACCGTCAGCGCCGACAAGGCCACTTTCAAAAAAGCGCTGGAAGCCCTGCTGGAAAACGCGCAGAAATTTTCTGCACGCGCTGAAAATCCAAGCATCAGTGTGCTGATGAATGCCGAGCAGCGCAGTATTGAAATACGCGACAACGGTGTTGGCTTCAACGTGGAACACAGCAATAAACTGTTCCGCCTGTTTCACCGCCTGCATGGCAACGATGAATTTCCTGGTGAAGGCGTGGGGCTCTGCTTGGCGCAACGGGCCATTCAGCGGTTTGGTGGCGAACTCAGCCTGCACAGGGACGCAGGGCGGACAACTGCGAGAATTTTCTTCGGAACGCACCCTCATGGTATTTAACGACCGCATTTCGGGGAACTTTACCTACATTTCTGCAAGCAATAGTTAAATTTCAAGGGAAACTTGGTTTTTATCGAAGGATGGGCCCTTTTGCATTTGAGCCAATATACTCAAACGAGCCATCTGAGAAAGTTTTGAGCATGCAACCCATGATTTTGAGAGCCAGTGAAGAAGCCTATGTGGCAGACAACGCTGGTGCTGAACAACTGGCCCAAACACAAACCCTGTTCCCCTTCGACGAGAAGCTGGAAGAGGCCTTGTGCAAGTTGGTCGCATTGGTGAATGAACAAAACAAACCGGAGATACGCGCAGCTTTTGGTGAAATGCTGAACTACGTAGACATGCTGGAGCGTGAGGTCAAGCGTCAGTTTGAGCAAAAGTCCAAGCAACTGACATGGACGTCCTCAGTTGTTTTCACGCTCAATGAAATCAGCGTTTGCTCTTCACTGAACACCAAACAAACAGACATGCACTAAAGCCCATCAGCAACAACGTCCAGGTGGGCATGTGCAAGCCCATGACGGGCGGATACGGAGTTGAGCACAAACCGTCCGCCTTCAGTAACCAAGGCATTTGTTGAACCAGCCACAGCGCGTTAATTTGCGTTTCCAAGGGATCAATACCGCAAGATACCTTGGGGTGTGCAATTACCCACACATGGTAGGCAGCCACGCCAAAACCGCTAAAAGCGCTTAGAAGACCGAAACCAAGCATGCGCTTGCGCCCTGCTTCGGAACGCACCAACAAAGCCAACAAGGCACACACCAGCACCACCACAAAGGCAAGCCGCTGCATGATGCACAAAGGGCACGGTTGCCAGTCAAGCACATGCTGAAAGTAGAGCGCAGCGCCCAAGGCGCCGGCGCACAGGGCCGCCAACAGCGGCAAGGCCCACAGATCGGGTTTTTTCACGTGGAAACCTTCAGGCCTGTGCCAGCAGCACATCAAGTTTTCTGGCGTCAGCCACAAAAGCCCTGATGCCCTCAGACAATTTATCGCTCGCCATTGCATCTTCATTCAAACCAAAACGGAAACCTGTTTCATTTTGCGCGAATGTTTCCTTGTTTTGCGACTGTGCCCAAGCCGGACTCAATACAGCCTTTACCTGATCACCAGGCATGTCAGCTAACTGGGCCAGCAAATCAGGGCTGATGGTGAGCAAATCGCAACCCGCCAAGGCCAGAATCTGACCCACATTGCGAAAACTCGCCCCCATGATTTCAGTGGCAATGCCCTGCTGCTTGTAATACGCGTAAATCCGGCTGACCGACTGCACACCCGGATCGTTGGCGCCGGACATCTGCGCCTCATTCCACTGCGAACCAGCCTGTTTTTTCGCCCAGTCGTAAATTCGCCCGACAAACGGGGAAATCAGCTTCACGTTGGCATCGGCGCAGGCCACCGCCTGAACCATGGAAAACAGCAAGGTCAGGTTGCAATGAATGCCTTCCTGCTCAAGAATTTTCGCGGCCTGTATACCTTCCCAAGTGGCAGCAATTTTTATGAGCACCCGTTGGGTATCCACCCCTTGGGCCTTGTAAAGCGAAATCAGATGGCGGGCACGCTGCAAAGTGGCCTGCGTATCAAATGACAACCGCGCATCCACTTCCGTGGACACCCGCCCGGGAATGATGGCGAGAATTTTCTGCCCGAACGCCACCAGCAGGTGATCTGTCAGTGCTTCAATTGAGGCTCCGGAGTGCTGCGCCTTGACGGTCTTCATCAAAGTCGCATATTCCGGTTTTTGCACCGCTTTTAAAATCAATGACGGGTTTGTGGTTGCGTCTCGTGGAGAAAAAGCGGCCATGGATTGAAAGTCGCCCGTGTCGGCAACCACCACCGTGCAGGTCTTCAGGGTATCTAGCGCATTCATGGGCCGTGCTCCTTAAAAGTTATTTTCTTGCTTGCCGGTTCGGGCGGCTTGTCAAACCGCAGCCGTTTGAACAGACATATCGGCAGCCTTCACCCGCTTGGGCAAGGGCGTGAGCTTTAAAATCACTACCAACCAGACCAAGGTTAAAACCGAGATTGCAATGAACACCTGCTCACTGCCGGAATGCTTGGAGACCCAACCGCCCAGCCAGCCCCCTAAAAACAGCCCCAGCGCCTGCGTGGTGTTGTATACGCCCAGCGCAAGCCCCTTGGACTGCGGCGGTGCCACCCGGGAAACCCAGGAAGGCAACATGGCTTCCAGCAAGTTGAAACTGACAAAATAAATCACCAGCAAACCCACCAACAACCAGAATTGCTGCGTGGCAAACGCAAACAGCGCCTGCACCGCTGCCATGGCAGCCACAGACAACAATTTCACGGTTTTGGTCTTACCCTTTTTTTCCGCCCAGATCATGGGAGGAATCATCAAGACAAAAGACAACAGCACCACTGGCAAATACACTTTCCAATGCTGTTCCACCGGCAAGGCGCCCGTGGACAACAACAAACCTGGAATGACAACGAACATGGCCATTTGCGTCAGATGCAAAGTAAAAATGCCCACATTCAGACGCAACAAGTCTGGTTGAAACACCACTTGCTGCCAGGGAACCGGTTTTTTTTGCTGGTTGGCCAAGGCCTGCTTCACTTCAGAGGATAAATCAGCAGGCAGCCGGTTGATCACCACCCAAATGGCGCAGACGCACAAACCCGCGGTGAGCAGAAACAGCCCGGACATGCCCACAGCGCTGTACAAAGCAGGCGCACCCGCCAAGGAAACCGCAAAGGTCAGGCCAATTGAGCCACCTATCATGGCCATGGCCTTGGAGCGCACTTCGTCGCGGGTCAGGTCAGCCAGAAACGCAGTGACCGCCGCAGAAATGGCACCCGCGCCTTGCAAGGCCCTTGCAAACACCAGTTGCTCGAGGCTCGGTGCATAGGCGGCCCACAAAGAGCCGGCAGCAAACACCACCAAACCCGCCACAATGACGGGCTTGCGCCCCAGTTTGTCGGACGCCCAACCCATGGGAATCTGCAAACAGGCTTGCGTCAGTCCGTAAATGCCTAGCGCCAGCCCCACCATCGTGAGGTCGCTGCCTCCCGGCATGCCCCGGGCGTGCACAGCCAATACAGGCAAAATCATGAAGAGACCCAGCATTCGCAAAGCAAAAATACTGGCCAACCATCCCGCAGCGGAGCGCTCCAGCGGGGTCATGCGCATTGAATCTGGGGACAAAGGAACATCCATCGAAAGAGCTAACTCAGGGGCACAGCGCCCGAAAGCCGGAAAAACTCTATATTATCAGGTTGCTTAAGCTCTCACGCAGTGTTGAAACCCCATGAAGGACCTCATCCGCATCCGCGGTGCCCGTACCCACAACCTTAAAAACATCTCGCTTGAACTACCCCGCAACCAATTGGTTGTGATCACGGGGCTGTCAGGATCGGGAAAATCGTCGTTGGCTTTTGACACCTTGTATGCCGAAGGACAGCGCCGTTACGTGGAAAGCCTGTCGGCTTACGCGCGGCAATTCCTGCAACTCATGGAAAAGCCGGATGTCGACATGATCGAAGGACTGTCACCGGCCATCGCCATTGAACAGAAAGCCACCAGCCACAACCCGCGCTCAACGGTGGGTACCGTCACGGAAATTCACGACTACCTGCGACTGCTGTTTGCCAGGGCCGGTGTTCCGCACTGCCCCGAACACAACATCACCCTAAGCTCGCAAACTGTCACTGAAATGGTGGACAGCATTCTGGCCTGGCCGGAAGACACCCGGCTGATGATATTGGCCCCGGTGGTCACACAACGCAAAGGCGACCACACCAACCTCTTTGACGACCTGCGCGCCCAAGGTTTCGTGCGTGTTCGCCTGGCTGTGGGCAACGAAGCGCCCGTACTCACCGAACTTGATGCCCTGCCCGTGCTGGACAAACAGCAAAAACACTCAATTGACGTGGTTGTTGACCGCCTGAAAGTGCGCCCGGATGCGCGGCAACGTCTGGCTGAAAGCTTCGAGACCGCACTGCGTCTGGCCCAAAGCAAAGCCTTGGCCGTGAATCTGGACACCAACGTTCAAAGCGTTTTTTCCAGTAAATTTGCCTGCCCTGTTTGCGACTACAGCTTGGCCGAACTCGAACCCAGACTGTTTTCATTCAACAATCCGGCTGGCGCTTGCACACGTTGCGACGGTCTGGGCCTTGAGCAATTCGTAGACCCCAAGAAAGTCGTCGCATTCCCGGACCTGAGCCTGGCCGCCGGTTGCATCGCCGGCTGGGACAGACGCAACCCGCTGTACTTCCAGATGCTGCAAAGCTTGGCCATTCACTATGAATTCGATGTTGAATTGTCTTGGAACGACCTGCCGCAGGCCGTGACGAACGCAATTTTGTATGGCTCCGGAGACGAGGTCATCACTTTTACGTATTTGTCCGACCGCAGCGCACCGGCCGTGAAGCAACATCCGTTTGAGGGCGTCATCAACAACCTGCAACGCCGCCAGAAGGAAACCGACTCCAACGTGGTAAAGGACGAGCTGGGCAAACTGCTCAGCATGCGCCCCTGCCCGGAATGCGCTGGCTCGCGCCTCAAAAAAGAGGCTCGCTGCGTCACCATCGGCGAAGCTCACCAGAAACGTGATTTGCACAGCGTGGCAGGCTTGCCCATTAACCAGGCCTTGAATTATTTCAAGGAACTCGACCTGCCCGGCGCACGCGGCCAAATTGCAGAACGCATTTTGTCGGAAGTGAAATCGCGGTTGCAGTTCCTCAACAACGTTGGCTTGAATTACCTCAGCCTGAACCGCTCGGCAGACACACTTTCAGGAGGAGAATCGCAGCGCATACGCTTGGCCAGCCAAATTGGCTCCGGCCTCACCGGCGTGATGTATGTGCTGGACGAACCCTCCATCGGATTGCACCAACGCGACAACGACCGCCTCATAGAAACCCTGAAGCGCCTGCGCGACCTCGGCAACTCCGTGCTGGTGGTGGAACACGACGAAGACGCCATTCTGGCCGCCGATATGGTGGTGGACATGGGCCCGGGCGCTGGCGAAGCCGGCGGCCATGTCATTGCCATTGGCACACCGAATGAAATTGCACAAAACACAGAATCACTGACCGGACGCTACTTGTCCGGCCACCTGGAAATTGCCCTGCCCCAACAGCGCCGCAACATCAATCCGGAAAAAATGCTGACGGTACAGGGTGCCACAGGCAACAACCTTAAAAATGTCACCGTCCACATTCCAGTGGGTGTGCTGGTCTGTGTCACCGGCGTTTCCGGTTCGGGCAAATCCACATTGATCAACGACACCTTGCTGGTGGCCGCAGCACGCACCCTCAATGGCGCACAAAGCGACCCCGCACCTTACGAAGCCATCAATGGTTTTGAACACTTCGATAAAGTCATTGCAGTAGACCAAAGCCCCATCGGCAGAACGCCGCGCAGCAACCCTGCCACCTACACGGGTTTGTTCACGCCCATCCGCGATTTGTTCGCGGGCGTTCCAATGGCGCGCGAACGTGGCTATGACACCGGCCGGTTCTCTTTCAACGTAAAGGGCGGCCGATGTGAAGCCTGCCAGGGCGATGGCGTCGTCAAAGTTGAAATGCACTTCCTCCCAGACCTTTACGTAAACTGTGATGTGTGCCACGGCAAACGCTACAACCGGGAAACGCTGGAGGTACGCTACCGCGGCTTGAACATCGCTGAGGTGCTGAATCTGACAGTGGAGCAGGCGCTGGAGGTATTCTCTGCAGTGCCCACCATTTCAAGAAAACTGAAAACGCTGGTGAATGTGGGTCTGGGTTATGTGCGCTTGGGTCAGTCTGCAACGACCTTGTCTGGCGGCGAGGCGCAACGCGTAAAACTCTCGCTGGAACTTTCCAAGCGCGACACAGGGCGAACCCTCTACATTCTCGACGAACCCACCACTGGCCTGCATTTCCACGACATTGCTATGTTGTTGAAAGTTATTGGTGAACTGGTGGAAGCGGGCAACACGATGGTGATTATTGAGCACAATCTGGACGTGATAAAAACCGCAGACTGGATTATTGACATGGGCCCTGAGGGGGGTGACGGTGGTGGTGAAATGATTGCTGAAGGCACGCCTGAGGAAGTTGCAAAATGTGACCACAGTTTCACTGGCGTGTATCTGGGGCGAATTCTTCAGTCGCAACGCGAGCGTAAATCGGGGCGCGCTTAAAATCTAGAGTCGGGTGGATCACTTACTTGAGCTTCTCTGTGACTGCAGTTAATTATCCTTGTTTGCGGGCGGCTCATTCGGGTGGCTCGCTCACTTGAGTTTCTCTGTGACTGCAGTTAATTATCCTTGTTTGCGGGCGGCTCATTCGCTTATCCCTTCTCCGCTCTGCCGGTCTTGGCGCTCGGCCCAATGGGGCACTCGCTGCACCTCGCCGAACTCGCCTGCGTCGATTCGGCCTCGGTTGCGACCGTTGCGAGGTCGAAGGGGCGAATGGCCTGAATGCCCGCAAACAAGGATAATTATCTGCAGTCACTGGCGAAGTGAAGCATTGAACCAAAATAAAAAATGTACAGCCGACACCCCGTGCATTCAACTAAAAAAACTCCTGACAACACTCCATTCGTTTAACTAAAAAAGCATCCATTAAGCCTGAACCACCCACAACATCAACTACGCGGCACATATCTGAAATAATGCGCAAACCCACCCGCGTAGTCTCCCACATGTGCCTGACTTTGTTTTTCCACAGACCTTGCGGCTGAAAAGATGCCTGAAGTGGGATGTGGTACAGACTCCTGGGGGTCGGGACTTGAGACAGACAGTCAGACCATTCTCCCCTTCGACCCCGCGACGGTCGCAACCGAGGCCGGTTCGCCGCAGGCGTATTCGGCGAGGTACAGCGAGTGCCCCATTGGGCCGAGCGCCAAGACCGTAAGGGCAGAGAAGGGACAAGAGAATGAGTCGTCTGTGGCAAGTCCCGACCCGCAGGAGTAACAAGACCAACAGGAACAGGAAAAAAGGAGCCCACACCAAAAATAAGAAAAGCATAACAAGCACGCAAACATTTACAATAATGATCTCGTCCCGCACCCCGCCCGCCCCAATGATCATCGATATTTATTATCCCAACTGGAGTTTGGGTCTACGCTACGACGTACAAATTTTAATCACTACGCTGCGGAAAATTTTTGGCGAAAAGCACGAGATCAGAAACTACTACGTAGACTCCTCTGTTTACAGAGATGCTAAGAATACAAAACAGCGTTTTTCAAAAACCAAAGAAACTGGCGATGTTGCCATTTTTCTTGAACGTATTTTTAACCGCGATTTTCTAAAAAACTACTCACAACGCATCTTCATACCCAACCCCGAATGGTTTCTCGAACCCAGCGTAACGGTGCTCCCACTGCAAATTGATACGGTGTGGCACAAGAGTCGAGCATCACTGGAAACCTTTGAAAAACGCCACCCCGACATCAAACATTATTTCACTGGATTCACCTCCAAAGAGCCAAACATCCAGGTTCAGAATTACAACTCGTTTGCTCATTTTCGAGGTAAATCGCAACATCGAAATACCCAGAAGTTATTGAACATCTGGTCTCGCCGCCCCACCCTTCCACATATTCGAGTGCAACTCTACGGACCGGATGCAAATGTACAACTCCCGTTCTGGATGTCCCATGGAAACATTTCCTTAATGATGGGTTACTACAAAGAACATGCAGATTATTTCAAGGCGCTCGCAGAAAGCGGCATACACTTTTGCACCTCTGAGGTAGAGGGTTTTGGACATTACATCAACGAAAGTAGAGCCATGGGTGCACTTGTAATTAGCACAGACGGCTCACCCATGAATGAACTCATAGACCCAACTTATGGCTTCCTCATTCCCAGCCACAAGCAAATTGAACAACATGCCGGAACCCGATACCAAGTAGAAGAAGACGCAATAGAAAATGTCATTGAGCAAGTACTCGGCATCACACCAACAGAAAGAAAAGAGCGCGGCATGCTCGCACGACAAGCCTATTTAGATGATAAACAACAATTCCAGAACAGAATTGCCGAATTTTTTGACCACGAAAAAACAACAAAACAAAACTAAGCACAAAAAACAGCAACCACAGCAACCACACCACACCACATCAATACAACACCACATCAATACAACACCACATCAATACAACACCACCAGCAACAAAAACGCGCTAACTACAGCACCCACTACGCGGTACAAACCTTCAACACAGTCCCAATCCGCCCGCGTAGTCGTCCCGCGGTGTTTGGGTTTATTTTTGAGCCTAGCCCCACGGTGCCGACGGTGGGATGTTTTACTAACCCCTGCAGGTCAGAGCCTGCGGCAGACAGTCAGACCATTCTCCCCTTCGACCCCGCAACGGTCGCAACCGAGACCGGTTCGCTGCAGGCGTATCCGGCGAGGTTCAGCGAGTGCCCCATTGGGCCGAGCGCCAAGACTGTCAGGGCAGAGAAGGGATCAGAGAATGCGTCGTCTGTTGCAGGCTCTGACCTGCAGGGGCCAACCAACCAAAAATCAACCCAACCGCCGCACCCACCAGACCAAAAAAACAATATTCAACACCCCACTGACCACCACCACCTGCAAAGCATTCAACCCCACACTCAACAACCCGATGGTGGCCACCGCCCCACCCACCATATAAAATGCATTCATGATGTTGTTTGCTGCAATCGCACTCGAGGTTGCATCCCTTGGGCTTTCCTTCTGAACCAGAGTGTAGAGCGGAACAATGAACAAGCCACTGCAGATACCAATCAAGCTTAAATCCAGCATCGCCCACTGAGCGTTACTCAAGCCCAAGTGTATTGAGAATACGCTGATGCCCGCCCCCGCCCAAGGCACTATGCCCAGCTTCACTTCACCACGCAAAAGTTTTTCACACAACAAGGAGCCTACACCGACGCTGACAGAAAAAGCCGCAAGCAAACCCGTCACCTCATTGGAACCCAACTGTAATATCTCTTTCACAATCGCAGGCAATTGCGCTAACAGCACAGAACCCATCAACCAAAACCAACTGATTGCAACAACGCTGTGCCACACCCGCCTCTGATTTTTTGTTTGTTGAATCAAACGACGCGTAGCCCCAGGATGGAATGACAAAGCGGGCCGCGCCTTCGGCTCACCCGTGTCAGGAATCGCACTGGAAAATAAAAAGCCCAACACTGCCGTCATTACAATGGAAAGTGACAACAACTCCGGTTGATCGCCGTGGGTGCTCATGTACCCTGCCGCCAGCGTACCCAGGAGAATGGAAACAAAGGTACCCATTTCCACCCAAGCGTTGCCACCCAGCAATTCCCGCTCCGACAACACTTGGGGCAAGACCGCATACTTTACCGGCCCGAATACCGTCGAGTGAATGCCCATCAAGAACAGCGCACCCAACAACAAAGGCAGGCTGTGCAA
>JAJTDO010000035.1 GCA_021300475.1 Burkholderiales bacterium | reverse complement strand
ACGGCCCAGCAAAGCCATCAAGGCCAGGGCAACGAGCAAAACCACCCCCATGACAGAGACGCTGACGATCACCCCGGACAACAACATTCCAGTTGCCAGCACACAGGTTGCGACAACGGCAAACAACAGTCCAGGAAGAGCAGCCAGCACAACAGCCTCGAACACTTTGGAAGAGTCTGCATTCTAACAAGCTATCGATTTTAACGACGCATCGTTTTGGGGCGCTCAAGGCGGGCGGGAAACTTGCTTTGTACAGTTTGTCGAGTTTATGGATATTCATCCGCCTGTTCATGGAAAAAATCAAAGCCGCTACAACAGACATCAGCGCAACACCTTGGCAAAAACACGAGGTGGCACTGCTGCGTGAAATTGCCAGACTGATGGGGAAAAGTCTGAACCCGGAAAAGGTCATTCGTGAAATGCTGCATCTGCTGTCCGAATGGCTAGGCTTGAACCGAGGACGGGTGCTGTTGTTGGCAGACAAACAGAACGACAGCCATCCGGGCAAGCTTGCCATTCGCTACGCCTACGGCTTAACGCCTGAAGAAATTCAAAAAGGCCGGTTCAGCCCGGGCGAAGGACTGACAGGACGGGTGTTTTCAACCGGACAACTCTGCGTGGTGCAAGACATCGACCAAGACCCCGACTACCTCTACCGCACCATTGAACGCTCGCAGTTGCCCACCGAAACCGTGGCCTTCATTGCATTGCCCATTCAGCAGGAAAGCAAAACCATAGGCGTGCTTGCCGTACAACGCCTGCGCAGCCGGCAACGCGCCTTGAACGACGACATTGAAATACTGAAAACCATTGCCACCCTCATTGGGCAGGTGCTGCGCATACATGAAGAGGTGGCGCGACGCACCGCCAGCCTGCAAGCCGAGAACCAGACACTGCGCCAGCAACTGCAACGCTACGACGGACAGCACGGCATTCTGGGCAACTCTGCCCCCATGCTGACCTGCCTGAGTCAGGTTGAGCGCTTGGGCCCCACAGACATTTCAGTGCTGATACTGGGCGAGTCCGGCACCGGCAAGGAAGTGTTTGCACGCGCCCTGCACAACGCCAGCGCCAGAAAGAACGCGCCGTTTGTAAAAGTTAACTGCGCAGCCATTCCAGAATCCTTGTTTGAATCGGAAATGTTCGGTTACGAAAAAGGGGCATTTACCGGTGCCGGCAACGCACAACAGGGCCGCTTTGAACAAGCACAGGGGGGCACCCTGTTTCTCGATGAAGTCGGTGAAATTCCGCTGGCACAACAAAGCAAGTTGCTACGGGTATTGCAAGACAGAACTGTGACGCGTGTGGGCGGCAGAAAAGAAACCACACTGGACATCCGCGTGTTGGCCGCCACAAATCGCAACTTGTCGAAAGAAGTTGCACAAGGAAATTTTCGTCTGGATCTGTTTTACCGCTTGTCAGTGGTTTCCATGAAACTGCCTTCTCTGCGGGAACGGGGGGCAGACATTGCATTGCTGATTTCACACTACCTGCACCAGGCCAGCCTCACCTACCAACGCACACTCAGGCTTAAACCAGATGCACTGGCAATGCTGCGCAACTACGACTGGCCGGGGAACATCAGGCAATTGCAAAACCTGATGACGCGGCTGGTACTGATGAGTTCGCAAGAGGAAATCGGCTGTGAAGACATTCGTCAGCACCTTGCCGAGGAAGTGATGCTAAGACCGGCAGACCACTTCGGTGTGATTGTCGCAGAAACACCCGAACAGCCCGCTGAACCGGCACTGACTCGTGCCTACTTTGAAGTGCACTCACACAACGACGCCGCCTTGCGAAGCGCGCTTGAAACAGCCAAAGGCAACAAGTCAAAAGCAGCGCAGGGGTTGGGGCTGACACGCCGGCAATTTATTTACCGCCTTGAAAAACTGGGTATACATTAAATCTGATAGTCGTTGAGGTTAAACGTACCCAACGCAAATGGGGGGTGCACGGGAATTTTTTTCTCCAGAAAATATTGTCTTTCGAGTAACCACGTAAAGAGAACAAAACGCATGCCTCGTCCGCTGAATATTCCGCAAAAAAAACGTCCTCTCGCTAATTTATCAAATGTCTGTTTTTCAAACCTGTCGAATTTGTTCGCTCAGGCTGTCAATTTTCACCAAAAGGGGCAAATCGCGCAGGCCAAGCGTGTGTACGAGCAATTGCTCATTCAGATGCCGAACCACGTCGGAGCGCTGCATTACCTAGGAGTTACCGAGGCACAGAGTGGTTCATACGGCAGAGCAGTTGCTTTAATGGACAAAGCCATCTTGATCAAAGCAGATGATGCTGATATCTACTCCAACCGTGGGAATGCGCTGGAAAAACTGAAACGTTTTGACGATGCACTTGCCAGTTATGACAAGGCCATTTCGCTTAAGCCGGATCATGCAGACGCCCATGGCAATCGAGCGAATCTGCTGAAAAAACTGAAACGCCTTGAAGATGCGCTTACCAATTACAACAAGGCTATATTGCTTAAGCCCCATTATGCCGATGCATACTCTAATCAGGGTGAAGTTCTACAAGAACTGGGGCGTTTTGCAGATGCGCTTGCTAGCTATGACAAGGCCATCTCACTGAAGCCGGATTATGCGCAAGCCCACCTCAACAGAGGAAACGCACTAAAAGACCTGAAGCGTCTGAACGACGCCCTTGCTAGCTATGACAAGGCCATCTCGCTTAAGCCGGATTACTCAGAAGGCCACTATAATCGAGGGATGGTGCTGCAAGAGATGAAATATCTCAATGATGCACTTGCCAGTTACGACAAGGCGATCTCGCTCAAGCCAGAGTATTTGGATGCGAACTGGAATAAGTCGCTTTGCCTGCTGTTGGCGGGAAATTTCCTTGCTGGGTGGAAGCTTTATGAATACAGATGGCAAACAGAGTCACTTGTCAATTCAGCAATAAAGACACAAAAACCTCTCTGGCTTGGCTGGCCCAATATTCAGGGCATGAACATACTGCTGCATTCTGAGCAAGGTCTGGGCGACACCATCCAGTTTTGCAGGTATGCGGCCCTTGTAAAACAGTTGGGGGCACGGGTTACTCTTAAAGTGCAAGCCCCCCTTGTAAACCTATTGAAGCAATTAAAAGCCGCCGATGAAGTCATTGCTGATTTTCCGGCTGAGACTTCATACGACTACCACTGCCCGCTCATGTCGCTGCCGCTGGCATTCAAAACTGAACTGTCATCCATTCCAGACACAACACCGTATCTTTACGCCGAACCAGCAAAATCAGCATCGTGGAAACAGACCTTAGGGCAGGCTAGCCGCCTACGGGTGGGTTTGGTTTGGAGTGGCAGCCCCACCCATAAACACGACACCAGCCGAAGTATAGAATTGCGCGATTTTCTGGCGCAACTTCCGGTTGAGCATGACTACATCAGCCTGCAAAAAGAGCTTCGTGATACTGACAAAGCAGCGCTGACCGGGTCATCCGTTCAGTGGTTGGGGGAAAGCCTGTCTGACTTCACAGACACTGCGGCGCTTTGCGTAAACCTCGATGTTTTGGTGAGTGTGGACACCAGCGTTGCCCACCTGGCCGGCGCGCTGGGAAAAAAGACCTTCCTGCTTTTACCGTTTTCTCCGGATTATCGTTGGCTTTTGGACCGCGACGACACACCGTGGTACCCCAGCCTTACTTTGTTCAGGCAAGACTCAAGCAGGCAATGGGCCCCTGTTTTAAAGCGGGTGGGCGAAGAAATCAGAAAGTTATCCCTTACCTTGCCAAAAACTTCACCAAGCTAACCATACAAAATGTTCAATTGACCAACTAAATCAACATTGTGTTCACTTTGTCCAATTCACTGCCATTTAAAACAAGCTTGAACACATGGCACGGCGCTTGCATTAACTCCTGACATCAACATCCACATTTTACCGACCAGGAGTTTTAAATGAATGCAGTGACCGAACCTTTGAACACCCCCGTTAAACCGATTGATGCAGTCGGCCTGGCTGCCTTCGCAGAAAAAGGCAGAAACAACCCCAACAGCCGCGGCACCATCAAAACAAAAACCGTCTATGACGGTCAATTCCGTTCATTGTCTTTTTCCGGACACCACGAAGCCGTTGTGGTCGATGAACCTCCGCACCTGTTTGGCCAAGACACCGCACCAGCCCCCTCCGAGGTGTTGCTCTCTGCGCTGGGCGGCTGCCTGTGCGTAGGCATTCATGCAGTTGCCACCGCGCGCAAAGTGACTCTGACAAAAATGGAAATTGAGATGGAAGGCGACATCGGCAATCCAGCCGCCTGGGGCGCGTTTGGTGCCGACAAGCAAGCGCAGGACATGGGTTTTCAGGCGGTTCGCGTGAAGGTGATTGTTGAGGGTGACGCCAGCCGTGAAGTGCTGGACGAAATTGTGGCGCATGCCAACTTCTGCTCACCCATGGCCAATTGCTTCCGCAATCCGATTCCCATGGAAGTCAGTTTGGCTTGAGACTTAAAAAATGCGGGAGTGTATGTGATGGGTGCATCTGATTTTTTAGCCCCTTCTGTTCGCTGGACAGAATTGGAACATGTGATTGTCGGAGAGTTGGCGCCCTTGGTTCAAGCCATTGACCGGGAGGGTCTCTACCCTGCCGAGGCAATGCGATCCTTGGGCAAGGCAGGTGCCTACCGTGCGCATTTGCAAACGCAAAATACATTTGCGCAGGCAGACATCGCCGGAGCGGTTCAGGCGATGTCGAAAATCGGGCAAACCTGTGGCTCCACCGCTTTCATGGTGTGGTGTCAGGACGCCTGCGCCTGGTACATTGAGAAAGGTCATTCGCCAGCGCTCAAGCAAACACTGCTGCCGAAGGTGGCGAACGGCGAAATTCTGGCCGGCACCGGCATGAGCAATCCGATGAAATACTTTGCCCGCATTGAAACCTTAAAGCTGCAAGGCAAAAAAGTGGCGGGCGGTTATGTGGTGAACGGCCAGTTGCCCTGGGTTTCAAATCTGGCGCCAGACAATATTCTAGGCACCGCCTTTGAGGTGGAAGGCAGACCCGGCGGCGATGCGGGCCGGGGTCAGGAAGTGATGGCAATATTTCATTGCGACTGGCCGGGTGTGGCCTTGAAGCCCGTGCCCAGTTTCCTGGGCATGGAAGGCACAGGCACCTACGCCCTGCATTTTGAAAACGTGTTTGTACCGCAAGACTATATTCTCGCCGACCCCATCGGCCCGTGGCTGGCGGGCATACGCTGCGGCTTTGTTTTGCTGCAAGTGGGCATGGGGCTGGGCATAGTTCAAAGCTGCATTGACCACATCGACCGCAGCAACCACACCTTGGGCCACGTGAATCATTTTCTGGAAGATTCCGCGGAACAATTGCGTGTGGAGTTACACGACATCATTGAAAGGGTACATGCACAATCCGATCAAGTGCTCAACAGCAGTGATGCCAACTTCGCCGAGGTGCTGACCACCCGGCTGATGACTTCCGAACTGACTTTGCGAGCCACGCAATCGGCCATGCTGCACAACGGCGCAGCAGGTTACGCACTGGCATCGCCGGTGCAAAGAAAATTGCGTGAAGGTTACTTCGTGGCCATCGTAACCCCGGCCATTAAACATTTGCGCAAAGAGCTGCACAGAATACGCAGTTCCGCACAGCAATGAAAAAAGGAGTTGAAGATGTCAGCCAGCGCAGCATTTGAGCAATACGTTTGTGAAGCCTGCAACTACATCTATGACGAGGCCCTCGGCGACATCGACAGCGGGTTGCCACCCGGCACCCGCATGCAAGACATTCCGGATGACTGGTTCTGCCCGGTGTGTGGCGTCAGCAAATCAGACTTCAGAAAAATAACGCCCATCGCCAAACGTCAGGCAAACCCTGCAACCCACACCCGCTCGTCAGAAAAAAAAGGCGTGGTAATTTTGGGGGGTGGCAATGCAGGCTGGTGTGCGATTGAAGCGCTCAGGGCACATGGTTACGAAGGCAGCATTACACTGGTGAGTGCATGCAATGGTGGGCGCTACAGCAAGCCACAGCTCTCAGGCCTGCAAAGCTTGGGGGGGCTGGGGGCCTTGAAGGGTTACACGCAAGCGCAAGACGCAGCCAAAGCACTTGATGTGCGTTTGCTCTGCAATACCTGGGCCTTGCAAGTTAGTCGCAACACAAAACGGATTCTGACCAGCCGCGGTTCACTGGCCTATGAACACCTGATACTGGCGCTCGGTGCCAGTCCGCGCATGCCGGCGTTTAAAGGCGAAGGCAACGAGCGGCTTCATGTGCTCAATGACCTAAAACAGTACATCGAATTCAATGACATATTGAATGTGGTTAAAAAAACCGCGTGGGAACAAGACCGGAGCACTCACGTTGCAATTGTGGGTGCAGGCTTGGTGGGTTGTGAACTGGCCAATGACTTTGTGAATGCCGGCCTGGAAGTCAGCCTGATTGATCAGGCAGCGCTACCGCTGGCTGCACGTTTGGCAAAAGACCAGGCCATTGCGCTGAAGCTTTCTTTGCAGGGCATTGGCGTGCGTTTTATCGGCGAGTCAAGAGTCAGCCATATCAGTTCATGGCAAGACCACGGCGTCGCCATTGAAATGGAATTGGAGCACGGATTAATTGACGCAGTGAAAGCCGACATCGCCATCGCCTGCATGGGTATTGTGCCCCGGTTAAGACTGGCAGAAAGCATGGGCTTGCAAACCAACCGCGGCATTGTAGTGAACAATACAACATTGATGGCTGCAGAGCATGTGTTTGCCTTGGGCGATTGCGTGGAAATCAACGGCCAGATCAGCGCCACACTTGAACCGATCAATCGACAAGCCAATTGCATTGCAAGCCAGATTGTCGGAAAACCCATCGCTTATGAACATCGTGATACGGTGTGGGTTGTTAAAACCCCCTGCTGTCCTCTTGTTATTAGAGCGGCCGCAAAACAGTAAACGCAATGACCTACACACTCTTCGGATTTCCGCCCTCGGGCAACACCCACAAAATTCGCATGCTGATGAATTTTTTGAACATCGAATGTGATGAGGTGAACATCAACCTTAAAAACGGCGAACACAAGCAAGCGGCGTTTTTGGCAATCAACCCCAGAGGTCAGGTGCCGGCGCTGCAAACCTCGGAAGGCCTGATTATAGACAGCCACGCTATTCTGGTTTATTTGGCCAGCCTGCATGGCAAAGGAAAATGGTGGCCTGAAAGTCCGCTGGAACAGGCCCGCCTCATGGAATGGATTTCTTTTTCCGCCAATGAAATACACAGTGGCATGGCCAGTCTCAGAAAGCACCACCGCCTAGGAATTCCCATTGCGTTTGAACATGCGCTGCAAGTCACCGAAAACAGCATGCGCTTGTTGGACAAGCATTTGTCCATGAACTACTGGCTGGTGGGTACTGAGTTTTCTCTGGCTGATTTATGTTGTCTCCCCTACCTCGCGCTGGCCCATGAAGCGCAATTCGATTTAACGCCGTTTCCCAATGTTCAAGCCTGGATAGCCCGCTGCAAGCAAGTACCGGGCATTACTTTGATGCCCGGCATGCAAGCTCCGGCTTAAACAGTCAGCAAGCCTTCATCAATGGGCAACGCCGGATCGCGCGACCATTCATTCCAGGAACCAAAGTAAATGCGTACATCCTCAAACCCCGCCTGCTTCAGGGCCACATAGGTGTTTGAGGCGCGCGCACCCTTGAAGCAATACAGATAAACAGGGTCGGTTTTTTTAACGCCGGCGCTGGCGCATTCTGCCAAGACTTCCAGTTCGGTTTTAAACTTCGGCCCCACCGCAGACGGCTTCATGAAACGGTACCACTCTATCCATTTGGCGCCGGGCAGGCGGCCTTTTCGGGGGGCGAAATCCTTGCCGTACGGGGAGGAACTTTCTCCCACCCATTCGTCTGCATCGCGCACATCCAGCAAGGTTTTCATTTCATCAATGGCCTGCTTGATGTCTTCTTTGGTGAGCATCACGGCCGTGGTTTCTGAATCAGGAAACTTGCCGCGAACGGGTGCAACGGCATCGGTACTGAGCTCAAACCCTGCGCCCTTCCAGGCGGCCACCCCACCGTCAAGAATGGCAGCATTCGGATAGTTCAACCAATCCAGTAAAAAGTAACCGCGGCAAGATTGTCCGTAACCGCTGCTTAGCGAGTCTTCATAAAACACCACAGTTTGCTCGCCACTGACACCGATGGATTCAAAGGCCTCAATAAATTTGGCTTTCAATTCCTGCAAACCCTCTGCAGTGGAACTGGCGAGAAACGTAAAAATTTCGCGCAGATTAACCGCTCCGGGCAGGTGCCCTGCTGCGTAAGCCTCTGGTGCACGCGTGTCCACCACAATGACTTTGTCGTTGCTCATCAAGGTGGCGAGTTGCTCTGGTGATATAACGATGCTGTTCATAAACCTACTCCCGTTCAGCGTTAAGTGGAAACGTCTCTGAAGGTAGTAGTGCAAGCACCGTGCCAAGGCGCAGCTTGCTGAAATCAGCAGAAAAACAGTGCTGCATTAAGCCCCCTCTGACGAAATGTTGAACAAAGTAACTGCAATTGTTAACAAGACTTCAGTGGGGCCAATGCCTGCGCTCAGCCGGTATTTCGCAAACCGGAAGCCACACCGTTAATGCTTAAATGAATGCCCCTGATAACGCGGTCGTGCTGATCACCGGCGCGGTACCTTTTTAGCAAACTGATTTGCACATGGTTGAGCGGATTGATGTAGGCGAAGCGTTGTTCAAGTGAGGAGGCAAGCCCGGGCGTGCTCTGCAGTAACTTCTGGTGCCCGCGTATGCGAAGCACCACAGACACGGTGCGCTCAAACTCTTCGCTGATGCGTTTAAATACCCGCAGGCGCAGGCTTTCGTCTTGCACCAGTTCTGCGTATCTGGCGGCAATGGCCATATCAGCCTTGGCCAACACCATTTCCATGTTCGCCAGCACGGAAGAAAAATACTGCCACTGGCGCGCCATCTCGCTCAATGTTTTTTCCCCTTCGGCACCGTGAGTGTCAAGGTAGGCTTGAACAGCTGAACCAAAACCATACCAGCCCGGCAACATGATGCGGCACTGCGCCCAACTGAATACCCAGGGAATGGCGCGCAGGTTTTCAATGGAGCGCCCGGTTTTTCTTGAAGCCGGACGGCTGCCCAGATTCAGGCTGGCAATTTCAGAAATAACCGTGGATTCCCAGAAGTAGTCTTGAAAACCTTCGGTTTCATACACCAAACCTCTGTAGGCTGAAAAAGAAGCCTGCGACAGCTCGTCCATCACCGCCAGGTAGGGTTTGGAGGCCTCACCCGGATTGGCCGGTAGCCAGGTGGCCTGAAACGTGGCGGCCGCCAGCATTTCAAGGTTGTGGGCAGCGGCTTGCGGATGCCCGTACTTGGTGGCAATAACCTCACCCTGCTCGGTGAGCCGCAAACACGACTGTACCGCACCGGGGGGTTGCGCCAGAATGGCGTCATAACTGGGACCACCGCCCCGCCCCACAGAACCACCCCGGCCATGAAAGAAGCGAATGCGGACAGCATGCCTTTGTGCTGTTTCAATGATGCGCATTTCCGCCCGGTACAGTTCCCAGGCAGACGTCAGGAAACCGCCATCCTTGTTGCTGTCGGAGTAGCCCAACATGACTTCCTGCAAACCCTCGCGGGCCTGAAGCAGCATTTTGTACAAAGGCAGGTTGAACAACTTCTCAAGAATGTCTGGCGCGCAGCGCAAGTCTTCAATGGTTTCAAACAGGGGAACAATATTGACATCCAGACGTTGCTCTGCAGTGCGGCACAGCCCAACTTCCTTGAGCAACAACAATACCTCCAACACTGCGCCGATTGCGCCTGCCTGAATATGGCCAATTCTTTCAGCGTGTCTTCGCTGTAATGCGCAAAGGGTGAATACAGCAAACGCGGGGTGGACATTTCCGCCAGCAAAAATTGAACGCGCGCTTCCTCACCCAGGCTCAGATAGTCTGCGGCAACGCCTGCGCCCTTGAACAAGTCGGCCACAACGCATTCGTGTACGTCAGAGTTCTGGCGCAAATCCAGAGGCGCGAGATAAAAGCCGAAAATCCGCAAGGCGGTGCGCAACTGTCGCAACCGGCCTCCGGCCAAGGCGCCGGAACCATTAAGCGTGAGCGAATCTGCCACTGTGCGCAAATCTTCTTCCAGCGCTTGTACATGCGCATAGGCTGGCAGACGCGTGGACGCCGGCTTCACCGGAGGTACGCCAAACAGTTTTTCATAGGTGGCCGCCAGACGGGAATACAAGCCCACCAAGGCACGGCGATAGGGTTCATCACGGCGTTGCTCGGAATTGTCGCCAGAGGCGTTGGCCAGTTGCGTCAGACCCTCGCTGACTGCCACCAAGGTACCGCTCAGGGAAAGCTCCGCACCCAAGGCGTGAAGTTCATTGAGGTAGTGGGTCAGTGCTGCACGCGAATGCAAATTCAAAGTGCTTTTCAGTATGTCTGCATCCACAAAGGGGTTGCCGTCGCGGTCGCCGCCAATCCAGCTTGCCACGCGCAGAAACGGCTTGAGTTCAAGGTCTTGTGTTTTCTCATCGCCAAGCGCAACGCCCTCTGCAGAAACACCAAGTTGTCGAACCCTGTTTTCCATTCTGGTGTGCAAACGGGGCAACTCTTTTAGGAATGACGCATGAAAGTAAGAAATGCCGTTTTCCACTTCATCAAGCACTGACAACTTGGTGGGGCGCAGCAACCGGGTTTGCCACAGGGTGGCAATGGCCACTTTCAATTCCTCTTCCGCTTCCTGCGGATCGCGCTGCGAAGGTTCCAGCAGTGCGAGTATGCGCCGCTGCAAATCAAGCACGCTTTTTCTTTGCACTTCCGTGGGGTGGGCAGTGAGCACGGCACGCACATCGCCCCGGCTGAAGAACTCGGTAATGGTGGAATTGTTCAAGCCGGCTTTTGCCAACTGGGAAAACGCATATTCAAACGTGCCTTGGGCATGCAGCCGTGCATCACCACGCAACAGGCGAAGCTTGCGCAAAGCATCGTGGTCTTCGGCCAGATTGGTGAGCTGTGAGAAATAACTGAAGGCACGAATCAGAATCAGGGTTTGATCCAGCGACATTTCATCGAGTTGATCGCCCAACTTCGAAAACACCAACGCATCTCCGCCCTTTTGAAATCCGACGGAATGGCGACGCACACTTTCCACCAGATCAAGCGCCTGCGGGCCGTGGTATTGCGCGATGGTTTCACCCAACATGCGACCCAGCAAACGGCGTTCATGGCGCAAGGATTCAGACACATCAGGCACAGGCAGGTTATTGGACATTGGGTATCAAGCCTTTCCCAACGCCATGGCTGCACGTGTGCGCGCCGTGATTTCAGACCAGTTGCCCGCCTCTATCAATTTTGGATCAACCAACCAGCTGCCGCCCACGCAAACCACATTGGGCAGCGACAGGTAAGCGGTGGCTTTCTCTGCGTCAATGCCACCGGTGGGGCAGAACTTCACATCATAGAAAACGCTGACCCAGGCTTTCAACATCGGCACGCTGCCCGCCTGCTCTGCGGGGAAAAACTTCAAAAACCGGTGACCCGCCGAACGTGCTTCCAGCACTTCCGAAGGCGTGGCAACCCCGGGCAACAAGGGCAGATTCGCTTCAATGCCGCCGTCGTGAATTTCGCGTGTATAACCCGGGCTGACACCAAACGCGGCACCGGCTTCTTGCACGCGGTAGACATCGTGGCGCCCTTTCAGGGTGCCGGCACCCACCGCCATTTCCGGAAAGGCCTTGGCCATTTGTGCAATGGCTGCCAACGCACAACCGGTGCGCAAGGTAATTTCAGCCACAGAGCAACCACCGGCCAACAAGGCGTCCGCCAAGGGCTTGGCATGCTCCAGGCGCTGCAACACAATAACGGGCACCACGGGGCCACGGCCTAAAATATCAAGCAAATCTAAAGCCATGTGACGGCTCCTTCCTCAGCAGACCTTACATTCATTCTAAAATTTCCAAACAAGGCACGACCCAGCGTGGAATCGCTGACCGTGTTGTAGACAGCCTGAGATTTTCGCTCATCAAGCTCGCTTTGTGAGACTTCCAGCCCCAACACGCCTGCTTGTGCATCCACCAACACCCAGTCGCCATCGCGTATCAAGCCAATAACGCCGCCGTTCAAGGCTTCGGGACACACATGAATGGCGGCCGGTACCTTGCCGGAAGCACCGCTCATGCGGCCATCGGTCAGCAAGGCCACTTGGTGGCCCTTGTCCTGCAAAACCGACAACAGTGGCGTGAGCTTGTGCAGTTCCGGCATGCCGTTGGCCTTGGGACCTTGACCACGCACCACCACCACCACATCTTTATCCAATGCTCCTGACTTAAAGCTGACCGCAACCGCCTCCTGGGTATCAAAGACACGCGCAGGTGCACGCACCACTTGATGCTGCGGCGCCACGGCAGAGACTTTCATCACCGCCCTGCCCACCACACCCTGCAACAGGCGCAGCCCACCCGTGGCAGAGAACGGCGCATCGGCCGGACGCAACACGTCAAGGTCACCGGAAGGCCGCAACCACGGTGCGGCAGCTTCACGCAAACTTAGTCCGGTTACAGTGCGGACATCGCCATGCAAATACCCAGCCTCCAGCAATTGCGCCAACACCCACTGCGGGCCACCGGCGGCTTGAAATGCATTCACATCAGCACTGCCATTCGGATAAACGCGGGCCAACAAAGGCACGGCTGCAGACAAGTCATCGAAATCGTTCCAGTTAATGACAATGCCTGCAGCACGCGCCACCGCCACCCAGTGAATCAGGTGGTTGGTTGAACCGCCCGTGGCAATCAGCGCCACCATGGCATTCACAATGCAGCGTTCATCCACCAGACGCCCGATGGGTGTAAATTCATCGGGCTTGCATTGCTGGATGACAGATTCAACGGCCTGCTCAATGAAAACCTTGCGCTGCGGGCTGTCTGGTGCATGAAACGCTGAGTCGGGAATGTGCAGCCCCATGGCTTCCAGCAACATCTGGTTGCTGTTGGCTGTACCGTAAAACGTGCAGGTACCGGCGGAATGGTAGGCAGCGGTTTCGGCGGCCATCAGTTCGGCTTTGTCTGCCAGCCCTTGCGCAAAACGGTTGCGCACTTCAGATTTCGCCTTGTTGGACAACCCGGTGGACATGGGTCCGGCCGGCACAAATACGCAAGGCAGGTGCCCGAAATGCAAAGCGCCGATAAGCAAACCCGGCACAATTTTGTCGCACACGCCCAGCAGCAAGACCGCATCAAACACATCGTGGGACAAACCCACCGCCGTGGCCATTGCAATGTTGTCTCGGGAAAAAAGACTTAACTCCATACCGGCATAACCTTGGGTAATGCCATCGCACATGGCAGGCACACCGCCTGCAACCTGAACATTGGCACCCAAATGCAGGGCGTGCGCTTTAATGAGCGCCGGGTAGGTTTCATAGGGCTGGTGCGCAGACAACATGTCGTTGAATGCAGTGATGACAGCGATGTTCAGCGGCTTTTCCGCAATGATTTTCAAGCGCGCCTGCGCCGGTGTGGCCGCCCATGTGTGGGCCAGGTTGGCGCAGCCCAGACGGTCAGCGCCACGCGGACGCGATGCGGTTTGTTCAAGCGCTGCCAAGTAGGCACTGCGCAATCCGGCGCTGCGCTGGACAATATTTTCAGTAACGCGTGCAAGCACTGGATGCAAGGCAACGGTGGGCATGGTGTAGCCTTTTCTTTGCGTCATTGATCTTCAGGCCAAGAGAAGTTTTCGCGGGCTGTCAGCGTACTGGCTGCTGCGGGCCCCCAACTGCCCGCGGAATAAGGCCGCGGCGGCATCGGGTCGCAAGCCCAGCTTTGCTGTATGGGTGCAACCCATTTCCATGCGGCTTCTTGTTCATCAAAACGAACAAACAAATCGAGGCGACCCGCAATCACCTTGCGCAGCAAGCGCTCATAGCCTTCTATCATCTGTTTGCCAAAAGCCTCTCGGAAATCCAGGTCCAACCTCACCGGAACCAGTCGGCCCTGCTCTGCCTTGGAGCGGTTGGACGCCTTGGACAACAAGTGCATTTCAATGGTGTCCTCCGGTTGCAGACGAATGACCAACCGATTGGTGGCGTTGGCCAGCGGCATTGCGAAAATCGGGTGAGGCACAGGCCGGAAGTTGATGACGATTTCCGCGCCACGCTGCGGCATGCGCTTGCCGGTTCTCAAGAAAAACGGCACGCCCGCCCAACGCCAGTTGTCGATTTCAGCGCGAATGGCAACAAAGGTTTCCGTGCGACTGTCCGGCGCCACATTTTTTTCATCAACATAGGCCGGCACAGCCTGCGTGCCAATAACACCGGCGCGGTACTGCCCACGCACCACCAACTGGTTCATTTCATGGGGGGCAATGGGTCGCAGGCAGCGCAGTACCTTGAGTTTTTCATCTCGAATGGCGTCGGCGTCATCGCTGGCCGGAGGCTCCATTGCAACGATGCACAGCAATTGCAGCAAGTGGTTCTGCACCATGTCGCGCAGGGCACCAGCTTGTTCATAGTACGCACCGCGGGCTTCAACACCCAAGTCTTCTGACAAGGTGATCTGCACATGCGAAATGGATTCCCTGCGCCAGACCGGTTCAAAAATGGTGTTGCCAAAACGCAGTGCCATCAGGTTCTGCACCGACTGTTTCCCAAGATAATGGTCAATCCTGAAAATCTGCTTTTCAGAAAAATGCTGGCTCACGGCATGGTTGATTTCACGCGCGGTTTGCAAGTCTTTGCCCAGCGGTTTTTCAAGCACCACACGCATATGGGGCTTGTTCAAACCGGCGGCGGCCAGACCTTCACAGACACGGATGAACAAACTGGGGGCAGTGGCCAGATAAAACACCACTGACTCTGATGGATCTGCGTGTATCCAGTCGCTGAGTTGTTGATAGGTGTCAGGGGAAGACAGATCCAGTGGCTTGTACTCCACGGCCTGCGCAAACGCGTCAAATACCGCCTTTTCCAAAGGCTCGCCCCAAGTCAGGGTTTGGAATTTGTCCCACAACCACTGGCGGTAAGAAGCTGTGTCCATGTTTTCACGGGCAGACGCCAGCACCCGACCCATTTCCGGGAATGCGCCGTGGCGGTAGGCCTCAAACATGGCGGGCATGAGTTTTCGCCATGCCAGATCACCGGTGCCGCCCAAAAAAACAATGGAAAATTTCATGTTCAACTTGCAATTCATTCAGTGAGGCAATTTCCCATTATCACCGGCATAAGCCAAGCGTCAAGGCCAGACCCAACCAGAAAGCCGCACAAGCCATTTGACTTTCATTTATTATCTGCAGACAAACAAGTACAAAACATGTACCCAAGATGAAACAGGAAGAGGCGGATAAGAGATGAAGAAGTTATCAAAGCATGTTGGTTTCGGCGGAACAAGCGCAATGGTCGGTGCAATGATCGGCGCCATGGCAGGCACGTTTTCCCCAAATGCATTTGCAGACGAGTTCCCCAGCAAAACCATCACCATGGTGATTCCCTTTGCCGCCGGTGGTCCAACAGACACAGTGGGGCGCTTGGTGGGTCAGTCCATGGGCAAGGAACTGAAACAAACCGTCATTATCGAAAACGTGGGCGGTGCCGGTGGCACAGTGGGTGCCGCCAAGGTGGCGCGCTCCGCCCCAGATGGCTACACCATTTTCCTGCACCACATTGGCCACTCCACAGCGCCTGCCCTCTACAAAAAAATGTCATACAACCCCATCGACGACTTCGAACCCATTGGTTTGGTCACCGATGTGCCCATGACCATTGTGGCGCGCAAAGACTTTCCCGCCAAAGACTTCAAAGAAATGGTGACGTACGTAAAAGCCAACGCAGCCAAACTGAATTACGCCAACGCTGGTTTGGGTTCAGCCTCGCACCTGTGCGGCATGCTGTTCATGAGCACCGTTGAGGCCGACATGACCACCGTTCCCTTTAAGGGCACAGGCCCGGCCATGACAGACCTGCTGGCCGGTCAGGTTGATTTGATGTGCGACCAGACCACCAACACCACCAGCCAGATCAAGGGTGAAAAAATCAAGGCCTACGCCGTGACCACCAAAAACAAGGTGCCCTCATTGCCGGACATTCCCACCGCCGACTCGCAAGGCCTGAAAGGCTTTGATGTCGCCGTCTGGCACGGTCTGTACGCCCCCAAGGCAACGCCCAAGCCAGCGCTTGATAAATTGCAGGCGGCATTGCTGGTGGCTTTGAAAGATCCCGAAGTCGTCAAGCGCATGGCAGATCTGGGCACAGAACCTGTTGCACCAGCCCGCGCCACCCCCGCTGCGCTGAAAGCCCACCTGAAAAGCGAAATCGACCGTTGGGGCCCCATCATCAAAAAGGCCGGCGTTTACGCTGACTGATGACGATGATAAAAAACCAGAAGGACTTTTGGGCGGGAATCCTGTTTCTCGCCTTTGGGTTGGCGGGCGGCTACCTGGCACAGGAATATCCGTTCGGTACAACAACCCGCATGGGGCCTGGTTACTTTCCAACGGTGCTCAGCGGCTTGCTGGCCCTGATCGGCGCAGTTTGCGCCGTTCGGGCACTGGTGGGCGACCGGATTCACATTGATGCCATCAGCCTTAAAAAAACCCTCTATGTGTCAGCGCCGGTGTTCGTTTTCGGTTTGATTGTGAAAGGCGCCGGCCTGGTACCAGCCACCATGCTTGTGATTCTTGCCTCGGCCATGGCCAGCAGCCGCTTCAACTTGAAGCACGCGGTGGCCATCTCCCTTGGCATGTCGCTGTTTTGCTGGGCGGTATTTTCCCTCGGACTGGGCTTGCCCATGCCAGCCTTCGGCCCTTGGCTCATTAAGGAATAAGCATGGACTTGATCAGTAACCTGAGCTTGGGGCTGGAGTCAGCCCTGACGCTCACCAACCTGTTGTATTGTCTGGGCGGCGTATTTTTAGGAACCCTCATTGGTGTGTTGCCAGGCTTGGGTCCGGTGGCCACCATTGCGATGTTGCTGCCTGCCACCTTCAGTTTGCCGCCTGTATCTTCGCTCATCATGTTGTCAGGCATTTACTATGGTGCTCAATATGGCGGTTCAACCACTGCCATTTTGGTGAACCTGCCCGGTGAATCTTCCTCAGTGGTCACTGCGCTGGACGGCTATCAGATGGCCCGTCAGGGCAAGGCAGGCAAGGCGCTGGCCACTGCGGCGATCGGTTCCTTCATCGCAGGCACCTTCGCCACGCTGTTGCTGGCCATGTTCGCCCCACCCTTGGCAGAAATTGCACTGAAATTCGGTCCCTCTGAGTATTTTTCCCTGATGGTGCTGGGTCTGGTGGCTTCCGTGGTGCTGGCGCACGGTTCGCTTCTGAAAGCCATCGGCATGATTGTACTGGGGCTGTTGCTGGGCTTGGTGGGCACCGACGTGAATTCTGGCATGGAACGCTTCACCTTTGAAAACGCGAACCTGGCCGATGGCATTGGTTTTGTTGTGTTGGCCATGGGCATGTTCGGCCTGGGTGAAATCATTAAAAATCTGGAAGATGAAAACGAGCGCTCTTCATCCATCAGCAAGGTGGAAGGCCTGATGCTGAACAAGGAAGATTTCAAGCAGATCGCAGCCCCGGTGGCACGCGGCACGCTGATTGGTTCCTTGCTAGGCATATTGCCGGGGGGTGGTGCCATGCTGGCCTCATTTGCCGCCTATTCCATTGAAAAGAAAATTTCAAAGAACAGCGCGAACTTCGGCAAGGGCGCCATTGAAGGGGTTGCCGCGCCGGAATCGGCGAACAACGCCGGTGCACAAACCTCCTTCATTCCTCTGCTGACGCTGGGCATACCTTCAAACCCGGTGATGGCGCTGATGGTAGGGGCAATGATCATACAAGGCATTACGCCCGGCCCTTCCGTCATGACAGAACAACCCGCCCTGTTCTGGGGCCTGATTGTTTCCATGTGGATAGGCAACCTGTTTCTGGTGGTATTGAACCTGCCCATGATTGGTTTGTGGGTAAAAATGATCTCGGTGCCCTACCACCACCTGTTTCCAGCCATTCTTGTGTTTTGCTGCATCGGCGTCATCAGCCTGAACAACAACGCATTCGATGTATTTTTAATGGCGGGTTTTGGCGTGTTGGGCTATTTGTTCACCAAACTGGAATGCGAACCGGCGCCCATGTTGCTAGGCTTTATTCTCGGCCCGATGATGGAAGAATATTTGCGCCGTGCCTTGCTGATTTCACGCGGTGACCCCACCGTGTTGGTCACCCGCCCCATCAGCGCCACCATGCTCGCTTTGGCGCTCATCTCGCTGATTGTGGTTCTGAGCCCCTCCATCAGCAAAAAACGCGAAGAAGCATTTCAGGAAGATTAACCGCAATCTCGTTGCAAAGGACTGGCACTGTTGCCAGTCTTGTAAGAAAATACGGGCTCGCCACCGCTGCGAGCCCTTTCGTGACGCAGAGCAAAAAAACACAGGAACCCGTCATGCGCCAAGTCGCCATCAGTGCCACCGGCATTTATATCCCGCCCCACACCATCAGCAACGAAGAGCTGGTTATTTCCTACAACCAGTATGTACATGATTTTAATGCGCAACATGCCAGCGAAATTGCCGCAGGCACCGTTGCTGCACTTGCCGAATCCAGCGTTACTTTCATTGAGAACGCCTCTGGCATCAAGCAGCGTTACGTGATGGAGAAAGCCGGTATCCTCGACCCCAAACGCATGCACCCCCACCTGCCGCAGCGCAGCAATGAAGAAATTTCATTGATGGCGGAAATTGCCGCCATCGCCGGTGCGGATGCACTTCAGAAAGCCGGCAAAACCGGTGCAGACGTCGACGGTGTTATTTGTGCCGCCTCCAACATGCAGCGTGCCTACCCCGCCATGGCCATTGAAATTCAGCATGCGCTCGGCATAGGCGGCTTCGGTTTTGACATGAACGTGGCCTGCTCATCGGCCACTTTTGCAATCGAACAGGCTGTAAACGCAGTGCGCAGCGGAACAGCGCGTGCCGTGCTGGTGGTGAACCCGGAAATAACATCAGCCCACCACGCATGGGCAGACCGCGACTGCCATTTCATTTTTGGCGATGTCTGCACCGCTGTGCTGGTGGAAGCCATGGACTATGCACCTGCTGGCAGTTATGAAGTGCTGGGCACAAAATTGACCACCGTGTTTTCCAACAACATCCGCAACAATTTTGTTTTCATGAACCGCTCGGAAGACAGCGACCCGGACGCACGCGACAAACTCTTCAAACAAGAAGGCCGCAAGGTGTTCAAAGACGTTTGTCCCATGGCGGCAGACCACATGGCCAAGCATTTGCAAAGCCTCAACATTGACCCGACCACCGGCGTCAGACGCTATTGGCTGCACCAGGCCAACCTGAGCATGAACCAGTTGATTGCCAAAAAACTGCTGGGCAGCGAGGTCAATGAAGACCGGGCACCCACCATTCTTGATGAATTCGCCAACACGGCCTCGGCAGGCTCCATTATTGCGTTTCATCGCCACCACAGTGATTTCAAAACCGGCGATGTGGGCGTGATCTGCTCTTTCGGTGCAGGTTATTCCATCGGCAGCGTCATTGTCAGAAAAACCTGAGCCCTCCTTGAATCCGAACGCCTGCCCTGTCGCTGGCAATCAGGAAATCTTCACGGCGTTTGCGCAGGTCGGGCTCTCGGGCTTTGGCGGTGTGTTGCCTTGGGTGCGCCGCACCGTGGTGGAACAAAAACACTGGTTAAGCCCCGCAGAATTCAACGCCACGCTCGGGCTGTGCCAACTGGTGCCCGGCCCCAGCATTTTGAGCCTCGCTATTTGCGTGGGGCACAAGCTAAACGGCTGGCAAGGTGCTTTGGCCGGGTTTTCCGGCCTATTGTTTGCGCCATTGTTTGTGGTGTTGCTGTTGGCACAGGTGTATGCACAAACCATACACCACCCGGAAGTGGCTGGCCTGCTGCGCGGAATATCGGCTGTGGGCATTGGCCTGCTGGCCTCCACCGCCTTGAAAATGCTGCGTGAGGGCTTGCTCTACAAAAAAAGCCTGTTGATCACTGTACCCATGTTTTTTGCGTTGGTGGTGGCGCAACTGCCCCTGCACTGGGTGATTGCCGCTACCCTGCCCTTTGCAATTATGATGGCGGGTCTGCGGATCAGAAAAGAAGACTGTTAATGTTGCTCACCCTGTTTCTGCGACTGGTATTGCTTTCCATGCTGGCCTTCGGCGGGGCGCAATCGATGTTGCCAGAAATGTACCGCGAGGTTGTGCATGTAGAACACTGGATGAGTGCGCAAAATTTTGCCGACTACTTCGCTATTGCCCAAGCCTCGCCCGGCCCCAACATGTTGATTGTGACGCTGGTGGGCTGGCATGTGGGTCAGTGGCAAGGTGCCGTGGTGGCAACAGTGGCCGCCACCGTGCCCTCCAGTATTTTGGCCCTGATTGCCTACAAGAAAATCTACAACCATAAAAATTTGAACGTAAAACGCTGGGTGCAGTATGTGTCCGCCCCGATTTCTGTGGGTTTGGTGGTGGCCTCAAGCGCCAATATTGCAATCACGCTGAGCCAATCGTGGCGCATGCTGGCGATGTCTGCCGCCACCGTACTGCTGGTGCAAAACACGCGAATTCATCCGTTGAAACTCATACTTTTAGGGGGGCTGTTGGGAGCAGCAGGACTTTTTTAGGCTGATTTTAAAAAATAAGGCACCAGAAACATCCAAACGCTGGAACTTTCAGTATCACTGGAGCACTCACTTTACTCAGTTACCCCCAATGCAAAATGTGCTGACCTCAGATCTACCTGCCTTGAATACAGAAAAACCCTGCGCCAAATATCAACGCAGGGCCGGGCTGATGCTCGTCTCAATGTTCAGTATCGGTTTCAGTTCAGCAGCGGCAGCCGGTGAGCGTTTCGACGTGGTTGAAGTCAACATGGAAGCCCTGAACCAAGACATGCTGCGCAAAGAAGCCGAAACGCAAGTGCTGCAACCCTTAATTGCGCCCACACGCAGCACCTCGCTGCCCGCGTCTTCCACTTCGTACCCGCCGCCCACCCAAATTATTCCAGTTCTGGAAATTCCAGAGGAAGAAGTCTCCGGTGAAATCCGTTTCCTCACTGAACTGCCGGAACTCAGCGAAGCTGCCAGAAAAATACAGCTGGATGCCTCACACAGGCTGGCTGACGAAGTGGAAATAAAGTCTGTCTGGGTATTCAGCACCCCCGGCGAAAAAATAGAATCCAAACGCTATGCGGCGCTGTCCAACCCGGTACCGGAAGTGCGGTCCACGCTTAGCCACCTGAACCACCTGAATGCAAAAGCCCTGACCCCCGAAGTATGGGCAGAGGCCGCCCGCATCCAAAAACTTCCCGTTGAATCTGTGTACGCCGTTGCGCTGCAAGAATCAGGTCTGCGCACGCCTGGCGGTAAATTTCAACCCTGGCCGTGGACACTGAACTGCAATGCCCCCTGCCCTCACGGTGCGCTGCGGTTTGCAGACAAACAATCCGCCTCGGCAGCGCTGAACAAACTGTTGAAAGCGGGTTGGAAAAACATTGACATTGGCGCCATGCAGGTCAATTACCGCGCCCACGGCAAACGCTTCTCAGGGCTGGACTTGCTTGATGCACGGGTGAACGTCATTGTTGGCAGTGTTATTTTAAAAGAGGCACTGCAACAGGCTTCAGGCAACTTGCGCGATGCCTATGCGCTCTACCATGTGGGCAGCTTTAATGCAGACAACCAAGACAGGGCAGACAAATACGCCAGCAGCGTCACGCGCTGGGCAGGCCATGTAAAAACCAGGCAATTGCTGCTCGCAGCGCGGTGACGCACCTCGGGGCAAAAACGGTCTGTTTTTTTGTTTATGGCTGCATCCTCTCAGAATTTGAACCCCACTCCAAACCTGCGGCTGTTCAAGTTCAGATGCAAAATCACGGCGTTGCAACCCTCGAAAATCGTTCTTGAAATGTTATTCTCGATCCCTTACCATCAAACCGAATCCCAAGAAAAAAGTATGCTCATGCGCCCGTCCGTTGTGCTTGACCTGAAGCGAAGTGCAGTGCGTGAAGCGGTGAGTCGCTTCCGCACTTCGAACCCGCGTGTCTTCGGTTCGGTGCTGCATGGTACCGACAGAGATGGCAGCGACCTTGATCTGTTGGTCGATGCGCTGCCAGGCGCAACTTTGTTGGACTTGGGCGGCCTCCAAGACGATCTGGAATCGTTGCTGGGTATTCACGTTGATTTGCTGACACCGGGCGACTTGCCACTGAAGTTCCGGGCCAAGGTGCTAGCCGAGGCGCAGCCGGTATGAATGTGAACCGTCTGCCTGATTACATAGATCACATACAGCAGGCAGCAGCAGATGTGTGCAATTTCGTGGAGGGGTTGTCCAAGGACGACTTCCTGACAGACAAGCGTACTCAGCAGGCGGTCATCATGAGCATCATCATCATCGGCGAGGCCGCCACAAAAGTGATAGAAGGCTATGCCGCATTTACGCAGGCGCACCCCGAGGTGCCGTGGCGCAGCATGCGTGGCATGCGTAATCGTATGGCCCACGGCTATTTCGACATCGACCTCAATATTGTGTGGGAGACGACACAAGAATGGCTGCCTGAGTTGCTAAGGCAACTGCCCGCTGTGCGCCAATACGCCGCCGATATCGCCGTTTAGCCGTGTAGTTTTATTGGGAAAAAACCTATCAACCAAACCGATGCTTGATGCGTATTTCAGGATGTGCATCCAATTCCGCCCACAGTGACCGTATTTCCGCAGCACTCTTTGAAGCAGGTGCATATTCCAGCACCGATTCGCCGCCACCAGCGCTCATTACAAAATCCACCCGTTCATGCACCACCGTGCTGCAAACCTCCATGCTTTTGCCAAGTTCATTGGCCACAGGGCGAATCAACTTTGAATTAGGCAACACACCATTGAACACCCAACAAACCGGTCTGTCTTCGCCCAATACATCCAGGTAGGTGGCAAAGCCGCTGTCCATGTCGAAGGGACTGGGCTTAAGCGGAACCACCACCAGATCAGCGGCTGAGAATACGGTTTTCATCCACTGCTTTTTTACCGGGGGCATGTCAATCAGCACGTGGGTGTAGTCAGCGGTTTTCAGGTCGTAGAGTGCGCTGAGCAAATCTTTTTTATCGACGAACTGGACGCGCAAAGGACTTTGCGCAGGCACTTGGGGCAACGCAGACCTGCGCTTGTACCACTGGCTGAGCGATTGCTGAGGGTCCAGGTCAAGCACAGCCACTTTGTTTTTTGCCTCACTGGCAGCAGCGCAGCCAAGGTTCAGGGTCAGCGTGGTTTTCCCGACACCGCCTTTTTGGCTGCTGATTACAAACACTTTCATGAAACACGGTTTTCATTTAAACACGGAAGTTGCACTTTACAGCAGCACCCCCAAGTTTTTGATGACATGTCATCGCAACGCAAAAAAAGGTGTCAAAGCCCTGAGCCGGCAGAATAGCCCACCACAAAAGCGCCCCACTGGCGCCCCTCCAGCACAATCGGAACCGCGATGGCGTGCAAAGTTTCGCCCGTGTCACGGGAATAGCATTGCGACAAGTAGGGCTGGGTATTTTTGCAGCAACGCATCAGCGCTGGAGAATCATCAAAAATACGTTTGCTGCGCGAACGTCCTTTGTCCACTTCGTAATTACCGGTTTGCGACTGAGAAAATGCACGGTTGTGGGTGGGCACATAACCATCGCTGGCAAAACAGATGGCAAACACTGTACCGGTTTCGAGTTGAAGCAAAGGTTCTTGAATGGTGGGCAGAACAGAATCTGTGTAGCGGTCAAAGGCAGAAGAAAACTGCTTGGGGTTACTGCCTGCAATGTAATTGCGCTTCGAATCGAACAAGGCCGACAGGGTAATGCGCCCTTCCCTAAGCGCATTGCCGAATTCCTGAACCACAGCGGCTGCCCCCTGAACTGCGACGCGGTGGTGGCGAGTGTGAACACTGTCGATGTTGTGGTCGATGAGCGCATGAACTGCGCGCTTTGCATGCTCAAGGCCGGCGGCGCTGGCGCGGTGGGTGCTTTCAGACAGGCCTGAAGCACCGTAGGCGGCTTCACTGGCCAAAGACTTCGCTTCTGTTGCAAGTTGAACATCGGCATTGAGCACTTGGGCAATTTCGTTGGCCAGCGATTGACTCTGGTTCGACATTTCCATGGCCTGACGCGACTTGGTCATGGAAGAATTGGCCTGATCCACACACATTCTGGCGTTCTCGCCCAATCCGCTGGAGGCTTCCGCCGCCCTCGACAGCCCCTTGGCTGCACCGGCAGCAAGGCTGGAAATCTGGTCGCTGGCCGCCTTGGCAGACAATGCAAGCTTGCGGACTTCATCGGCCACAATGGCAAAACCACGGCCTGTTTCACCGGCACGGGCAGCTTCAATGGCGGCATTCAATGCAAGCAAATTGGTTTGTGCGGCAATAACGGCAATGCTGGCGCTGGCGGACTCAATGCCGGAGATAAGGTCTGACAAACCACGGGTGCCCATTTCAGCAGACTCGGCCTGCCCGGCCATGTCTGCAAGGCGCTCAATGGCAGAACTGATGCTGTTGAGGGCTTGGTCGGAAGCGTCGCTGGCTTGGGCGGCAATTTGCGCACCTTGTTCGGCAAGGCCAGCACAGTGTGAAATGCTCTGGGCGAGGCTGTCGCAGGGTACAAAGGCGGCTTCGCAAGATGTTTTTGCATCGCGGGCTTTGGCTGATGCCGCCAGCAAGGCCAGCGAAGAGTCTGCGAGTCTGTCTGCGTAAGGGGCAAGTGCCGCAGTTTCAACAGATTGAGTGGATTCAGACGGATTGCTGTCCGGTGTCTGGGCTGATCCGTTTGCGACCAATTCCCGACTGAGACCAAAATATTCTAAAAGTTTCTTCATACTTACCCCGCATATCACTGACTGTCAGTGTCCGCTAAATTTAACGGCGGGAAGCGAAAGATCAACACCCCAAAAATACTGTTAATTCAAAGGGCTTTGTAAAAATTCTTGTTAGGCAGATTGTCTTTTGCCGACAACTCCAACCGGGCGGCAACGGTCAGCAGTGGCGGTGGGGAAAGTACCTTGAGCCCAGTGGCAAAAACTGTGCTGTTGGTTTGCTGGACCGTTTTTTCGTCGGTGTGTAAAGGATCTTGGGAGAATGGCAAACTGATTTTCAGGCGTTGGATGGCCGGCATGCTTATCTCCGTTATTAAAGCGTGGATACTGCGCTTTAATTTGTTTCATATCTTTACTGATTTAACAGTGATTAAAGCATAGGCTTGAGGATTTCTACCAAGCAGAAAAGCACCTTTTTTCGGGGGTTGTTCTTTGCTTTGGGTGTGGGGGGCTGGCTTGGGGCGGTAGCGGCTTGTGCGGGGTCAAAGGGGCGCGCGTCCTGAATGCCCTTTGCAGGCGAGCTTTTTCAGGCCAACCCTGCAAAGCCCCCCATCCAAACCAACCCTTACAAGCCGCCATGCATCAGACTAATCAATCATCAGGCAGCTTTTGCGACCGCAGCGCGCTCTTCTTTCTTGACGAGCTTGATAATGGTGTCAATTTCGGCGAGCAACTCGGAATTGTCCTGATCCCAAGGGTGGAAATCGGTTCTGAAGAACTCCAATGCTTCGGGAATCAAGCGGCGGAAAGGTCCGTCGTTAAATACCAGAAACTTGGCCAGATCCACATAACCGCTCAGGCGGTTTTTCTTGCAGCCCTCATCTGCAAACACGAGGCGTGCATGAACCATGGCAAGGGAAGGCCAAAGAATTGCTGTGGCCAGGAACATGGCAATTGCGCGGTTGGCGTAGTCGACAACAGGTTGCTGGCTGGTTTCATTCCACACATCGTAGGCCACCGCTTTGTGTTCAGTTTCCTCAAGGGCGTGCCAGCGCCACATTCTGATGAACTGGGCGTTGGAACCTTCCAGCTTTTCAGGGTGACGCAAAATCATGTCACCCAGTACGGCGGTGTAATGTTCAAGGGCAACGGTGCCGGCGAGTTGCAAGCGCTTGGGCAGCACTTTTTTCAGGTTGCCCAGCAAATTCCACACGAACTTGTCCATTTTTTGAGCCGGCAGACCGGCTCTTTCCAGCATATCGTTGTATTCAATGTGCTCGCGGCTGTGCATGGCTTCCTGCCCGATGAAGGCAAGAACGGCTTTTTTCAATTCGGGGTCGGTGACTTGGTCGCGGTACAGACGCACGCTGTCCATAAAAAACCCATTGAAAAAGTGGGTGACATGTCGTCCCTGCACATGCCAGTCGCAGATACGCTCTTCGGGCAGCTCCACTTTCAAGTCGCGGCGAACAGGCATTACTTTCGTTTTCGTTTTCATTTTTTAAGGCTCCCTATTTTCGGTGTCATGTAAACATGGATTGATATGACAGCGACGATAGTGACAGTAAAAAATGTAACAGTCAATAATGCAATGCACAATGAAATCAGGGTCCGCAATACGCGGCACACCCTTACCGTTTAGTTGCTAAACAGCAGCGCGTTATTGGAATTACGCGGATCTTGCACCAAGTCTCTGATGGCGCGATTTTTCAGTTGTGTCGCAACGTTGGCATTTAAAACACCCTCGGACAACAATTTGGCCACAGCGCCGGCCACATGAGGGCTGGCCATTGAGGTGCCAGACAGGGTGGCTTGATCGTTGTCATTGCGGATACCGGCAGACAGCACCTCTGAACCGGGCGCGAACAAATCAAGGCAAGCGCCGAAGTTGGAGTAGGAAGCGCGGTTGTCGTTGCGGTCGGTGGCGCCCACTGTGATGGCCATGGGTTCACGGGCGGGTGAAGTCCGGCAGGCATCAGCGGTTTCGTTACCCGCCGCAACCACCACGGCAATGCCCGCATCATGGGCGCTGCGAACAGCCCGGTCCAAGGTATCTGAGGCTGAACCGCCCAAGCTCATGTTAATAAGTGCGGGTTTCACATGGTTTTTTATAATCCAATCAATGCCCGCAATGGTGCTGGAAGAATTTCCGATTCCTTGACAATTGACCACCCGCACCGCATGAATAATCGCTTACTTGGCCACGCCATAGCTTTTTCCAGCGATGGTTCCCGCCACATGCGTGCCGTGTCCGTTGCAATCTGGCGGCGTGGAAGCCGTGTCCATGGGGTCTGTCTTTGGTGACTGCTGAGGTTGCCGGGGGCCAAACAACCCGCCCCCACCGCCAAAAAACCCACCTCCGCCCACCAAACCACCACCGGCCTGAGTGTCAAAACCATTGCCGACACGACCTTCAAATTCACGGTGTGTTGCGCGCAAACCAGAATCAATTACATAGGCGTGTACGCCGCGCCCTGTGGTCCGGTAGTTGTAGCGCGAATCGTATTGCCGTACCGGCGTGTCAATTCTATCCAGCCCCCAAGGCGGGTTTAACTGTGTGTTGACCAATTTTAGTTCGCGGTCCGGCTCAACCATTGCAACCAAGCCATGCTCTGACAGCAGGGCAGCCACATGGGCTGGCAAACGTGCAGAAAAGCCGGGGAATACAGCCTCGTAGCGGTGTTCAATGTCTGCCAGGTTTAAGGGCAACTCAGACAAACGGGCAAGCGCGGCCTTGTTTTTCAACACCACAATGTAACGGTCAGGAAGAATATCGTTCACCCCGGAAAACGCCGGCGCAGCCATGAAGAGCAAAACGCTCGCAAGCGCTGAGGGCAACGCACAGAGAAGCCGTTTGGTTTGAATGCTTTTAAAAAACGTGTTTGTTGTTGATGGCTTCATGGCAGTCCCTGCAAGATTGTTTGGTTCTAGAGGGAATACTCGAGCGTTATGAATTTCAGATTCAAAAACACCCGTTTTTTTAACAAATCAGCGCATCAACCGGGTGCGTGTGAAATAGCTGACAAGATCAACCACGGCCACGAGCAGCATCATGGTCAGCAGCACGGTGCTGGTTTCGGACATTTGAAACAGCCCCATGTGAAACGACAGCATTTGCCCCAAACCGCCCGCCCCCACCACGCCCAGCACTGCAGCCGCGCGAATGTTGTTTTCCCAACGGTACAGGGTATAGCTGACAAGCTGCGGCAAGATTTGTGGCAGCGTGGCGTAAAGAAATACCGCCACCGGCGAGGCACCGCGCACACGCAGGGCAAACGCAGGTTCAGGCGAGGCATTTTCCATGCTTTCCGCAAACAAACGCCCCAGCACACCAGTGGTGTGAAACGCCAGCGCCGCTGTGCCCGCAAAGGGCCCAAGACCCACAGCAATCAGCAACAAGGCAGCCCACACCAGTTCGGGAATACTGCGCAGTACATTGAGCACTGCGCGGCTCAAGCCCCGCCAGCGGGCTGGGTCTTCGGCATGGGTTTTACTGGCTGGCAAGGCCCAGAGCACCCCAAAAACCATGGCCAACAAGGTGCCCACGGCAGACATGGCCATGGTTTCCATGGCTGCAACCGCGATTTTGCGCAGAAATGGCCCCTCGAAGTTCGGTGCCAGCAACTCACCCAAAAACTTGCCCATGCGCCCAACCGCGTCGGCAGAAAA
>JAJTDO010000034.1 GCA_021300475.1 Burkholderiales bacterium | reverse complement strand
GACATGGCCCTGCCAGAGTTGCACGGCGCCTTCCTGTTGTGCAGCATGCACACACGTGGAAAACGTAGGATGCTCGGCTGAAAAATACTGCGTGCCGTGATCAAAACCACCTTCTGCTTCTGTCTGACCTACCCAGCGGGTTGGCATACGCCCACCCGGACCCCGGCTTTTCTCAAACACTTCGACGGTGTGGCCTTTATTTTGCAACTCACGGGCACAGGCCAAGCCTGCAACACCCGCCCCAACAACTGCCACCTTCATAACCGAGCCCTTGCTACGCATTAATTGACTGACTCACTGATTCGATTCTTCCATCGGCCAGTCGCGGATGTAACCCTTGAGCATTTTGTTCTCAAACTCTTGCTCTTCCAGAATGGCCTTGGCAACGTCGTGGAAGGAAATCACGCCATGAAGCACGTCTTCGTCCACCACTGGCATATAACGCTGATGATTTTCCAACATTAATTTGCGAAGCTCATCAACCTCCATGTCAGAGGATGCCTTGGAGGGCGCCGCATTCATGACTTCCCCCACAGTGATTTCGGTGAAAGGAGGGGTGGGACCCACGCGCTGTTCAATCTGACGTTTGGCCAGAATGCGCAATACCTCACGAAAGGTAAGCATGCCAGCCAATTTTCCCTGAGACATGACCACCAAGGAACCCATGTCGTGCTCCGCCATCATGACAACGCAGTCTGACAATTTGGATTCCGGCGTTACAGAAAACAAGGTGTTGCCCTTGATGCGCAAGACTTCTTTGACCTTCATAAATCTGACTCCTTGATCTTTTTTTTCGAATTAGGCAATTTGATACGCAAACACGTACTTCAATCCTACCGCAAAACGGGTCAAAGGAGGCAAATCGAAGGGTTAAAGAGATTGGCTAATCACGCTCTTGTACAGAGAAGTTGATTAACCAGACTGCAATGGTCAAATATGCTCAGTCCGAACCTTTAACAAATGGATTTGAACTGCTGCGCATTTCGATGCGCAAAGGAGTTCCCACCAACTTGAAGTGCTCGCGGATACAAGATTCAAGGTAGCGTTTGTAACTGTCTGAAATTGCATCAAGCGCATTGCCGTGAATAACAATGATGGGCGGGTTTTGCCCCCCTTGGTGTGCATAACGCAATTTCGGCCTGAAAATACCCTTGCGAGGTGGTTGTTGCCGTTCAACGGCCTCCTGAATCAAACGCGTCAGTCTTGGAGTGGAAAGCTTGGCAAATGCCGCCGCATGGGCTTCATCCACAGACTTCATCAGGGCACCGATACCCACCTTCTTGACAGCCGATATGTAATGAAGCCGCGCAAAATTCAAAAAGCCCAGACGGCGTTGAAGCTCAATCTTGATACGCTCTTTGCGGTAGTCATCAACCCCGTCCCACTTGTTTACGCCAATCACCAAAGACCGGCCGGCTTCAACAATAAAACCGGCAATTGAAGCGTCTTGGTCGGATATCTGGTCGATGGCGTCGAGCATGAGGATGACCACGTTGGCGTCCTCAATGGACTGCAGGGTTTTAATGACCGAAAATTTCTCAATCGATTCAAACACCTTGCCTTTTCTTCGCAGACCAGCGGTGTCAATGAGCGTGTAACTCTGCCCATTGCGCTCAAAGGGAATGTAAATGCTGTCACGTGTGGTACCGGGCTGATCGAATGCAATTACCCTGTCTTCACCAAGCAATGTGTTGATCAGGGTGGACTTGCCAACGTTGGGTCTGCCGACAACCGCCACCTTCAAGGAATGAGAGCCGGCTTCGTCTTCAGGCACCACTGGCAGCAAGGCGCACATGTCTTCCATGAGCTGATTTACGCCGTCGCCATGGGAAGCGGAAATCGTTTCCGGCTGACCAAGACCTAACTCAAAGAAATCTGCGCTGGCCATGGCGTGGGTCAACCCCTCGGCCTTGTTCACAACCAAACGCACGGTGCGCTGACTGCGACGCAACTCGTCTGCAATTGCGTGATCTTGAGGTGTAACCCCCTGACGACCATCTACAATAAAAAGTACAAGGTCACTTTCAACAATAGCCTGACGCGTCTGCTTCGCCATTTCGGCAAAAATGCCATCTTTTACGACGGGTTCCAAACCTCCCGTATCAATGGCCAGGTACTCACGAGGCCCGATTCGACCAATGCCGTAATGGCGGTCGCGGGTCAGACCAGGCTGATTCGCCACAATGGCGTCCCTGCTTCTGGTCAAACGGTTGAAAAGAGTAGATTTGCCCACATTAGGACGTCCTACGAGGGCAATAACGGGTTTCATGACTTCAATCCAATGCAATAGCGTTCAAATACCCGCCTCGGGTTTGAACGAAAAGCTGTTTTTCGGCTTGTATGATGCCGCCAGAGGCAACACCACCATTGAGGCTGAGGCGCGCCAATGGTTTGCCGTCATCCCGCCCGACCCAATGCATATAACCTTCAACATCGGAGAACACGGCAGCACGACTGGCGATCACGGGAGCGCCAGGTTTTCTGAACAAATACGTTTCATTTTTCCAAACAACAGGCCCGCCATCTCTGGAGAAGGCTGACATTTCGCCTTTCTCTGTAAAGGCGATGACATACCTGTCGTCAGCAGACAGCCCCACCGAGGTGGAGAAATCGCGGGTCCAGACAGCACTTCCATTTTGCAGGTCAAAGCAACCAACTCGCCCCTGGAAGCTGGCAGCACAAACCTGACGCAAACTGATGACCGGTGCGCCGCTGACATCTGCAATACGTTCAATTTCTGTGGCCCCTTTTGGCAGCGCGACAGTGGATTCCCAGCGCACATTGCCATTGGCAAGGTTCAGGGCGATCAGTTTGCCACCAGGATAACCGACATACGCTGTGCTCTGGTGAATGGAAATGGGCTCAATGTTGCGCAGTGTCAAAGGGGGCAATTGGCGCTGAAAAGACCATTTCCGTTTTCCATCCTTGGCCTCGAAGGCCGTGATGCGGCCATCTGAAGCCCGCACCAACACAATGCCAAGTGCCGCCGTGGGAGGTGTTATGACTTCTGTGCTGGCCTGCGCCGACCACAAGTCCTTGCCTTGGTCGTCAAGGGCAATAATTTTACCCTTCTCCGCCACCATCACCAAGGCATCGCCGGTTGCAGCAACCCCGCTGCTGATGCGCTGTTTAAGTTCACGGCGCCACAGGGTTTTTCCTGAGGTCACATCATAGGCAACAACCACGCCCTCTTCACTCGCGGCGTAAACCACACGATCAACAACGGCAGGCTGCAAGGAAGCCAAGCGACTTTCACCTATTTTTGCAGCCCACGCCAACTGAGGCTTTAAACTTGGCTTGAAGTCTACCAAGGGGGTGGGCTTGAACTTGTTGTTGTCGAAAGGGTTGATTTTAGACAGGAAACTGCAGCCGCCTAGCAGTGACACGACACCGAGCAAGCTTACGAGGGAAACTGTTGCACGCTTCATTGAGTAATCGACTCCAACTTCAGTTGAACCACAGTGCGCCAAGGATCGCGTTCATCGAGTTTCGCCAAGGCTTCAGCATAAGCCTTGCGAGCCGCTTCGTTGTCGGACTTGCTGAAATAGACATCGCCCCGACGATCAGCCTGCAAGCCCAAATGGGTATCAGGCGCGGAAAAATCCAGAACCTTCAGCGCTTCATCAAACGCTTTTTCATCCATCAGCAAGCCGGCGAGCCGGATACGGGCAATCGCTTTGTACGCATCTGTAAAACCATTGTCAGCCACCCACTGCAATGATGCCTTTGCTTGCTTGGCGTCCCCTGCTTCAAAATAGGCTTTGGCCGCAATCAAGGCACCCTTGCTGGCGTATGCAGTGCGTTTATAGTCGCCCAAAAGCGTACCGGAAGCATCCTTGAGCAATGCCATGTCTTTGTTGGCAACCGCTTTTTCAACACCTTCAAACAAGACCACGGCTTCACGGGATTGTTTAACTTCCCAATAACGCCAGCCATTAAAAGCTGCGTAACAGACCAATGCGATGGTGACAAGTGTGGTGATGAAATTACCGTATTTGTCCCAAAACGCCTTTAAATTGGCGAGTTGTTCCTGCTCATCAAGATCGAGTCTGTGATTCATTCAGTTCCCTCATCATCACTAAACAAAAGGTCATACAGCGCATCAGACAGTCCGTCCTGTTGAAACTGCATTTGCGAAGACTCGCCCCTGAGCACCTTGACCGTTGCGGTGCCTGCCTGCAGTTCATCATCGCCCAAAATAACCGCCACTGAAGCACCGCTTTGATCGGCCCGCTTCATTTGGCTTTTCATGCTGCCACCGCCGCCATGCAACAGCACGTTCAGGCCGGCATCGCGCAATTGCTCTGCGAGACTGAAAGAGCGGCGCCGTGCATTTTCACTCTGATACACCATGTAGCAGTCGACTTCGGCGGGCAAGTCGTCAAGGCGGGTTTCAGACCACAACTCCAGGAGACGCTCCAGGCCGATGGCAAAACCCACCGCCGGGGTGGGCTTACCCCCTAGCACTTCAACAAGACCGTCGTAACGGCCACCACCGCAAATGGTGCCCTGCGAGCCCAGTTGGTCTGTAATCCACTCAAAAACTGTGAGATTGTAGTAGTCCAACCCCCGAACCAAACGCGGATTGACCGTAAAAACCACGCCACAGTCTTTCAGCAAGCGCTGAACACCTTCGAAATGCGCTTTGGATTCTTCACCCAAATGCGATTCCAGTCGTGGAGCCGCATCCACCAAAGCCTGCATGGCTGGGTTTTTGGTGTCCAGTATGCGCAGCGGATTGGTGTGAAGCCGGCGACGGGCATCTTCATCGAGCAAGGCTTCGTTTTCAGAAAAATAATCGATCAGGCTTTGCCGGTGCGCTTTGCGCTCTTGGGCAGACCCCAGACAATTCAGCTCCAGGCGTATGTTTTGCAGGCCCAAATCAGCCCACAAGCGGCTGAGCATTACAATCAGTTCGGCATCAACGTCGGGACCTGAAAAACCCAGCGCCTCAACGTCGAGTTGATGAAACTGCCTGTAGCGACCGCGCTGCGGGCGTTCGTGCCGGAATACCGGCCCCATTGAAAACACGCGCTGGGGCGCTGCATAGGTCAGATTGTGCTCAATGACCGAACGCGCAATACCTGCCGTGAACTCAGGACGCAGTGTCAGTTCGTCGCCATTTAAACGGTCGGTGAAACTGAACATTTCCTTCTCAACAATGTCGGTGACCTCGCCAATGCCCCTGCGAAACAAAGGTGTGGGTTCGAGTACCGGCGTTCTGATGCCACGGTAACCATAGCAACGCAACCAGTCTTTGAGGATGAGTTCGAGTTGATCCCAGTGAGCGCACTCATTGGGCAAGATATCGTTCATGCCTTTGACCGCTTGCAAGCGGGAGGGACGTGGTTCTGAAGACCGGTCTGGCCTGACAACAGCAATTTTTTCGGGGTCGCGGGGTTCGCTCATGGAATTCTAAAATAACGGGTTTTGCAACTAACCCCGTATTGTCGCCGATTATGAATTGTTTTGCTCGGCGCGCTGCCCATACTTGCGTGCAACATAGCTCTCAACGATGGCTTTGAACTCTTCGGCGATTCGCTCACCCTTGAGCGTGACGGACCGTTGCCCATCAATGAACACCGGCGCGGAAGGCGCCTCACCAGTGCCCGGCAGGGAAATGCCGATATTGGCATGCTTGCTTTCACCCGGCCCGTTCACAACGCAGCCCATGACAGCAACCTGCATGGTTTCGACTCCTGCAAAACGCAACTTCCACACCGGCATCTGCTCTCGCAAGTAGGTCTGGATATTTTCAGCCAATTCTTGGAACAAGGTGCTGGTGGTGCGACCACAACCCGGACAGGCGACCACCTGAGGCGTAAACGCCCTTAAACCCATGGTTTGTAGAATTTCCTGCCCGACGATGACTTCCTTGGTTCTGTCGCCATTGGGTTCTGGCGTCAGAGAAATGCGTATGGTGTCGCCAATGCCTTCCTGCAACAGTACAGACAGTGCGGCGGTAGAGGCGACAATACCCTTGCTGCCCATGCCTGCCTCAGTCAGACCCAAGTGCAGCGGGTAGTCGCAACGCTTGGACAATTCGCGGTAAACGGCAATGAGGTCTTGCACTTGACTGACCTTGCAGGACAGTAAAATCTGATGCCCCGGCAAACCTAGAGACTCGGCAGTTTTAGCGCTGGAGACGGCAGACTCTATCAATGCAGCGTACATAACCTGTTTGGCCTCCAGAGGCTGCGATCTGGCGGCATTTTCGTCCATCAGACGTGCCAACAAACCTTGGTCCAGACTGCCCCAATTCACACCAATGCGAACGGCCTTGTCATAGCGACATGCGAGTTCGATCATTTTTGCAAAATTGTCATCACGACTTCTGGAGGTTCCGACATTACCGGGGTTGATGCGGTACTTGGACAGCGCCTGCGCACACTCAGGAAACTCTGTAAGCAACTTGTGACCGTTGTAATGAAAGTCACCGACCAAAGGAACATCAATACCCATGCGATCGAGTTGCTGACGGATCGCTGGAACCGCACTGGCTGACTCGGCATTGTTTACCGTGATGCGTACAACCTCAGAGCCTGCTTGAGCCAAAGCCTTGATCTGTATGGCTGTGCCTATTGCATCGGCAGTGTCGGTGTTGGTCATAGACTGCACCACCACAGGCGCCCCACCCCCTACTTTCACAACGCGCCCGCCCCAGCGAATCAGGGCTTGGCGCGTTATTCTTCGTGGGAGGGATCCGCTGGAAACGGGTTGCTCAAACAGAGCAGAAACAGGTGTTTGGTTCATTATTCAATAACAAAGCGGGCAACATCGTCTTTGGTGTAGGACGAAACATCCAAAGGCTTGCCCTGATATTCAATTTTGACAGCCCTTGCGTTGCCGATAATCACCTTGAACGGCGGATTGCCTTCAACCAACTTGTCAGTGTTGGCCGGATTGAGTTGGGCCATCAAAACGTTGCCATCACGGTCACGAATGGTGACGTAAGCCCGATCGGTAAATTGGATGCGAACTCGCTGAACACCGCTTGCAGCACTGGCTGCGGGTGCGGCAGGCGCTAACGCCGCAACGGGCTTGCTTTGAGCCACTGGCGAGACGGGTGCGGGCCTGACGACAGATTGAGGCGGCAAGGTTGCAACCGGTTGTACAGGCGCGGCTTGCGTAACAGGTGCTGCAACAACAGCGGATGCAGCAGGTGCGGCACTCATTGGCGCAGCAGACTGAGCTTCAATAGCCGACTGAGGCGCCATCAAAACCGTTCCAGGGGGGAAAGCAGGTTCTGCAGAAGAAGCCCCTGAATTGATGCCTTTGCTGGAAGGCATCAACTCTGCATTCACCGCAGGAATGACCATCTCTTGGGGAATCTGGGACACTGAAGGCTCTTCCTTGCCGCGTCCATCCTTAAATGTGGGCACGACAATGTACGCCACCAGCCCGATGACCAATGCGATCAGACAGTATTTCACCGTGTTGCTTTCGCTGGCACCGTTGGTGGAAGAGATCTGTCCGAAATTGTAACTGGACGAGACTGGCGTTGGTCGAGCGAAAGGGTCGTCGGACTCACCCGCCTCATCCATGGCGCGTTGCGCTGCGACAGCAGGAGAAACCATGAGTTGCGGAGGGGGCATCAGTGTCGAAGCCGTACCGGACATTGACATCATCGACTCAACAATTGCGTCGGCATCCAGACCCACAAAACGTGCGTACCCTTTAATGAAGGCACGCCCATAACCGCCCGGAGGCAACCCTTTCAGCGTGTCGGACTCCATGGCCTTGATTTGGGTTTCAAGCATTTTCAAGTTGGCACACACATCGCCAATGGTCAAACCCATTCGCTCTCGGGCAGCCTTTAGCATTTGCCCGGGAGAGCCTCCCTCTACGACCGTAAACGCTTGCTGCGGAACACGTGCGACTTCCATGGTGCTTTCGCCTCCCGACTTAAAGTCTTTTCTTACAACGTCCATCTAAGTGCTTTAACTGTATATTATCTCTGAGCTGATTTAGGAGCCAGAGACAAATTGAATTGAATGATTTTTTCGTTCTTTTCGTCCGTTTGTACATTAACAGGCTGACGGCTGCTTAAACGGGTTCTGTCTTTGACATCACCAGCCAATTGGCCGCAGGCCGCGTCAATATCATCTCCCCGAGTTTTTCGCACAGTTGTTACCACGCCCGCTTCGGACAAACGATTCACAAAACGGGCAATTCTATCGTTGTTTGAACGCAACAAACCAGACTCTGGAAACGGGTTGAATGGAATCAGATTCAACTTGCATGGCACATGTTTGGCAATGCCGATGAGTTCTTCAATGTGCTTGTCACCGTCATTGACGTTTTGCAGCATGACATATTCGAAGGTAATGAAATCACGGGGTGCGTACTTCAGGTAACGTAAACACGCATCAAGCAAGTCTTTGAGCGGGTATTTTTTATTCAGCGGAACCAAGTCGTCTCGCAAGGTATCGTTGGGTGCGTGCAAAGACACCGCCAACGCCACAGGGCAATCTTGGGAAAGCCGGTCCATAAAGGGAACGACACCGCTTGTTGAGACGGTGACCCTGCGACGAGACAAACCGTAAGCGTGGTCGTCAAGCATCAAATGAAGCGCGGGCACCAGATTCTCATAATTAAGCAAAGGCTCGCCCATGCCCATCATTACTACGTTGCTGATGATTCGGTCTCCAGAGGGCTCAGCACCCAGCAAACGGTTGGCCAGCCAGAGCTGCGCCACGATTTCATCAGCCTTCAGATTTCTTGCAAAACCCTGCTTGCCGGTAGAACAAAACCGGCAATTCACTGCACAACCCGCCTGAGAGGAAACGCAAAGCGTGCCGCGGTTGGTTTCGGGAATGAACACCGTTTCCACTGCGTTGCCCTGCCCCACATCAAACAACCACTTACGGGTGAAGTCTTGGGCGGTTTTGTCAGAGACGATACCGGGGGTGTTCACACAAGCCACTGCTGGCAGCTTTTCGCGCAAACTTTTGGCCAGATCGGTCATCTCCTCAAAAGAAGAGACTCCGTTTTTATGCAACCAGCGCGCCAGTTGCCTGGCGCGAAATGGCTTTTCGCCGATGTCCGCGCAAAACGCCTCCAGTTGGGGCACAGAGAGCCCCAATAAATTGGTGAGTGGCGCGGGCGTCATCATTAACGTGAATACACGTTCAATGCAGGAAAGAAATAGGCGATTTCAACCGCTGCGTTTTCAGCTGAGTCTGAACCGTGAACTGCGTTGGCGTCGATGCTGTCAGCGAAATCAGCGCGAATGGTGCCGGCAGCGGCCTTCTTCGGGTCAGTTGCGCCCATCAGGTCGCGGTTTTTCAAAATGGCGCCTTCGCCTTCCAGCGCTTGAACCATGACCGGGCCGGAGATCATGAAATCAACGAGGTCTTTGAAGAAAGGACGCTCTTTGTGAACAGCGTAGAAACCTTCTGCTTCAGCGCGTGAAAGGTGGGTCATGCGGGCAGCAACAACTTTCAGACCGGCGCTTTCGAAACGGGAGTAAATTTGACCGATTACGTTTTTTGCAACGGCATCAGGCTTGATAATGGACAGAGTGCGTTCAATCGCCATGTTTTTGGTTCTTTCCGACAAAATTGGTTTAAATTACAAAGCTTTCCATTATAGCGTACCGGAACAAGGGTGACACATTGAAACTTTTCTCTGGATTTTGTACTCTAATCAGCACCCGTCAATTCAATTGCGAACCTTGCAGGAGATTTCTTTATGTCTGAATTAAACAATTACAGTTTTGGTCGAACGTTGGAAACACAACAATCGGCGTCGCAAAACCGTACCCTGCGCAACACGTATTGGTTGCTTGCGCTGTCGATGTTGCCCACCACGCTGGGCGCTTATGTAGGGGTGCAATTCGGCTTCAGCTTTTTTGCCGGCAGCCCGTTCATTGGTCTGTTCGCTTTCATGGCCATTGCATTCGGTTTCTTCTGGGGCATTGAACGCAACAAGCATTCTGGCATGGGGGTGGTGCTGCTCTTGGCCTTCACCTTCTTTATGGGGTTGATGCTTTCAAACATCCTCAGGGTGGCCCTGAACATGCCCAATGGTGGCAGTCTGATCGGGGTGGCCGCATTGGGCACCGGTGGAATCTTTTTTGGCTTGGCGAGCTATGCAAGCGTTACCAAGCGTGATTTCTCCAACATGGGAAAATTTCTGTTTGTCGGTGTGATGATGTTGCTTGTCGGTGGCGTGGCCAACATGTTCCTCCACCTGACTGCCCTAAGCCTTGCCTTGTCAGTCATGGCCGTTGGAATTTTCTCGCTTTACCTGTTGTTTGATCTCAAGCGCATCATGGACGGCGGTGAAACCAATTACATCACTGCGACATTGGCCGTGTACCTTGATCTCTACAATATTTTTGCCAATCTGTTGAGTTTGTTGATGGCCTTCACGGGCAACAGCAAGGACTAAGGGAAACCGGTCGAGCTGTTCATCGTAAAAAATCATGACAAAAGGGGTGACTAACCCCTTTTTCTTTGTTTAAAGCTTGTTTTTTAAGATGGCTGAAATTAATATAAAGACTCAACGGACGGGTATCCTTACCCGCCGCTCCGCCGGTGAGCTAAATGCCGGCCTCTACGGGGTCTTTGACATACCAGTCACAGGCCCCGTTACTTTTTCCACGTTGAATCAATCGCTTGGCGCGTCAAAAACAGCAATTGATTCGGGCCAAAGTCGCCGGATTGCAGGACACATAGACAATACGGCGAGGACGACGTGACGTCTGGGCCAAAGCCGTACAAACCGCCAGCGCGCCTTCCCGGGGAGGGTCAATCAATAAACGGTCAAAATACCCCCAACGATCCCACTCCTGCGGCGTGAGTTCAAACAGATTTTTAGCGAAAAATCGTGTTTTATGACCCAATCCATTAACAACGGCATTTTCCTGAGCTCGGGTTGTCAAGACGTCCGACCCCTCAACACCGACAACTTCAGCGGCCTGCGTGGCCAGAGGCAAAGAAAAATTACCCAGGCCGCAAAACAGATCGGCCACACGGTCTGTGGGCTGAACATCGAGCAAACGCAAAGCCTGGCTCACCATGGCTTCATTGGTGACATGATTGACCTGCGTGAAGTCTGTGGGCAAAAACGGCATGGTAATGCCGAACTCGGGCAGCCTGTAGGAGAGAACAGGTCCGTCGTCCGGATAAAACCGGTAAACAGAACCCGGACCTGCTGGCTGCAACCACCACTGCACGTGATACTTGTCCGCAAAATCGCGCAGACTTTTCTCATCAGCAGGAGTCAAGGGAGCCAGATGGCGCAACACCATGGCAGTGACCTCATGCCCCACCGCCAACTCGATCTGCGGGGCACGATCAGCAACGGACAGACCACCGATCAAGGCGCGCAGAGGTACAAGCATGTCAGAGACAAACTTGGGCAACACATGGCATTGCGTCATGTCAGCCACAAAACTCGACCCTTTTTCATGAAACCCCACCAACATGCCGCCCTTTTTGTTCACAAGGCGGCAACCCAGCCGTGCGCGATGACGATAACCCCACTGCGGCCCTTCCAACGGGCGCAACACGGTCTCCGGCTTGATTCGAGCCAGATGCCAAAGTTGATCCTCCAAAACACGCGCTTTAATGGCCACTTGGGAAGAAAACTCCAGATGCTGCATTGAACAGCCGCCGCACACGCCAAAGTGAGGACATTTCGGCTCAACCCGTGAATAAGACGTTTTTAATATCTCAACAGTTCTGGCTTTTTCATAACTGGACTTGCGCTTTAAAACCTCGGCCCTGACAGTTTCCCTGGGCAAGGCTCCCTGCACAAACACCACCTTGCCCTCACGGTGAGCTACGCCTTGAGCTTCAAGATCCAAAGACTCGATTTCGAGCTGAAATACATTTTCAGGCTTCACAGGCACTTGGTTGATTGCCATGCTTATCGCGCCGGTAAAAATTTGGAGGGATCCACGGGCTTGCCGCCCTTGCGGATTTCAAAGTGCAACTTGACGCGTTCAGCATCGGTGCTGCCGGCTTCTGCAATCTGCTGCCCCCGCTTGACTGCATCGCCCTCTTTCACCAAAAGCTTGCGGTTGTGTGCGTAAGCGCTCAGGTAGGTCGAGTTGTGCTTGAGAATAATCAGATTGCCGTAACCTCGGAGTGCATTGCCAGCGTAAACGACATTGCCTTCAAGGGCAGCGTTTACTGCATCACCGGCTTTCAAACCGATGTCGATACCTTTGTTGCGCGAATCGGAAAAAGGCTCAATAACGTTGCCTGCAGCAGGCCAGGACCAGGCAGAAGCAACCGCAGGTGGTGTTTCAGCTTTCGGCGCAACAGGTTCTACGGCCTTCTTTGCCGCGTCTTTGTCTGCGCCAGACTTGACCTCAAGCGCTGACAATTGCTGGGTTGGCGCAGCGGCCACAGCCTTGATGTCAACGGCACCCGCCTCACCCGGCAAAGCCACCACACGCAAGTGCTGCCCCACCAAAATACGGTTTGGATTGTCCAAGTGGTTCCAGGTGGCCAACTCGCGCCAGTCGTTGCCTGTGTCCAAAGCGATGCCGATGAGCGTATCGCCTTTTTTAACTGCGTAATACCCAGCCGGCACGGGCAAGGATGTATCGTGAGATGAGTGGCTTGCTGCCACGGCCCTGGGGGACTCTTCTATGACTGTTGTGGGTAAACGCTCAATGATGGGTGCGCGGGTCAGTGAGGTGGTGCAAGCACTGAGCGCCCATAAAAGACCAAGACCAAAACCGCTTGAAACTCTGTTATTCATTACGACAAAAACTCCGACATTAAATTCAACGACTAAAATGATTTGACCTTACTTGGCGATTGTGCCGTTTAGCAAGGGTACAAAATTAACGATATCCTTGTTCTCGCGGTGCCACTTTGCGGGCCCAAGGCGATCAATGACCGCCAACACCTGCTTGCTTCCCTCCACGACGGGCAACACCATGCGCCCACCAACCTGCAATTGCTCCAATAACTGCTGAGGAACTTGCAGACCAGCGGCTGCAACAATAATTGCATCAAAGGGAGCCTGCCCAGGCAAGCCGGCCATGCCATCGCCATAGAGCAAACCGACAGACTTGAAACCGGTGCGCTTTAAATGTTCCTTGGCTTTCAAATACAAGGATTCCAGACGCTCAATGCTGTGGACACTTTTAAACAGCTTTGACAAAACTGCCGCCTGATAACCGCAGCCTGAACCCACTTCCAGAACGGTCTCGACCGGCTTTGCCGCACCTCGCAACAACTCCAGCATCTTGGCAACCGTGACCGGACTGGAAATGGTTTGGCGGTGCCCTATGGGCAGCGCAGCGTCTTCATAGGCTCGGGAGGCAAACGCTTCATCAACGAACTCATGGCGCGGTACCGCCGCCATGGCAAGCAACACCGCCTCGTCTTTGATGCCAATGCCGCGCAAACGTTCAACCATTCGCAGCAAAGCCCGGTCTGAGGTCAAACCCAGACCACTAGACAGCGCAGGAGACGGGTCGAGCTTGCGAACCGATTGCGGCATCAAGGGAGGCGCAGGACGGCGTACCGCAGATTTTTCAGCGGTTGCCTTCACACCATTTGGAGGTTTTTTCACTCCCGACACAACCACTCCTGCAAAACAGCAGAGCAATCGTGACGGGTTAAGTCGATCTGAAGCGCAGTCACTGAAATGTAACCTTGCTCAACTGCGTAAAAATCGGTGCCCTCGCCCGCCTCCTTGGCTTTTCCGGCAGGTCCTATCCAATAAACGGTTTCACCGTGTGGCGTTTTTGCAGGGACAACCGGCTCGGCATGGTGACGCTTGCCCAAACGGGTGGATTGTATGCCCTTGATGTCTGAAAGTGGCAAGGCAGGCAGGTTTACATTCAGCAGCACCGGCCCTTTTAAAGGCGGTTGGTTAATAAAACGTTCTACAAACTCGGCCGCTTTGTAAGCCACCGCAGTCAGGTTCAGGTGCCCCTTGCCGGCCAGAGAAAATGCAATGGCAGGTACGCCCAGCAAATAACCTTCCATGGCAGCGGCCACAGTACCGGAATAAATGGTGTCGTCGCCCATGTTGGCACCGTTGTTGATGCCGGACAGCACCAAGTCTGGTTTGTTGGGCAGCAGGCCTGTAATGGCCACGTGCACGCAATCTGTGGGGGTACCGTTCAAGTAGAGGGAACCATTGCTGGCTTTTCTGACTTGCAGCGGACGGTCCAGCGTCAAGGAATTTGAGGCGCCAGAGCGGTCCTGTTCGGGTGCCACCACCTGAATGGCAACTTTATCGCCGAACCGGGCCTGCAAGGCGTCCTGCAAAGCGAGAATACCGGGGGCGCTGTAGCCATCATCGTTGCTGATTAAAATGCGAAACGTCATAGGTTTTCCAGTTTCCGCCTGAAGGTCCAGGTATTTTCAGTTGAGACTTCAGGGTCGAAGGCATAGCCTTCATAGTCAAAACCCTTTAACAATTCGGGGCTTGAGAGCCGATGATCAATGACATAGCGGGCCATCAGACCTCTTGCCCTTTTTGCATAAAAGCTGATGATCTTATACTTGCCGTTCTTGTAATCCTCAAATACCGGTGACACAACCCTGACTTTCAGGCGCTTGAGGTCTACAGATTTGAAATACTCTTCGGACGCCAGATTGACCAGTACGTCATTTGGCTGAGGCAACAACGCATTCAAGGCGTCGGCCAGCAGGGGTTTCCAGAATGCGTACAGATCCTTGCCCTGGGCGTTTGGCAGTTTGGTCCCCATCTCCAGACGGTAAGGTTGCATCAAATCCAGAGGTTTGAGCAAACCATACAAACCAGACAGGATGCGCAGATGGTTTTGGGCAAAATCAAGTTGTTCAGCGGACAACTGGCCCGCATTCAAACCTTCATACACATCACCATTGAAAGCCAGCAAGGCCTGTTTTGAGTTTTCAGGTGTGAAGGTTTCAGAAAACAATTCATAGCGCGCCACATTCAGTGTGGCCAAGGCATCTGAAATGTCCATGAGCCTCCCGACTTGCGCAGGCGTAAAATTCCGCAAAATCTCAATCAAATGATAGGCTTGTGGGACGTACTGCGGCAAAGTGTGCGTAGTCACCGAGGGCGGTGTTTCATAATCCAGAGACTTCGCGGGGGAAAGCACCATTAAAATAGACACGTTTAAAACCTCAAGCGACGAATGTGACATGCATGCAGATAAAAATTTATCGCACACACAGCAAACCCATATTCTAACCTCGGGAGTGCGAACAAAATTTCCAAATGCGACAACCACTGTATTTACATTGATGAGTCAGTTGGCCACACAGCATGGCGCCATCAATCTGGGGCAGGGTTTTCCGGATTTTCAGCCTGATCCGGAATTGCTGGCCGCCGTGACTCAAGCCATGAAAGACGGACTGAACCAGTACGCCCCCATGACCGGACTGCCTGCCCTGCGCAATATTATTGCAAAAAAAATACGGCACTTCGGCGGACGTCAGTACGACCCAAACGAGGAAATCACAGTGACCGCCGGAGCCACGGAAGCCCTGACCAGCAGTTTGCTGGCATTGGTTCATCCGGGCGACGAGGTCATTGTATTCGAACCAACCTACGACAGTTACATACCCGCCATTGAACTGGCAGGCGGCAAGGCAGTGACGTTGCCGTTGAATGCGCAATACATGCCCGACTGGGGGCTGGTCAGTGCAGCCATTACGCAAAATACACGAGGCGTGGTGTTCAACAACCCTCACAATCCGTGCACCAGCCTCTGGTCCGAGAGCGATCTGGATGCCTTGGCCAGGCTGACCGCAAGACATGGCTTGTGGGTGCTGGCCGATGAAGTCTATGAGCACATGGTGTTTGATGGCAAACAGCACACCAGCGTGGCCAACCACCCGGTGCTGTCTGAATGCTCGGTGCTGGTTTCAAGTTTTGGAAAAAGCCTGCATGTGACGGGGTGGAAAATAGCCTATGTTGCAGCGCCCGCAGTCCTGAGCAAAGAGATCAGACAGGTTCACCAATACAATACATTTTCCGTGGCCACCCCCTTGCAGGCAGGCATAGCGCGCTACCTTGAAACTTCATTCGAACCGCTGGAACAACTGCCGGCTTTCTACCAACGCAAGCGTGACTATTTTCGCGAGGCACTGGCCCAATCGCCGCTGCGTTTGCTGCCTTGTTCGGGGACGTATTTTCAAGTGGTCGATTACCAAGCAATTTCCAACTTGGACGATGTGGCCTTTAGCCGCTGGATGACGCAAACAATAGGGGTCGCATGCATTCCAATGTCGGCTTTTAACCGAGAGGGGAAACACAGCGGGCAGGTCAGGTTTTGTTTTGCAAAACAGGAATCAACGTTGCTTGAGGCGGTGAATAGGTTGCAGGCTCTAAAATGACCGCGGGTGCGGCACTGCCGCCCCGCTTTGGTCACCCCACCAAGCTGTCTCCCGGGAGGTTGAAAGTAATACCGGACAGTCCGGTTTTTGGATTCAAGTTTTCGTGTGGCACAGAATTCAAGGGTTTTTCAGGTACTTGGCAAGCAATTAAATACTGTATACAATTACAGCACTTAATTGCACCACCTACCTTAGGAGTTCCCGGTGAAAAGCCTGACTGCCAGACAACAGGAAGTATTGAACATTATTAAAGCGGCCATTGAACACACCGGGCGCCCGCCCACACGGGCTGAAATTGCGCAACAACTGGGTTTTCGTTCGGCCAATGCCGCTGAAGACCATCTGCAGGCGCTGGCAAAAAAAGGGGCTCTTATTTTGGATGCCAGCACTTCGCGGGGCATCCGTCTGGCAGCAGAGCACCTTGAAGCTGCAGGAACATTGTCCGAGCGGTTTTTAGACAATTTGCTGCAATTGCCTTTGGTGGGCCGTGTTGCAGCAGGCAGCCCCATTCTGGCGCAAGAACATGTAGAGGCCAACTACCCTGTCGATGCCGCATTGTTCAGCGAAAAACCAGACTATCTGTTGAAGGTTCGGGGCATGTCCATGCGAGACATCGGTATTCTGGATGGCGACCTGCTCGCAGTTAAAAAAACCGAAAATGCCTGGCATGGTCAAACCCCGCTTTCAAACCCATCCCCATTGAAGATGAAGACCACTTTTCAATTGAAGGTCTGGCTGTGGGTTTGTTGCGCGTCGGGCAACTGGGTTAAGCCGGGCTCAGCCAATTCAGCCGACACCCCCAATACAAAAAATCAAAGCCCATGGAAACTCAAACACACACTCGAATCGATCAACTGCTGAACCAGAACACCCAGTTGTGGCGTGCCAGCCAGTTGGGCGGTGGTTCACAGTCTGTTGTTCACAGCGGGTTTCCGGAACTGGATCATGAACTCCCTGGTCGGGGCTGGCCATCTGCCACCCTGATAGAACTGCTTATGAACCGTTCAGGTGTCGGCGAGTTGCGTTTTTTAATGCCCACCTTGCAACGCATGGCGCTGGAAAACCGGAAAATCATTTTACTGGCACCGCCCCACCAACCATTTGCACCGGCACTTGAACAATTCGGCATTCCCTTGAGTTCACTGCTGATTGTTCAAGCCAACAACCCGGCAGATAAATTGTGGGCGGTTGAACAAATCATGCAAAGCGACAGCTTCGGAATGAGCATCGCATGGCTGCCCGAAGAAAAAATGCCAGCACGCACAGACCAGTTGCGCCGTTTGCAGATGGCCGCCAATCGCTCACAAGGGCTGAGTTTTTTAATCCGTCCAGCCAAAGCACAACTCAGCAGTTCACCGGCACCCTTGCGTATTTTTTTAAGTGCAGCGGGGCCAAACCACATTCGAGTCGAATTGCTTAAACGCAGGGGGCCGGTGGTCGAACAACCACTGATACTGCATTTGCCACGTCCCAATGCCTGGTTGCCTCGCGCATACCTGCAAGCTGACATGCAAGAAAACTGGGGATCCTCACCTTTTTCAACGCAGTTCGACCAAAGCATCAACTCCCTTCAACCTTCTGCCGACAAGGTTGCTCATCATGCAATGGATCGCGTTGTTACTTCCTCATACCTTGAAGCAGGCAACATCAGTTGGCAACATATCCACCGAGCCAGCCCCAGCATCCGCTGAATTAGCGGCCAATAAAGCCCTGCCCTTTAAAACACTGTCTGACGAAGCACTTCTACTGAGTCTGGCCCATTGGGCCTATCAATTCACCCCCTCGGTTTGCTTGCACCGGCCGCGAGGGTTGAATCAATCCGGTATTTTTTTAGAAGTGGCGCCCAGCTTGCGCTTGTTCGGGGGCTTGCCTGCCTTGTGCACACGCCTTCTCGAAGGTTTGGGCACACTGGGCTACTCATTGTCTTATGGCGTATCACTCACAGCCAGCAGCGCATGGTGGCTTGCAAAATACCCCAGCACTCAACAAATACGAATCACTGAGCGCTCTGCCCTACAATCACTTTTGCCAAGCCTGCCTGTTTCAGTGCTGGACCAAGCAACCCCCCATTTAAAAACGCTGGAGAGTTGCGGCATTCGCAGTGTAGGGGAATTGCTGCAACTTCCGCGGGATGGTATTGCCCGTCGGTTTGGTCCGGCATTGCTGACGGAAATCGATCAGGCTTTTGCCTGGAAGCCGGAAGTTCATGTGTGGGTTGAGCCCCCCCCGGTATTTCAAATGCAACGTGAAATGCCTTTTCACACCACGCACATTGCAGGCCTGCTGCGTTGCGCTGAACAATTGCTGATTCCCTTGTGCCTGTGGCTGCAAGGGCGCAGGGCAGCAACCCGCATACTGCAATGGCGCTTCAGGCACAGCCAAGACTTCGCATCAGAGCGCAGTGTCCGCAGCGCAGAACCGCAAAACAATGTGCAGGCATGGCTGCAATTGCTACAAGACGAATTAACCCGGCAACCCCTGACAAAAGAAGCCTGCGATATTGCGCTCAATGTCACAGAACTGGAAACAGACATCAATAACACAGGCAGTTTGTTCCCCGGCCAACAAGAGCAGGCACAAGCCTGGGGACAATTGCTTAACCGATTGCAAGCGCGACTGGGGGCAGAACATACGCAATGCATTGCAAGCCAGGCCGACGCCCGCCCAGAGAAAGCACACCGCCAAACTGCACTTGAACTCAGTACACACCAGCCTGCACGGAAACACACAGAAAATACGGTTCTGCGAAATCCACTGCGTCTGCCCAGACCCCTTTGGCTGCTTGAAAAACCCAGCCGCCTTCGTCTTGAAAAAGACATGCCATGCCAACAAGGAAAACTGTCCATGCTGGCGGGTCCGGAAAGAATTCAATTTGGCTGGTGGGATGGCTCTGCGACGGTTCGAGACTATTTTATTGCCCAAGACATTGATCAATCGCAACTCTGGGTTTACCGTGAAATCGAACCCGCAACCCAAAGGTCACGCTGGTACTTGCAGGGACTGTTTGCGTGAGTTATGCGGCACTTCAATGCAAGAGCAATTTTTCTTTTCTGGAAGGCGCATCACATCCGGAAGAGTTAATTCAGGCAGCGCATGAATTGAGCTACCGCGCACTGGCTGTGTGCGATGAATGCTCATTGGCCGGTATAGTCAGAGCGCATGTAGAAGCCGAACAGAAAAATTTTCACCTCATCATCGGCAGTCAATTCAATGTTTGCAATGACGATGCCAGCCCTTGGTTGCGCATGCTGCTGTTGGTGAAAAACCGAACTGGCTATGCAGCCCTTTCAACCTTGATTACACACGCCAGAAGGCGTTGCGAAAAAGGGCAATACCTGCTGAAAAAAAGAGATCTGGCAGATGCCCTGCCCGGGGTAATCTGCATTGTGCTTCCACAACCCGAAGACAACCCTACCCACACCAGTGGCGCCCTGGAGTGGTTAAAGCAACGCTATGCGGGCAGAATCTGGATAGGTTGCAGCCTTTTGCGCACCGGCTTCGACGACAGTTGGCTGGACCACCTTCGCACTCTGGGCGCCATACACCAAACACCGCTGGTGGCCACAGGTGATGTACTCATGCATACACCAGAGCGCAAACCCTTGCTGGACCTGCTGACCGCCATACGTTTGAACAACCCGGTTGAAAACGTGGTTGCACATTTGAAGCCCAATGCGGAAAACAGCCTGAGGTCTCAGACCTCACTGGAGAAAACATACCCGGCAGAACTATTGCAAGCCAGTGTGGATATTGCAGCGCAATGCAGCTTTAACCTCAAGGAATTGCGTTATGAATATCCGGAGGAAATTGCACCGCCGGGCATGAAGCCCTCCGACTACCTGACAGCCTGCACATGGCAAGGCGCCAAACAGCGCTTCCCGGGAGGGGTGCCTTATCAGGTTGAAGGCCAGATCCAGCATGAACTCCAACTCATACTGGAACTGCAGTATGAAGCTTACTTTTTAACTGTCCATGACATCGTTGGCTTTGCCAGGTCACGCGGCATTTTATGCCAAGGCAGAGGTTCAGCCGCAAACTCAGCGGTTTGCTATTGTCTAGGTATCACAGAGGTGGATCCGGCACGCATGGCCGTTTTATTTGAACGTTTCATCAGCAAGGAACGCAACGAGCCACCAGATATTGATGTGGACTTTGAACATCAACGGCGGGAAGAAGTCATTCAGTATATTTATCAAAAATATGGCAGAGACCGCGCCGCCATGACCGGTGCACTGATGACCTATCACCCGCGCTCTGCCATTCGCGATGCGGGCAAAGCCTTGGGTATCAGCGCGGAAAAAATTGATCTGGCAGCAAAAGATCACCACAGTTGGGATGGCAAAGGTTTCTCGGAAGATCGAATGAAAGCAATCGGGCTGAATCCGGAATTGCCGGAGAATCATCGGTGGCGGGTTTTCAGCGACGCCCTCATCGGCTTTCCCAGACATTTGTCGCAATTGTTGAAAGAACTGGTTCCCATTGAAAACGCCTCCATGCCTGAACGCAGCGTTATTCAGTGGGACAAAAACGATTTGGACACCTTGGGTTTGCTCAAGGTGGATATTCTTGCCTTGGGAATGCTTTCAGCCATCCGCCACACACTGGAAGCCCTGCGCAGAAAACCTTCCGCACCGCTGCGAGTGCAGGACATACCGGCAGAAGATCCGGCCACCTACGAGATGATTTCAAAAGCCGACACCATAGGCGTATTCCAAATAGAATCCCGGGCTCAAATGACCATGTTGCCCCGATTGAAGCCACGCGAGTTTTATGACCTTGTGATTGAAGTTGCCATTGTCAGACCCGGCCCAATCCAAGGCGGTATGGTGCACCCCTATTTAAAAAGGCGTCAGGGACTGGAACCGGTCACTTATCCGTCAGAGGCTCTAAAAATGGCCTTGGGCAGAACGCTGGGGGTTCCGATATTTCAGGAACAAGTCATGCAGATCGCCATGTTGGCTGCGGGTTTCAGCGCGGGAGAGGCTGATGAACTGCGCCGCGCAATGGCGGCCTGGCGCCGCAAAGGTGGGTTGGGGCCGTTCCACCAGAAAGTCATACACGGTATGGTGGCACGTGGCTACACCCAGGAATTTGCAGAAAGTATTTTCCGGCAAATTGAAGGTTTTGGTGAATACGGCTTTCCAGAAAGCCACGCCGCCAGTTTTGCATTATTGGTGTATGTGTCTTGCTGGCTAAAAAAGCACCACCCGGATGCCTTTCTGGTGGGTTTACTGAACGCACAACCCATGGGCTTTTATGCCCCGGCGCAACTGGTTGAAGATGCGAAACGCCACGGTGTTCAAGTATTGCCCGTTGATGTCTGTCTCAGTGAAGCCAGCACTGTGCTGGAAAACACAGGCGTTAATGAGTGGGCGGTGCGACTGGGCTTACACATGGTTGCCGGCCTTTCGCTCTCGGGGCTTCACAACATTGTTGAGGCGCGCAAACAGCGGAATTTCGACAATAGCGAAGATTTGGCCAAACGGGCTGGGTTGAATCGCAGCGATCTGCAGGCACTGGCAGCAGCAGACGCAATGCACACTTTGTCGGCAAACCGGCATCAAGCCCAATGGGATGTTTCAGGGCTGGATACAAAAAACGATTTATTGGCTCCCAGCAGAACAGAAGAAACATCCGTTTCTCTGCCTGAACCCACGGAAGCAGAAACGGTATTTGCCGACTATGCAAGCATTGGACTGAGCCTGACCAAACACCCCATTGCACTGATAAGGCATCAGTTGCCGATCACAGGTGTACGCACGGCCAATGAATTGAAGTATTACCCTGACAAACGCCCCGCCCGGGCGTGTGGTTTGGTAACTCACAGGCAAAGACCCGGTACAGCAAAAGGCACGGTTTTCATTACGCTGGAAGATGAAACCGGGCAAGTCAATGTGATTGTCTGGCCTGAGCTGCTGGAAAGGCAGCGCGATATTTTATTGAACTCGTCCGTGATGGCGGTGTTCGGTATTTGGCAAAAGCAAGGAGAAGTCAGGCACCTGCTCGCCAAACGCGTTGTGGATCTTACACAGTTGATGCACGCACTAAAAACCCAACCCCGCAATTTTCAATAACGACCCACTCAAGCAGTCAGATATCAACTTCCACCAAATTGCCTTTTGCCTCAAGCCATCCACGGCGCGAGGAAGATTCATTGCGACCCATCAGCAAATTCATCATTTCAGTGGTTTGCGCTTCATCCAAAACACCCAAGCCCACAGGCAACAAACGCCTCGTGTCGGGGTTCAACGTGGTTTCCCACAACTGCTCTGCATTCATTTCGCCCAAGCCCTTGAAGCGGGACACCTGCAAATTAGCGGTATTGATGCCGTCTTTTTCCAATTTGTCTTTTACTGCGTGCAACTCAAGCTCATCAAGGCAATACACTTTTCTTGCCGGACGCTTGCGGTGGACAGGTACATCCACCCTGAACAGCGGCGGACGCGCAATGTGAATATGCCCTTTCGCCACCAGACCAGGGAAATGCTTGTAAAACAAAGTAAGCAGCAATACCTGAATGTGCGATCCATCAACATCGGCATCTGAAAGAATGCAGATCTTTCCATATCGCAAGCCAGACACATCCACGTTTTCCGGTTTGTCGTGCGGATCCACGCCGATGGCGACCGACATGTCATGAATTTCCTGATTGGCAAACAGCCTGTCACGCTCGGTTTCCCATGCGTTCAACACCTTGCCGCGCAATGGCAATACCGCCTGAAACTCTTTGTCCCGGCCCATTTTTGCAGAACCACCGGCAGAGTCACCCTCCACTAGAAACAACTCATTGCGGGTCAAATCCGTGCTTTCACAATCTGTCAGCTTGCCGGGCAAAATTGCCACACTTGAAGATTTTCTCTTTTCAACCTTCTGCCCCTCACGGGTTCTGATCTGTGCCTGACGGATAGCCAGTTCGGCAATTTTTTTGCCGGCATCCAAATGGTGGTTTAACCAGAATTCAAAGGAAGGCCGCACCAGGCAGGCCACCAGACGAACTGCATCCCGGCTGTTGAGCCGCTCTTTGATCTGTCCTTGAAATTGAGGATCCAACACTTTTGCGGACAGCACACAACTGACCCTTGAAAAAACATCTTCGGGAAGAAGCCTGACGCCTTTGGGCAGCAAGGCGTGAACCTCGCAAAACGCCCTAACGGCATTAAATACACCCTCCCGCAAACCGGACTCATGGGTTCCACCGGCCGGTGTTGGAATAAGATTTACGAAACTTTCCCGAAAAACACCGCCTTCTGCTGTGAACGCCAGACTCCAGGCGGCGCCCTCGCCAGAAGCAAAGCCCTCCTCTTTGGCAATATCCACCTCAAGGTCGCCACTGAACACAGGGGCAATGGTTTCCTGCCCCTCCAAGGCTTGTTGGAGGTAGCCTTCCAATCCTTGCTCAAACTTCCAAACAGTTTTTTGACCGGTTTTTTCGATTAACAGCGAAACGCTGACCCCTTTTAGCAAAACCGCCTTACTGCGCAGCAAACGCTCAAACTCGGATTGTTGAAACTGGGGGGAATCAAAATATTTTGCATCGGGCCATGCACGCACGCGCGTACCCTGCTTTTTGTCACCCGATTGTGCAGGTCGAATTGACAGAGGTTCAATGACATCGCCACCGGAGAAAACGAGTTTACCCACTTGTTTATCGCGGAAAACGGTGATTTCCAAACGTTGGCTCAAGGCATTGGTGACAGAGACGCCCACACCATGCAAACCACCCGAAAACCGGTAGGCGCCGCCACTGCCTTTGTCAAACTTGCCGCCCGCATGCAAACGGGTGAATACAAGCTCGAGAACGGGCACACCCTCCTCTGGATGCAAACCCATCGGAATGCCCCGACCTTCGTCTTCTACTGTCACGCTACCATCAACATGCCAGACCACATCGATTTTTTTACCGAAACCGCCCAGGGCTTCGTCTGCCGCATTGTCCAGCACTTCTTGAATGATATGCATCGGGCTGTCAGTTCGGGTGTACATGCCCGGACGCTGCTTAACAGGCTCAAGCCCCTTCAAAACCCGTATGGATGACTCTTGATAATGCGTGGAACTCATGGGGAAAACCAACTTTTAAAAACTCTGTTGATGGCAGTTTACACCAAGCGCCTATATGCCAAGACAGAGGTACCGCCTAGGGGTCAAGGGCAGTGAAAGGCTCAGCGGGTGCGTCCTCGCGGACTTTGATGCCAAGTTGCTTCATGCGATAGTAAAGTGCGTGAGGACTGGTTTTCAAGGCTTCTGCCGCCACTTTGACTGAAGATGCATTTTGTTTGAGCGCGGATTCTATGAGTTGCTTTTCATAACGACGAAGCGCCTCTTTCAACGAGGAATCCTCATCGGTGCCTTCCACCGAGGTGCTTGTCTCCACACCAATGACAAACCGCTCCGCCTGCGCTTTAAGTTCACGCACATTGCCGGGCCAACGCATTTTCAGCAACTTTGAAATGGTGTTCGACTCGATTTTCGGCATTTCAACCTTGAACCTGAGAACTGCCTGTTGGCAAAAATATTGGAATAAAGCGGGTATGTCTTCGGATCTTTGCCGCAAGGGGGGCAGGAATAAATTCACCACATTCAGACGAAACAGCAAGTCTTGACGAAAGCGCCCCAATTCAACCTGCTCGTTGAGTTCAAGCTTGGTGGATGCAATCACCCTGAATTCGCATTGAATGAAGCGGTGCCCACCCAGACGCTCGGCCCCCCTGTCCTGCAGGGCACGAAGCAGTTTGGCCTGTGAAATAACAGGCATGCTGTCAATTTCGTCAAGGTACAAGGTCCCTTCGTGTGCATATTCCAATTTGCCGATGCGCGACTTCAGGGCACCGGTGAAGGCTCCCGCTTCAACACCAAACAACTCGCTTTCGATCAGTTGCTCTGGCAAAGCGGCGCAGTTGATGTGCACGAACTGCCCTTTGCGTTTAGACATTTCATGTATCCAGCGGGCAAAGGTGTCTTTGCCGGTTCCCGTTTCACCTTGAATGAGAATATCAACTGGCAACGGAGCCACCCGCGCCGCCATATCAAGCGCCGATAACATGGCGGGAGACTCACCGAGTTCAATTTCACGCTGCAGCGTGTCGGCTTTGACAGAATCAAAATCGAGTCGCAATCGCTCACGCGCCCACTGGGATGCTGTGCTGATGCGGGTCAGTATGTCCGCAGCCTGCTCAGAGTTTTCTGGCAGCACCAATGAAGCGTAAATGGGCAGGTCGTGGTAGACGTAGTTTTGCCAGACCTGATCTATCAAGCGAATGACAGTGCGCCTGGGATTCACCCCGGCGCGGGTTAAAAACGAAGCCAGCCGGACAAGCTCTTCAATTGAGCCTTCCGTGACAATCCAGTCCGCCACAAGGCTACGCTTGGACAGAAGCTGTTCCAGACTCATGACGGAACATTCAACCCCCATGATGACGGCTGCAGACTGCAGGCTCAACTGGGCGTTGGCATTTTTCACACAAACAATGACTGACTGCATTTTCTCTGCCTGTGCAAGCGGTTCACCGACAAAGCTTAAATTCAAACGAATCATCAAAACAATCACCAAAACGTAGGAGAGACGTATGGCGTTGCCACCACGCGTATTTTTTACAGGCAAAACGCCTTCAGTTGTTCCCGGGCACGGGACAAACGTGAGCGTACGGTTCCGATCGGAATGTCCAACTCTTCAGCGGTTTCCTGGTAACTCAAACCTTCAAGAACAACCATGGACACCACCGTGCGCATGGAAGCAGGCAAGGTCGTGATGGCATGCCTGATTTGCTTGAGTGATTCCTCGCGCAACGCAATTTCAAGGGGATCGTCGGCAACTTCGGTGCAAATCAGATCGCCCATTTCATCGGCGTCTTCAAAAATATAGCGATATTCCGGTGAACGGCTGATGCTGTTGCGAACCAGATTCAGCGCAATGCCGCACAACCAGGTTTCAGGACGGGATTCGCCCCTGAATTTGTGCCAGCAACGGTAGGCTTCCAAGAACGTGTGCTGAACGATGTCCTGCACAGCATCTGTATTTCTCAGGTGCTTGCGAACAAAAGAACTCAGACGCGTTTTTTGGGCGCGAAACAAACGCTCAAAGTCTGCAATTTCAGCCTCAGTTCTGACGGGGGCGACATGACTGGAAAACTCCAGTATTTCGCCACCAGCCATGTTGTGAGCGATACTAAAAACGTCTTCTTGGGTTTCTTGTAGTAAGGCAGTCATTTGTTCCTCCGGCATGTTTGATCTGGGTCAGACATACTAGGAAGTGCAGTAAACGTGCCACCCTTGAAAAATATTTAAGTCATTGAAAAAATGAATTATTTTTTTTTAAGGAAAACGCTTTTTTAGAATTTTTATAAAACGTGGTCTAAATTTTTTTGAAAAACTAGAAGAGATATATCCGCTCGTCCCACTCCGGCGCATCATACAGTCAGGGGCATTAGAGGTGAGACAAGTAGCAGGACAGGAAGGGAATGTATAATACGGCTGAGCGGCAATGCTGCAACGGCTCCTGATCGTATAATGGATAATACAGACCCCTCCTAAGGGTCAAATGCAGGTTCGATTCCTGCTCGGGAGACCAACCCCGGCCGTCACAGCAACTGGAAGGCTGCAATGGCCACCAGCGTAGGGCCCAGCGCAGCAATGAACAGCGGGCCGGCTGAAATGGTTTCATCCTCAAAAGCACCCTTCAAAATGGCAACGCCTGCAGGGTTGGGCGCATTTGCAATGACAGTCAAGCCACCTCCGGTTACCGCTCCAGCCACCAAAGAATATTTGAACGCGTCGTCAACGCCTGAAACCAAGGATCCCAGATAGGTCAGCGCCGCATTGTCGGTAATGGCTGTCAGCGCAGTGGCGCCGTAGTAAAGGGCTGTCGGACTCAAACTCAACAAAACATCGTTTAACCACCACTGCTGCTGCCCTCCCAGCACCACCAAGCCAGCGAGAAAAAACGCCACCATCAAGCCTTCACGGATGATCAAGCGATCCTGGTAGCGCTGATAAGCATGCGCATAACCCAGAAAAAACAGGAAAATGCCCATAAAAATTGCCGGGTGGTGAGAAAAGACAACCACACCAATCAAAAACAGCAAATGCATCAGCGTCACAGTCACTGCAGTGGTTTGGTTTTGATCTGCCTTGCTCAAATGAACTGCGGCCAACTCTTTGGCGAACAGTACTGTCACCATCAAGGAAGTGAAGCAGACAGCCACCGCGCTCTTCCAGCCAAAGGTGGTGAGCATGAACTGGGTATCCCAGCCCCAGACTTGCGCGACCATGAGTACGGGCGGCGCGGCAAAGGGTGTCAGCGTTCCTCCAATGGAGACATTCACAAACAGCGCGCCTACCGTGGCATATTTTAAACGGGAGCTTAAAGGACGGGAAAAGAGGTGATGGCGGAACCCAGCAATGGAACCAGAGACAAGGTCAAAAAATACAAGGCCAAACCGCTGTTTACCGGAATGAGTTTGACCAGTTGTTGAACCGAGCGCTGCGTGCCCAACAAAATCGGGCGACTTGCTGCGATCACCATAATGGCGAATACAAACATGGGTTCTGTAAAGTTTCGGGTGTCTACATACTCAATGGCGGCTTTCAGCCCATCGAAATAACCCAGACCAAGTACCAGTACTAGCGCCCACAAACCGAACACCGCTTCGACTTCACCAAAAAAATGCCACAAACCGGCATGTTTTGGTTGGGCATGGGCCAAACGTTCAAATACTCCTGTGGAAAAAGTGTGCGCAATGGCCAACACAAACACAACCAGACAAAACAGCTGCAGCGAAGACGCGTTCAATCGGAATTCCTTGTTAAATTGTCGTAGCGTCAATTAGAACAAAAAAAACCGAAGGTGTCAGAGGTTTGTGTGGCAGTTTTACAAATCCAATTCCAAACCGTCATAGGCGGTAATGACATTGAGCTCATGCATGCCACGTGTCGCTTCTTCGAAGGTTTGTGTTTCCAGCAAAACGCTTTGAATGTGGGCATCACTGAAAATAGGCTCATGGTGGAACAAGGCCAGTGTCTTGGCCTCCGCCCGCTGGCACAGCGCAACACCGAAGATATTGCTTGAATGTCCCCAGTCGGCCTTCACACTGATGGAATCAAGTAGGGAATACATGGCATCAAAAACCACCAGATCTGCAGACCGGAAGAACTCTACAAAAGCCTCCTGCCCTTCCCGGTCGTCTATCTTGTGTTCCGAGTCTGTGGAGTAAACCATGGACTTTCCATCTTTTTCAAAACGCCAGCCATAGGAATCGCCGCCATGTTTTTGCCTAATGGACAGCACCTTGGTGCCCTCGACTTCAAACGGAACGCCGGGCTCATGAACCTGAAATTCAATATTTGCAGCCAATTGCTCGAAAGTGACCGGAAAACTGGGCTCACCTTGCTGACGTCTGAATGCAAATTCCACCTCGGAATGACCGCTGTGAATAATAATTTTATTGCCGGGAATATAAACAGGCACGAAAAACGGAAAACCCATGATGTGGTCCCAATGCAAATGGGACATAAACACGTGATAGGTTTGGGGATTCTTAGGACCGAAGCGCTTCACCATGGCGTTGCCAAGGGGGCGGGCACCACTGCCCAGATCGCAAATAAAAGGAGTATCGAAACCGACATCCACAGTCACGCAACTGGTATTGCCCCCAAAGCAGGCCTTTGTTTCGAACGGCAGCTCGTTGTCGACAAAACTCACGATGTCATCATCGCTGGCGAAAGTCTTACCGTTGGACTGTTTCAAGGCATCAATTACCTTTTGCCGGACGTCTTTAGCTGTCAATGCCACAGGCAAAGAGCCCCGCGTCCCCCAAAATCGTACCTTCATCCAACTATCCTCATTGTAGTGACGCCATAACGCACGTTGATGGCACTCCCCGACAATTTATACACTTAGTGCCCGCTAATCAACCAAGTAAGAAAATGTAATTTTTTCAAAACAGATAAAGCTGAAAAAGCCATAGAGGAAAATGACAAAAAAAACCCAGCCGAAGCTGGGTTTTCCACAAAAACGACAGGTAATGTCCGCTTTTATTTTTTCTCTGATGTGATTTTCCACTGACCACCCTCGTTTTTCAACGTCAGTGTTTTCATGGTTACATCATTGACTTTGTCCGACTTGTAAACCTGCTTGAACTTCACAGTGGCGGTTTCTCCCTTTACAGAGACTTTCATGCCTTCCAAAGTTACCGAAATTGTGGCTTTACCCTCAATTTTCGTTCGTCTGTCAGCAGCCCATGCGTCGCGCTTGCGGCCATCTTGTGGCTTGAAGCTTTCGCTGTAAGCCGCCAGATACCCATCCACGTTTTTGCCAGACCATGCACCCACCCAAGCATTGACTGCAGCTTCAACCGCAGCAGTTGCATCAGCGCCAGAAGCAGCAGGAGCAGCGGCTGGTGCCGCAGCAGGCGCGACAGGCGGAGACATTTCCATTGCGGCAGCAATCGCCTTGTCGGCAGCGGACTGGCCTGGATCAGCTGGGGCTGCTTCCATGGCAGGAGCGGCAGCAACTTCCGCGGCTGGTGCCTGCTCAGTCGCTTCAACCTTCTCCAGAGCCTCTGCAGCCTCAGACAACTGGCTTGCTGGCATGAAACGCATACCCAAGGGGCGCAGCGTTTCATTTTTCGAGATGATCAGCGGACCAAAGCCCACGAGCACCAAGGACACCAACATCACCACACTCGGTAGTATCCAGCGCTCATAGCGGCGGTAGAAGTTTTTACGCTTGACTTCAGAATCGGCTTTGTTGACCTCCTCGTCGCCAATCACCATTCGCGTGAGCAACTGATTCAAGGCCACCGGGGGCGACAAGTAACCCAACTCAAACGCAACCAACACCACCATCCAGAAGTGGAAAGGATCAATGTTGTTGGCGTAAGCCACTGGCGCCAACGTACCGGAAACAAGAATCACCGCACCGAACGGATCCATCACCATGCCCAGGAAAACGCAGACAACCAGAATGAAGCCCATCGCAATCCAGATGGTGGAGAACTGTGCCGGCACGTTGCTCATGATTTCCGAACGTTCAATCACGCCGCCGATGTTCAGGGACAAACACATCAGCATGATCAAGGCACCAATGTGGCCAATGGTCTCGTTGGAAGCTGCACGGATTGATTTTTCAACACCCGTCTGGCGGTCTGAGCCGTAGGCTTTCGCACCTTCGGTTGCAGCAATCACAGAGGTTGCGCCACCCTTGAGCTTGTCGAAAATCAGCAAAAGCAGCATGACCATGGGCATGATGACTGGGGCGGAAGTTTCGTTCAGCTTGGTGTCCAACAGGTACTCATAGGCCAGAACCACAGCGAGCAACACGCCAACATAAGGCAAAACGGGTACAACTTCCTTCATCATCTTTGGAATGGCGACCATTGGGCGCTCAAGCTTGGATGTCTTGGTTCTGGTTAGTTGAGACACCAGAAAGAACAGAGAGGAGCTCAAGACAAACACGACCACCCCCCAGTGATACAACTCGGTACTGGTCACTTGCTTGTTCAAGGCGGCAATCAAAACCACCAACAAGCAAGGGCGAAGCACAACACCCAATGAACCGGACATTGCTGTTGCGGCAAGCGCAAACTGACGTGTTCCGCCTGCGTGACGAATCTCGTTGTAAATAATACCGCCGGCGGCAATCACGAAAATACCTGAGGCGCCGGTGTAGGCTGTTGGAACCGCAGCCGCCAGCAAAATAATGTAGGTCAAAAGCTCAGGACCCATTTTCCACGGACGCAGCAAATTCACAAACAAGTCCACCATCCGGCTTTGCTTGAGCAACATACCGGCCCAGACATAAAGTGCCAAACTCAAGAAGATCGAGGGCAATTCAAGCAACTGGTTGATGTAAATGGCCAAGCCGGACGGGTTGTCGGTGACTAAAAAATAGACTCCGGAAATCAGCGCCATGGACAGGTAGAGCGGAACCGCCAATTGTGCCAAACCAAAAGAGCCGCCTTTTGTGGCGTTCTTCGGTGGAAACAAAAACTGTTTTACGCTGATGCCCATCAGTGTGGCAAACAAGGCCATCCAGATAAAGTGAAAGTGTGCGTTTTCCAGTTCCACACCTGAACCAGAAGATATCTGGTAGTAGCGGATGCACGAATACAGTAGGAAGCCATGCGCTGCAATGCCCGATGCGGAACACACCTTGTGGTCCACGATTGATGATGCCGGGCGAATGGAAATGTGGTGATAACCCAAGGTGGTGGTGATGGCTGCAATTGCAAACATCGCCAACAGAACCAAAGGTCTGTTTTCCGTGCCGAAGCTGAACAAGGCAAAGAAGCTGGTTTCCAGCAGCCTGTAAGCTTTCACTTCCGGGGTGATGTTTTCGACAATTCTGTTGTAAACATCGAATTTCTCTTGACACAAGCCCCGTGCAGAAGTCAGGGACTGACGGAGAACCTCAGGATCAAGCGGCTCTTCAGCCAAAGGATCATTGGGGTCAAGTGGTGGCGCAGATGCGACCAGCGCAGCCTGTTTGGTCACTTCTGCGTCAATATCAACGTCCAGTTTGCAAGTGGGGGCTGAAGGGTCTGCGCGCAAAAGGAAGTATTGAACGCCCTTTTCTTTGTCTCCAAAGGCGGACTCTCCAATTCGCAGCAATTGCCCGTGAATCATTTCGCCGGTGCCAATAACAAGTGTCAATATCAGCAGAAACACCACAGGGAAGCTTGATAGCCACTCAGCAGGTGTTCGGCCGAGAAATTTAGCCCCTCGGTCTTGTGACATACTCATAGCGTGTCTTTCGAGTTGTAATTAGTAGATTCGTTAGTACCGTATTTATTAAAGAACGGTTTCAAAAACAAAAAAGATTTTTAATAACATTTGAAAAAGGCCCCGTAGGGCCTTTTCTGATAGCCCTTGTTACAGGCCTGCAGGATCTGCACACTCTGAGTCAGCCTGGTTCAATTTGCAACGAACCTTCTTCATCAGCTTGAGTGTATTTTCGTCGTACATTTTGGTTTGTGCCATCGCAGTACGTGATTCGCGCAGCATAATGGTGTACTTCACTGCGTCGGCGGTTGGAATATCAACCCATTTGTCAGCAGGAATGCCTTTTTCTGCACTCTCAACCAACTTCAAGGCACGGTCGAACTGGCTCAACCAGAAATTGCGTGATTTCTTGCCGAAGTCAGCAGGAAACTTGTCTTTGTTGATTACGATCTGGTAGGTCAGCACTGTCAAAGGAAAACGGACAATTCCACCCTTTGCGCCCAAGCCTTTGAACAATTCCAAAGGTTTGTAAGCGGCAGCAGGCGCAGCGATAATATCCACTGAACCGTTGTTGAACTTGGTTGCGAAGTTGGTGATGTCGGCAGACACAGGCTGCGCACCAATTTTCTGAACCATGGTGGACTGCGCTTTGTCATAGTCGAATACGGCAATTTTTTTGCCTGACAGTTTTTCAACGCTGTTGATACCACGGTCATTCACAAACAAAAAGGCGGCACCGAAAGGAATAATACCGGCGACTTCAAATTTGTCACGGACCATATCGCCCGCGCCTTTTTCGCTGGAATAGTATTGGATGGTGGTTTGAACCACTTTGTAGGCGTCTGCGTTTGTCACCTTGCCATCTTTAACGATGGAAGAAGAGCCCAGCGCATCCATGGAACCGGCGATGCTGTTGAACTGGCGGGTACGGAAAGAGGTAGCAATAACGCCGTCGCATTGGCCTGTCTTGAAATCTTCAGCGGCAACGCGCTCGTCTGTGTAGGCCTTCAACTCAATGTCGGCGCCATTTTTGGCAGAATCCAGAGCCCAGTCCTTGCTCATGTTAAATACGTCACCGCCCGCACCCAAAATGTCATAAACGCACACTTTTTGTTTCGCTGCAAAAGCGGCATTGCTTGCCGCAAACAGAGATACAGCCGCTAAAACAATGCGCGTTCCACGATTCAATTCAAACATAGTTGTGTCTCCCAACACTGAGTAGGTTTTTAATTAAAGGTCATCCAAATTAACGCCAGTAGAAGATGAAGATTTTTCATCCCAGAATTTCCCCAGGCTGCCCACGGGGGTGCGAGTACCTGTGTTTTCTGTCCAGTAGCGGTCAGAAAGATTGGTCATGATGGCGCCTGACAGCCCATCAACAATTCTAAAATCCGTGTTTTGCTTGAAGTTCTTCACGTTGGCAAACCGGCGCACTGCATCACGAAAGCGCGGTTGATCGTCAATTGAAAGCGCTGAGAGCGCATACAAGGTATGGGCCAATCGAATGCCCTGAATTTCGCCGATAACCATGGACTGGTTGAAGGTTCCCCAGACATCTTTACCTTCTGTGCCACCTGGCAAAATATTCCAGATAACGGCGCGAGCTGCACTCGGTGCACCCCACCATTTTGCGTTTGAAATACAGCGAAGTGCCCGCTCTGCCTTGGGTGCAATTTCAGTTGAAACGCCGACAGACTGTTCGGCAGCGATGTCATTTACAACAGCCTGAAGGCCGGAAATGGTGCCTAGCAGATAAATCAGTTCGTCAAACTCGCGCTTGAATGCCGGGCATTTGGCGCCGTATTTAACCTTGTAAACCTCTTCAGTTCTTCCCACCATGCGCTCATAAGCCAACAGTTGTCTGCGGGCCGTTCTTTCCAACAAGCGCTTTTGAGAGATGCGGGCATCTTGGGCTTCTTCAATACGTTTTTCGCGGGCTGCGCGTATGCCTCTGAGTTCTTCTTCAATGGCCTTGCTTTCAGAGCACACTGCGGACGTTTGAAACAGGACTGTTTCGAGGTAGGAAGGATCGCCGTACAGGGCCCGTGTACCGCCGGAAATCAAGGGGGCGTTGCCTGTCGCGAAAGTACACATCAAATCCACGTCGTCCGGCTTCAACAACTCGGGTGAAACGCGACGCTCAATGGCATTGATCGCTGCATTGGTGGCGGTGCGTTCGACTGCCTGACAACCGCTCAAAACTACCGACCCACCGAGGGCCAGACAAAGCATGGAAATGCTCAGTACGCGCTGGCTAAACATAATGTCTCCACAATATTTTTATAGATCCCGATACTGCGATCAGGCTTCTTCTTGATTTGAAGCTAAGTGCGTTACGGACACCTTGGCTGTCGCAGAAGTATAGGCAAGAGATCTTCCAACAGCAAGGACATCAACGAAATTGTTACACGTTCTGGAAACATTGGTTACTTTTCTTACGTCATTTAACTTACTGACACAGAAAAGCAAAACGGAGCCCTAGGCTCCGCTCGCTAAAACTCAACAGCATGAAGGGAAGACCCCTTCACGAATTACTCAGCCTTGGCTGTTTCTGCTGCTTGCACTGGTGTGGTTGGCAGTGCGTTTTGTGCAACTGCGATACCCACTTTCGCATAGTGACGGAAACCGTCGAATGCTTTGGCTGTCAGGTTCTTTTCGAATTCCTGAACGGTACCAACTACTGGCGCCAGACGTGGCAGCTTGCTCAGTTGGCCATAAGGAATGTCAGCGTACTTGCGTGTCAGCTCTTCAACTTTGCGGCTACCTGTTTCCACAGTTGCGGACAACTGCTCGAGCAGTGCGCGTACTTGTGGTTCGATGGCTTTTACTTTTTCACTAACGTTCAGATTCAGGTTCATGTCGAGGTCCTAGGGAAATTATTGCTCGCGTTCACCGGGAAGATTTTGCGAGCGGGTTTAAAGTGATAGAACTATAACAATTGCAAACCTAAATATGCTGAGTTTTACTTCTAGATATTTTGAATCCGGTTGAAGAAAAAAGCAGGAGGAAAAATGGGACAAAGTACATTGGAGAAACAAAAAACCCGCTGACGTTTTTTTTCATCAGCGGGCTTTGTGTTGTTCTGGATTTTTACTGATGTACAAATTTGGTCGGAATGAGAGGATTCGAACCTCCGACCCCTTGCACCCCATGCAAGTGCGCTACCAGGCTGCGCCACATTCCGAGAAGCAAGGATTATAGCGAGTCCTCAGTTTGAGAGCAAATCACGCATGGACAGCAACTGTTCCTTGATCTTTTCGCGGTCAAGCAAAGGCGGAAGCGCAGAGCGTTCGGAAGGACTGACCGATGAATCGCGCTTTTCTTGATCGAGCCGGTTGCGGGCTCCGTGTATAGTGAAGCCGTGCTCATACAACAGTTCTCTGATCCGCCTGATAAACAACACTTCATGGTGTTGGTAATAGCGGCGGTTACCTCTGCGCGTAATGGTTTTGAGTTGCGTAAACTCTTGTTCCCAATAACGCAAAACATGCGCCTTAACACCACAAAGATCGCTGACCTCACCGATGGTGAAGTAGCGCTTGGCGGGAATGGACGGCAGGCTCGTGGTGGGCACTACACGCACTGAATCGTCAGGGCTCAGCATGCGCTAGAACTCCAATTAGTTTCTTGCAATTTGGGAAGAGGCAGAGTTATCAACCATCTGCTTCAATTTTTGGCTCGGGTGGAAAGTTACCACGCGGCGGGCCGCAATTGGAATTTCTTCTCCGGTTTTTGGATTGCGCCCAGGTCTCTGGGGTTTGTCTCGCAATTGGAAATTTCCAAAACCAGACAACTTGACCGATGCGCCCTGCTCCAAAGCTTTGCGCAATTCTTCATAAAAGGCATCAACAAAGTCTTTGGCTTCGCGCTTGTTTAAACCCAAACTGTCAAACAACATATCTGCCAACTCTGCTTTTGTCAGCGTAGAACCGAGAAGTTCCTCCGCGTCAAAATCAACTCTGGCATCTTTGAGTGCGTCCGAAATACTCTTCTCGACGTTCATGTGACCCATTTCTTCCATCATCATTTTATTTGTACCATTATTATCGCAGATAAGCGCCGCACATCGCGGCAGCCGAGGCAATCATTTTTTTCATCAACAATTCTACCTGAGCCTCTTCTATACTTTTTTCGCTGTCCTGCAAAACAATGCGGAACGCCAAACTCTTTTCGTTAAGATTCAGCCCCTTGCCCTCCTCTTTTGGCTTGAATTCGTCAAAGAGAAACAAGGATTTCAACCATTGCGCTTGCTCGGCAGCACCACGATGAAGGGCGTCCATCACCCGTTGCGCAGACACCTCATTTTTAACCACCAATGCGAGGTCGCGCTGAACAATCGGTTGCTTGGAAACCTCTTCATAAACCGGCATGTTCAAATTCTGCAACACTGAGAAATCCAACTCGAACAGCACGGGCGCCATGGGCAACTCATACTTTTGCACCCACTTTGGATGCAGTTGCCCTATGACGCCGACATTAACACTCTCTACCCAGACACAGGCGCTGCGCCCAGGATGCAAAGCTGGATGGGAGGCAACCTCAAAGCGTGCCTGCTTAGGCAACAGCGATTCAACATCACCCTTCACATCGAAAAAATCGATGGCTCGCTGACTGCTGCCCCACTGCGCCTGATCTGCAGACCCATAAGCCAGACCAGCCAATTTGCGAGGCTGATCAAAACCGGCAACAGACATGGGACCCGCCACCACCGAAATATCTTTCTTGAAAACCCTCGCCACCTCAAAAACACGAACACGGTCTGCGCGATGACTTAAGTTGTGTTTCAAGTTGGCCAACAGGCTGCCCATCAGGGTGGAGCGCATCACTTCCAAGTGGCTTGCAATCGGGTTCAAAAGACGAACCGGATCTGTGTTGGCAGCAAAATCCAATTCCCAATCTGACTGTACAAATCCGAAATTCACCACTTCCTGATACCCCAGCGCAGCCACAGCATGCCTTACAGCGTGCAGGGGACGACGGGTTTCAGACACTGACTGCATTACCACCTCGGCCTTCGGAGGTCTGGACGGCAAGCGATCATAGCCAATGACGCGAATCACTTCTTCGATGAGGTCTTCTTCAATTTGAAGATCGAAACGATGCGCAGGAGGAATGGCTGTGAAAACGCTGTTGGCCCCCTGCCCTGTTACGCTGAGTTCACAACCCAACCGCTGCAAAATATCTTTGACTTGGTCAGCCTGAAGCGACATGCCGATGATTTTTTCTGCACGGCCCAAGCGCATACTGACTGCAGTACGCGCAGGCAAAGCCACGATTTGGTCATCCACGGGGCCTGCTTGACCGCCGCAGACCTCAAGAATGAGCGCCGTAATTCTTTCAAGGTGCAGCGCAGTGCTTGAAAAATCAACACCACGCTCGAACCGGTGGGACGCATCGGTAGAAAAGTTGTAACGGCGTGCTTTGCCAGCAATAGCGGCTGGCCACCAAAACGCCGCTTCCAGATAAACATCCGTGGTTTCAAGGCTGACCGAACAACCTTGCCCACCCATGATGCCCGCCATGGCCAAGGGGCCATTGACATCAGCAATGATGCCGATATCGGCTGACAGTTCAACTGTGTTGCCATTCAACAACTCCAGCGACTCGCCAGACTTGGCCCAACGCACTGTCAGCGGTCCAGTGACTTTTGCAAGATCGAAGACATGGGACGGTCGTCCCAACTCCAGCATGACGTAATTGGAGATGTCGACCAGCGCAGAAATACTGCGTTGCCCTGCTCGCTCTAGTCGCTGCTTCATCCAAGACGGTGTGGGCATAGCTGCATTTACACCACGAATGACCCGACCAGAAAAACGGCCACACAAGTCTTTATCTGCAATAGCAATCTCAAGACGATCGTCTACTGAGGCTGCGACGGGCTTGATTTCAGGCGAGCACAAGGGGGCATGGGTCAATGCTGAGACTTCACGGGCAACGCCTTGCACAGAAAGACAGTCTGCCCGGTTGGGGGTCATTTTTAAAACCAACACGACGTCGTCGAGTGCAAGATAGTCGCGGATACTGGCGCCCACGGGCGCATCTTCCGGCAATACCATCAAACCTGCAGATTCCTGCGACACACCCAGTTCTTTGGCAGAACAAAGCATGCCACCACTTTCCACGCCTCGCATGACTGTCGGTTTAATGGCAAAACCACCAGGCAACAGAGCACCCGGCAAAGCACAAGGAATTTTAATTCCCGGCGCCACGTTAGGGGCACCGCAAACAATTTGTTTTAACCCCCCGTCGCCCACATCTACCTCGCAAACCGTCAGGCGGTCGGCATTGGGATGCTTGGCGGTGGTTTTAACCTGTGCGACGCACACACCGGAGAAAGCGGCTCCGGCAGGTCGCCGTTCCTCAACCTCCAAACCCGCCATGGTGAGCAACTCGGCCAAGGCTTCCGAAGACAAGTCGGGATTTACAAAACTACGTAACCAGGATTCTGCAAACTGCATATTCAATTCTCGTCGATCAAACCGTGTAGATCACGGGGCGCCAATTAGGCGAACTGTTTCAAAAAGCGGAGATCATTTTCATAAAAAAGACGTAAGTCGTTGATTCCGTAGCGCAGCATTGTCAGTCGGTCAGGGCCGACACCGAAAGCAAAACCGGTGTATTGCTCTGGGTCGATGCCCACGCTGCGCAGCACATTAGGATGCACTTGTCCTGAACCGGCAATTTCCAGCCACTTGCCTTTGTTTGGTCCGGAGGTGAACGCCATGTCGATTTCAGCGGATGGTTCCGTGAAAGGAAAGAAAGAGGGTCTGAACCGAATCGTGAGCTCTGTTGTTTCAAAAAACTTCTGCAGGAAGTCCATGAAAACCGCTTTAAGATCCGCAAACGAAACGTCTTGTGCGACCCAAAGGCCCTCAACCTGATGAAACATGGGTGAGTGGGTTGCGTCGCTGTCCACACGATAAACGCGACCAGGGGCAATCACCTTGATGGGCGGTTGATGTGTTTGCATATACCGCACCTGCATGGGCGAGGTGTGAGTGCGCAACAAGTGACCGCCTTCGACATAAAACGTGTCGTGCATCGAACGGGCGGGATGGTTGTCCGGCGTGTTCAATGCGGTGAAGTTGTGAAAATCGGTTTCGATCTCAGGACCGTCGGCCACATCAAAACCAATGGTGCTAAAAATTTGCTCGATGCGCTCCAGTGTTTTCATGGCTGGATGCACCCCGCCTGAACCGCGGCGGCGGCCGGCAAGTGTAATGTCAATGGACTCGGCGGCGAGCTGCGCATTGAGCGCTGCATCTGCCAGGGCCTGTCGCCGTTCGTTGAGCAGGGCTTCGATGGCCTGTTTGACGACATTGATCTCTGCACCGCGCGAACGTTTCTGCTCGGGTGAAAGACTGGACATTTCTTTCATCAGCGCGGTGATGACTCCGGTTTTACCCATGAAACGCGCTTTCGCATTTTCAACGGCTGCGGGGTCTGTGGCTTGCTCGAATGCAAGACGTGCTTCTTCTATCAGGGCGTTCAAATCGGACATTGGGCAAACTTGATGTAATTCAAAATAAAAAACGGGGTCTTAATAAATTAAGAACCCCGTTGGCTCACCGCGGGTTGCGACAAGGATGTTGACCTTTATGCGGCAACGCCCAATGCAACTTTCACTTTGGCAACAATTGCGCCAAATGCGGCTTTGTCTGTCACAGCCATGTCGGCCAGAACCTTGCGGTCGAGGTCGATGGCGGACTTCTTAAGGCCATTGATGAATGCGCTGTAGCTCAAACCGTTTTCACGCACTGCTGCGTTGATACGGGTGATCCACAAGGCACGGAAAACACGCTTTTTGTTGCGGCGATCGCGATAGGCGTATTGCCCGGCGCGCATGACTGCTTGCTTGGCGACGCGGTAGACATTACCACGGCGACCACGGTAGCCTTTTGCAGCATCAATGACTTTTTTGTGACGGGCACGTGCCGTTACACCACGTTTGACTCTTGGCATTTATTTCTCCTGACTGATTTAGGCGTAAGGCAACATGGCACGGACGTGGCCGAGGTTGCTTGGATGCACCTCTGCTGAACCCCGCAATTGACGTTTGCTCTTGGTCGTCTTTTTAGTCAGGATGTGGCGTTTGAAAGCTTGACCGCGTTTGATCGATCCGCTTGCGCGCGCCTCAAAGCGCTTTGCAGCCGCTTTTTTGGTCTTCATTTTGGGCATTTAATGCTCCTTAGTTCATGCGTGCAGGTGTCTTCCTCGAAGCACTTGTAAAACCCGTACACACTTCTTTTATGCGCATCCGGTTTGCCGGTTAAGGCAACCCGAACTGCATGCTTGCGGCACCAAGATTTATTTTTTCTTCTTGGGAGCCAAAACCATGATCATTTGGCGACCTTCCATCTTCGGGAACTGTTCGACTTGCCCGTAAGCTTCGAGGTCAGCCTTCACACGCTCAAGAAGACGCGTACCGAATTCTTGGTGCGCCATTTCCCGACCGCGGAAGCGCAAGGTGATCTTCGCCTTATCGCCTTCTTCAAGGAACTTGATCAAATTACGCAGTTTCACCAAGTAGTCGCCTTCATCCGTACCAGGCCTGAATTTGATTTCCTTGACTTGAATCTGCTTCTGTTTGAGCTTAGCTTCGTGCGCTTTCTTTTGCTCTTGGTATTTGAACTTGCCAAAATCCATGATGCGGCACACGGGAGGTACGGCTTGCGGCGCAATCTCTACGAGATCAACACTGGCTTCTTCTGCCATACGGAGCGCTTCGTTGGTTCTAACAATACCCAACGGCTCCCCCTCCAACCCTATTAAACGCACTTCGGGGAGATTGATTTCTCCGTTAATGCGATGCGACTTATCTGTGGCGATGGTTCACCTCACTTGAAATTCCAATAAAAAAGCCGCACTTGCACGTATCAAAGACCTTTGGACTCTATGTCTCGCTGCAGCATTGCCACAGCGTCGTTGAAGTCCATAACTCCGAGGTCTTTGTTACCACGGGCACGCACGGCCACCGAACCTGAATCACGCTCTTTGTCACCCACCACAAACAGGTAGGGAAGCTTCATCAGACTATGTTCACGGATTTTAAGGTTTATTTTCTGATTTCGCAAATCAGATTGCACCCTAATTCCTTGTTTTTTCAGGGATTGGGTGATGGACTCCACATATTCAGCCTGATTTTCAGTGATATTGGCGACCACCACCTGTACCGGCGCCAACCATGAGGGCAACGCACCTGCATGATTTTCAATCAAAATTCCAATAAAACGCTCCATGGAGCCGACGATTGCACGGTGCAGCATCACAGGAGTTTTGCGGGTGTTGTCAGCTGCAACATATTCGCAGTCCAAACGCCCGGGCAACTGGAAATCGACCTGAATGGTGCCGCATTGCCAGGAACGGCCGATGCTGTCTTTCATGTGGTATTCAATTTTAGGACCATAGAAAGCGCCCTCGCCCGGCAATTCTTCCCACACAATACCGCAGGCGGAAAGCGCATTTCGCAGGGATGCCTCAGCTTTGTCCCAAGTGTCGTCACTGCCGAGTCGCTTTTCAGGACGTAGCGCGAGTTTCACAACAATATCGTTGAAGCCGAAATCTGCATATACCCGCATGGCGGTCTGGTTAAAGTCAGCCACCTCGGCCTGCACCTGTTCTTCAGTACAAAAAATGTGGCCGTCGTCCTGAGTAAAGCCCCGCACACGCATAATGCCGTGTAATGCACCAGACGATTCGTTTCTGTGGCAGGCGCCAAATTCGCCATAGCGCAAAGGCAAATCACGGTAAGAGCGCAGATCGGAATTAAACACCTGAATGTGCCCAGGGCAATTCATGGGCTTTAGCGCGTAATCGCGCTTTTCAGATTCCGTGGTGAACATGTTCTCTTTGTAGTTGGCCCAGTGGCCGGAACGTTCCCACAAGTTTTTGTCCAGAATCTGGGGGCAGCGAACCTCTTGATAACCGGTGTCTTGGTATACCTTGCGCATGTATTGCTCGACCTGCTGCCAAATCACCCAACCCTTGGGATGCCAAAACACCAAACCCGGCGCCTCTTCCTGCATGTGAAACAGATCGAGTTGCTTGCCCAGTTTGCGGTGATCGCGCTTTTCGGCCTCTTCAAGCCTGTGCAAATAGGCTTCAAGATCTTCTTTCTTGGCCCATGCGGTGCCGTAGACGCGCTGCAACATTTCATTGTTTGAGTCACCACGCCAATAAGCACCCGCCAGCTTTTGCAACTTGAAATGCTTCAGCTTTCCGGTGGAAGGCACGTGAGGACCGCGGCAAAGATCGACGAAATTGCCCTCGCGGTACAAGGAAATGGGTTCATTGGAAGGAATGCTTGCAATGATTTCGGCTTTGTATTTCTCGCCAATACTGTGAAAGAACTTAACAGCGTCGTCGCGCATCCATTCTTCGCGACTGACCTTCTCGTCTTTTCTGGCCAATTCGACCATACGGGCCTCGATGGCTGTGAGGTCGTCATTGGTGAAGGGCCGCTTGTAAGAAAAATCGTAGAAAAAGCCGTTTTCAATCACAGGGCCAATGGTGACTTGTGCATCAGGAAAGAGATCTTTAACGGCATAAGCCAACAAGTGGGCGGTGGAATGGCGAATAACATCAAGCCCGTCAGCGTCTTTGTCGGTGACGATGGCCACATCGGCATTCTCAGCCAACAGAAATGAGGTGTCTACAAGATTTCCATTGACTCGGCCAGCGAGTGCTGCCTTGCCCAAACCCGTGCCTATGCTGGTTGCCAACTCCGCCACTGTAAGCGGTGCAGGGAAAGAACGTTCGGAACCATCTGGAAGACGAATAATTGGCATAGCACCCTCTTGCTGTGTTTAAGGCATTTGTACCACAGGGGTTTAAACAGAGTGCACCCACACAAGGGTGACAATATAAGGAGTACCAAGCCAAGAAAGCTTGGTAGGCGCGATTGGATTCGAACCAACGACCCCCACCATGTCAAGGTGGTGCTCTAACCAACTGAGCTACGCGCCTAAAGAAGCCGCAATTATACGGAAGTGGCCAAGCCTGTCAAACGCTGTCGCTTTAATGGCCGTTGAACTGAGGTTTCAACGGCCAAATAAAGCCTATGACCCTATAATGGCAAAAAATATTTCAAACTCGATTGTTCACTCAGGAGCAGAAAACACATGGGATTTCTCCAAGGCAAAAAAATATTGATCACCGGCGTCTTGTCCAACCGCTCCATCGCCTACGGCATTGCCCGTGCCTGCCACGCACAGGGTGCAGAACTCGCGTTTACCTACCAAGGCGAACGCTTCAAAGACAGAATCACTGAAATTGCTGCCGATTTCGGATCAACACTGGTATTTCCCTGCGATGTTTCCGACGATGCTCAGATTGAAAGCGTATTTGGCGAACTTTCAGGTCAATGGGATGGACTAGACGGCTTGGTGCATGCAATTGCGTTTGCCCCCCGTGAAGCCATTGCTGGCGATTTCCTGGAGGGCGCCAGTCGAGAAGCGTTCCGGATTGCACACGACATTTCTTCCTACAGCCTGGTGGCTTTGGCCAAGGCGGCTTTCCCTATGATGAAAGGTCGCGAGAGTTGTATTTTGACCTTGAGCTATCTCGGGGCTGAAAAAATTGTACCCAACTACAACACCATGGGTCTTGCAAAGGCATCGCTTGAAGCGGCAGTGCGATACTTGGCTGAAAGCCTCGGCCAGCATGGCATTCGCTCCAACGGTATTTCAGCAGGCCCTATCAAAACGCTGGCTGCTGCCGGCATCAAGGGGTTCAGCAAAATTCTGGAGTCGGTGGAAAAGGCTGCGCCGCTGCGTCGCAATGTGACCATTGAAGACGTGGGCAATGTGGCTGCTTTCATGCTGTCTGATCTGGCCAGAGGCATTACAGCTGAAATCACCCACGTCGACGCCGGTTTCAACGCAGTCGTGGGTGGTATGTCCGAGTAATATCAGACTGGAATTTGCGTCACAACGGGTGCCAAAGGAGAGTCGGCGCCCGCATCCGCCAAAGTTGAGATGCCGCTGTTGATGGGGCCAAACGCCATGTCAAGCGGGGTTCCAGTTGAAGGAAACGGACCTTCGGCGCTCGAGCCGCCACCGCCACCGGCGGCCGCGTCGTTCAACGGCGTAAAAACCATGTCCAGAGGCGTTCCCGTTGAAGGAAATGGACCGCCAGCACCTGCATCAGCACCACCACCACTACCGCCGGCAGCGGCTTCGTTCAAGGGGGTAAAAGCCATGTCCCAGCGGCTGCGTCATTGAGCGGAGCAAGAGCCATGTCAGCAGGCGTGCCAGTTGAAGGGAACGGGCCCGATGCATCGGCTGTTGCGCTCTCGCCTCCCTCTGAGTTGCTTCCGCCAACCGCTGAAATTGCACCGGCCGCAGCCACAGCGCCCGCAGCGGGAGCTCCCAGAGCCAATATCTCTCCGCCAAACAGGCCTGAAAGAAGACCCTCTTCTTCTGCTGCCTCAGCCACAACGTCCGTTGTTGTTTCAACCACCGCTTCAACCGCGTCTTCACCTGACTCTTGCACTTCCGCAACCGCTTCCATCGCAATCAGAGCGCTCAGTGCTGCGTTCAAACCAGACTGAGCTTTCGCCATTCCTGCGATCACTGGGTTGGTTTTGAGTACGGAAGATGCAGCGGCTTCTTTTGACTTGTTTTCGACTTGGGTGGGTTGCTGATTCATTTCGTTAATCTCCAGGAAGGTTGTCTTGTCAGTACATTTCTGTACCGTTCAAGCGTATTACCGACACCTTGGGAAATTTGGATTCAATTTTTCAAAAAAAAATTACTCAGCATAAAAAAACCGCCCGAAGGCGGCTTTTCATCAGACTGCAAATATCTCAACCCAAATTTGACGGGGGTAACACAGGCGCATCTGCACCACCAGACACACTGGAAATACCAGAAGTGACTGAAGTCAGCAGGTCGCCACCACCGTCGGTGGGCAGACCTTGGGGAGGAGAACCCAGCAAACCGCCTTCTGCGGCTTGAATGGCCGCATCCAATGGATCAATTGAAGCTGGTGCAGCAGCACCTCCACCAGCAGCATCAGCAACGGGCCCCAAAACAGCATCCAACGGAGTGCCAGTTGGCGCACTGCCACCACCATCACCGCCACCTCCACCGGCAGCATCAGCAACGGGTCCCAAAACAGCATCCAACGGAGTGCCAGTTGGTGCACTGCCACCACCATCACCGCCACCACCGGCCAGCGCACCGTCAAGCTGAGC
>JAJTDO010000004.1 GCA_021300475.1 Burkholderiales bacterium | reverse complement strand
GTTCGGCAGCAAGTTTTCCATCGGCCTCCCATCGCCGCAGTGTCGCAATTGACACGCCCAACGCCTCTGCTGCTTCGCCTATGCTTACATATCTATTCATATTTGATAGCTTAGCATAGATTTATATATATTTTCTGTTTGCTGCTTAAACCCCTTATAGGATGCTCAGGGGTGGGCGCTGTTCTTTTTTGGGTTTTACGGTTTGGCGCGGCATTTAAACACTCACAAAATCTGTAACTAGTCTGTAAGTATGAGTGCACCACAAGCATGAATACGAAAAAACGTTAAGATCAATTAAAACCGATCAACACAGAAGAACACCCCTATAAAGAACCTTTAATCCGTTGGTCGCGAGTTCGAATCTCGCCCGACCCACCAAAAATCCTTTCAAAATCAGAATTCTAACCAACCCCACCCCCGACGGGCAGTCACTCACCAGCGGCATCTCGCCTCAGTCTTTTATATTCCTGTTGTGCTGACATAAACGCCTCAATGTCGCCACCCTTGTCCGGGTGCTCTTTTTGCATCGTCCGGCGCAAGGCCTCCACACGGGGGCGTAGGGCCGCCGCATGAATGCTGCGTCGGAGCGATTGAGACTCCACATAGCAGACCAGTGAGGCCTTCGGGTGGGTTGCACGGCCCTCTGTCTCCAATGCCTCGCGGCTAAGGGGGATGCAATCACGCGTCAAGACGCGTTGCATGTCAAAGTTTGAAGCTTGCTCCGTGGCAACAAAAGATGGGCGATAAACAAACACACTCTCCTGTGTAACAGCCACAACGCGCAGGGTGTTCTCTTGCGGTGCGTGTAGCGAGTCGCCTGATGCGTCATACGCGTAAAGATGGGCTTGATGGGCCCACAAAGGAAATCGCTTGCGCCAGTTATCAGCAAACCATGGTTTTTTTGCGAAATGGTCTGCATAAGTGTCTGCTGCACCGGCTGCGCTGCCCCACCTGAAACAAAAGCCGACAGGGAAATCTTCAGTGATGGCTTGATGGGCATCCGCCACCGCCTGGCGTTCAGACTCTGCAAACCCATAAACCACCCAGTCCACCAAACACTTTCGTCCGTAGGCTTGCGCAACCCAAAACCAACGGCGATCGCCCAGATTGCAACGGCTCCAGAATCCATAGTGCCAGGCGCTGTAACGCGCGTTCATATCCTTTAATGTGCCATCCACGCGCGCGTGTGAGGGCTGGCCCATTTCAAGAATGACCGTGGGTGCATCAGGCTCCGGGTGTGTTGCGTGGTTGGCCACCACAGATGCAATCAGATCCGCGGCCACCTGCTTGCGCTTCACTTTATTGTTGTGGTCAATCATTTTTATTCCTTTTTTGGCCCCCGCCGTTGGCAAGCAACAAGCGCGGGCATTCATCGCCGCACCACTGTAAGGGTGCGGCACACGCCGAGTATCTCAGACAACCTAGTGCAACTGTGCCGCTTTCATCTGTGAAGGGCAAAACTGAACCATATTTACCGCCCTGATCACAAGTTACCTTGCGTGTGAGTGGCGGCAAACTTGCAAACCTTATTTACAAAGAAAAAGGTTTGTAACAATGCAAAAAACTCTGGTGTTTGCGGCAACGATTGCTGCGCTGTTCGGGCAGGCGGCTTATTCCCACGAGGCAGTTTCGGCAGCGGGTGACTCTGAATTGAACCGACAAAACGCGGCGCTGTCAGCCGCTACTGAGGGCAAAGGATTCGGTCCACAATCGCCTCGCGACTTGGCCCTGTCGAAGGGTCAGAATCAGAGGTTGTTTTCTGCAGCCCCACCCTTTCAAAAAATGAACCTTTGCAATATTCATTTTCACAAAAATGCAGAACACAAAGGCGGTGAATTTACAAAGCCTGCGAATTCTGGTGATGGCCACGGCTATCAGGCAGGTTATGTCTATGACCGCAAACTCAAGGCCACTGAAAGCCAAGCGCTAAACGAAGATGTTTGCAAAAGCGATCACGGTGGTTTGAACGTCGGCGACACCATTGAGTTGCATTATGTTCACAGCACTGCGCAAGTACAACCTGGCGAAACACTGGGTGCCTGCCTGAGCGAAACAGATAAAAACCCGCAGTTGCGTGTTGAGGCGCAAGTGTTGGTTTTGGTCAATGATGCCAAGGCTGCCGATTTCAGCAAACTGGTGGAACCCGGCGTTATAAATGGGTTAAACCGCGCGGTGAATATGCCCATGAACACCGGCAAACCCATTCAGTATGCAGGTTCAACCACAGGCCCTTCCTACAACGAGAAAGGCTCACCCTTGCAGGTGTCCTGGAGCGTCAAGCCCAAGGTGTTGAAAGTCAATGCCGCCTCGGTGGGAAAATGGTGTGAGGGCAACGTATTCAAGGAAGACCATGCGCACGGCGTTCGCAACTTGGTAACCAACCCGAAACTGTTGTCAGCGATTCATTAAGCCATGCGCTAACCAATTCCCCTGCAAGAAGCATCGCTTCTTGGCAGGGGCGTCAGACTTCAGTCAAATTTTTAACGCGACCGTGCATGAAGGCTGCGAATTGCAATAAACTCGGATACACACACCACATAAAACCCTTGTGCGACACGGGAAAAATAGACGGCAAATTCTGTTCAAACCAGTTGATAAGCAGTTTGCGTTCCAGCCAACATGAGCCGAAACAGTGCAGATGGAACTTAGTTCTTCACGATTTGTCTACGAGTTAGGTAAAAGCATTTTGTGCAGTTACCCCAACTTGCCCAGGAGATTTCCATGAAAACCGTATTGCTTAAAACCGGCATTTTATTGACCGGCGTTTTGGCAACCACCTACGCATTTGCGGGCACTTGTTGCGAAGCAGGGGCGCTGTGTTGTGCCTTGAATTTGCCTTGTTGCTAAGAAGCTACTGGCGTCACGCCTGAGGGGGAGGCGCAGCAACCCCCCTTTTTTGGGTCAAGCGTTCATACTCAGCCTGCAATTCTGTGGGCAAAACCAAACCCTGCTCTTGCATAAAAACCACCCAAGCCACAAAGTTCACTTTGATGCGCTCAGTTGTCTTGTCCAAGCGAATCACCACGCCGCGGTCTTTTGAATAGGCGGCAACGAATGCCTCACCGTACTGCTTGAGCATGCTGTTGTAGCGTCCACGGTCTCGGGGCGAATTGGCAGGCATTTCGGGCGGCATGCCCAGCGCCATGCGGACTGCATCGCCAAGGTAGACGCTGTCCAACAACAAATATTTTCGGTAATTCACACACAGTCCTTACAAAAAGCAAATTAACAGGCCCAGTGCCCGACCCCCGATTGTAACTCGACAAACGATTCGATAAAAAAAATTTGACTACACGCGTCATCCGATGTAAAGTGACTACATCGAACATCAGATAAACCAACAACACCGGGGACACCTTATGAAAACTCATCACGTCGTTATTATCGGCAGCGGATTCGGCGGTCAATGCTCAGCCATCAACCTGATTAAAAAAGGCATTACAGATTTTGTGATTCTTGAACGTCGCAGTTTCATGGGAGGCACCTGGTGTCAAAACAGTTACCCCGGCGCAGCCGTGGACGTGCAGTCACCGCTCTATTCCATTTCGCACGAGCCCTACGACTGGAGCCAGATGTTTGCCGAGCAATCGGAACTTCAACAATACACCAACCATGTCATTGATAAATACAAGCTGCGTGAAAAAACACTGACCAACACCAATGTGGTCAGTGTTTCGTGGCAAGAAAGCGAGCAACGCTGGCACATCGCCACCGAAGGTCAAGGCGTTATTGCAGCCAACATCTTGATCAATGCCTCCGGCCCACTGAGCACACCGGTAACACCCAACTTCCCCGGACGCGACACCTTCAAGGGCAAAACCTTCCACACCAACAACTGGGACCATTCCTTCGACTACAAAGGCAAACGCGTGGCCATTATTGGCAGCGGCGCCAGTGCGGCGCAGGCCATTCCAGCCATTGCAGGTGATTGCGGCAAACTTCATGTATTTCAGCGCAGCCCGCATTGGGTATTGCCACGCCCAGACCACAAGTTCAGCCCCCTGCAGCGCAAACTGCTGAGCCTGCGCCCGCTGTACAAAGCGCTGCGCACAGCCATTTACTGGTCGCTGGAAAGCCGCGTTATCGGCTTCAAATATTCAAAAGCGATGTTGAATCTGTTTGCGCAAAAAAAGGCGCTGCGCCACATTGAAACCCAGGTGGCGGACCCTGTGTTGCGCGCCAAACTGACGCCTGATTTCACCATTGGCTGCAAGCGCATTATTTTGTCCAACACGCTGTACCCGGCGCTAAGCCGTCCGAATGTTTCCCTGCATGACAAAACCGACGGTATCAAGCGCATCACGGAAACCGGCATTGAAACGGCCAGCGGCGAACATCTGGATCTCGATCTGATTGTTTATTCCACAGGCTACGATGCAACCGATGGTGTCATTTCCTACCCGGTCACAGGGCGTGACGGTAAAACCTTGGCATCGGTTTGGAAAGAATACCCACGGGCCTACTTGGGCACCTGCGTACCCGGCTTTCCGAACCTGTACATCGTGACCGGACCGAACACTGGCATTGGCCACACTTCGGCGATTTTCGTGATTGAAGCGCAAATGAACTACATCATGAAAAGCATTGATGCGATGAAGCAGCGTGGCAAAAACACCGTGGACATCAAGCCGCAGGCAGAAGCCGACTACACCGGCATGGTGCACAGCGAAATGAACAAAACCGTTTGGAAAACAGGTGGTTGCAACAGTTGGTATCAGAGCAAGAGCGGTCACGTCATTGCCATGTTCCCGGGTTTTAGCTTCACCTACCGCCAGATGGCCAATAACTTCAAACCTGCTCACCACATTTTTAAATAAAAAATAACACTCAAACGGAGACAAGACATGAACAAATTCAAAGACAAGGTTGTGGTGGTCACTGGTGCGGGCTCTGGCATGGGGCGCTCTTATGCAATGGAGTTTGCACGCTGCGGTGCGCATCTGGCTTTGATGGACTATGACGCAACGGGTTTGGCACAAACCGTCGAACTGGTGAAGGCCGCTACGAATGCAGAAGTGTTGCAAGCTGTTTTCAGCGTGGCAGACCGTGCGGCGATGTTTGCGTTTGCAGATTCGGTGATGCAGCGTTTTGGCACCGTGGATGTGGTGATCAACAACGCCGGTGTGGCCGGGGCTGGCCTGCCCGGTTGGGACACGTCAATTGAAAGCTACGAGCGCGTCATGGGCATCAACTTCTACGGTGTGCTGTACGGCACCAAAGCGTTCCTGCCAGAGTTGATGCGCAAAAACAGCGGTCACATTGTCAATGTTTCCAGCATATTCGGTTTGGTCGGAGCGCCCAGCCACACCGACTACAGTGCCTCAAAATTTGCCGTTCGAGGTTTCAGCGAAGCATTGATGACGGAACTGTGTCAAACCAACGTTGGTGTTCATCTGGTTCACCCAGGCGGTATTGCCACCAACATTGCCACGAACACGCAGGAAGGGGCCGACTTCAGCAAGTTCAATGAACGCTACCTGACCACCAGCCCTGACGACATCGCACGCGTGGTTCGACAGGCCCTTGAAAATGGGGTGGTTAAAGTGGTGTATGGCAACAACAGCTACAAGACATGGCTAGGCTCTAATTTTGTGCCTCTGAAATGGCTGAACCGGATCGTTTGGTCTGATGTCAAGAAAACGCTGAATCTGGAACCCTACAAGCGGGCAGGCATTCGTTAATTCGCAATGGATGAGAACAGAAAGCAACGGTTCAGGGAAACCTTGAACCGCTGACTGTTCAACCCCTATTATTCAACCTCTATCACACTGATCAAGCCTTTAAACAACAAACTGTTGGCCGCCACCAAATCTTGCCGCTTTTGCTGAAAACCACTGATCAGCCAATTGGTGGTACTTTGGTTGATGGCACCCACAATGCTGTTGGCGAGAATTTGGCGTTGCACCACGGGAATTTTCCAGTTCGGATAAACAACCTGGACCATACCCATCAGCATCGCGCCGAAGCGGGCCATGGCGTCATAATAAACCCGATCAACGGTGGGGCTGACACCCAGAATTTCAACCCAGACAGTGCGGGCCACCAATGGGTTTTCCACCGCCTGAAAAAACATGTCCAACGCACGCTCAACAACTTGCTGCAACTTGGAATCAGGCCCCAATTCACCCACCGCCGCCAGCAGTTTTGACTCAATGATTGCAATTTCGCGTTGGTAGACCTCAATCAACAGTTGTTCTGTTGAAGTGAAAGACTCATAAAAATATCGGTCTGTGAGTTTTGCCTCTTTGCAAAGCGCCCTCACCGTGGCAGAGCGGTAGCCACCTGAACCGAACAATCGCAGGCCGGCATCCATGAATTGTTGCTTGCGGCGAGCCACCCGCTCACCGCCCTCTTCACCACCATACAAACGCGGCAACACCTCGGTTTGATCATTTTTCTTCATAACTTATATTTGACATTATTCTTCGTCAGATGTAAAGTGATGACAAACAACATCAGATGGAGAGACACAATGAAATCTTTCAAATTCACCTTGGGCGCATTGCTCGTAGGCACCGCGGTCTGGGGTATCTCAGGCAATGCCACTGTTGGTAAAACAGTTTTTGAAACTGCCACCGCAGTTGAAGCCAAACTCTACGGCCTGGAAAAACGAACCATTGACGTCAATGGCATACCCACGGTGGCTTATGTGGGTGGCGATGCCTCCAAGCCCGCCATCATCATGCTGCATGGCTACAGTGCAGACAAAGATGTCTGGCCGCGTTTTGCCAAGGCGTTTGTAAACGACTACTTTGTGGTTATCCCCGACATGGCAGGCCACGGCGAAACCGGTTTCAAACCCGACTGGGCTTATGACGCACCCAGTCAGGCGCAGCGCGTTATCGGTCTGATGGACGCACTCAACATCAAAAAGGCCAACGTTGTTGGCAATTCCATGGGCGGCTTTATTGCAGCCACATTGGGGGCAAATGTGCCAGAGCGAATCATCAAGGTGGTCGCCATTGACCCCGCAGGCGTGCAATCCCCCACCCCAAGCGAGGCGATAAAACAGATTGACTCGGGCAACAACCCGTTCCTGGTCAAGAACCGTGCAGAATTTGACAGCTTCTACGCCATCACCATGGCGCAGCCACCGTGGTTGCCAGACATGGTCATGGCCGCCATGGCGCAGGGCTACATTCAACGGCGTGAAGAACTCGCCCAAATTCACAAGGCTTTTCACAACAAAGACTTTCTTGACGACCGTCTGGCAGACATTAAAACGCCCTTCATGCTGGTCTGGGGCAAAAAAGATGCGCTTCTGGATGTAAGCGCCGTACCGGTCTGGAAAGCTGGCGTGCCACAGGCGGAGGTGGTTGTTTTCGAGGAACTCGGTCACATGCCCATGGTTGAGGCACCAGAAAAATCAGCTGCCGTGGTGAGTGAATTTCTGAAAAAGAACCAGTGACAAGTTAAACGGGTCGGCTCTAAAATCTGCAGAAAAATAGACTAGGTCGAAGGGCTGTGAGTTCAGCGCTTCGAACCTTAACAACGGAGATTGCAGATGCTGACCACACGGTTCAACCATTTAGACGCCACATTTTTAAACATCGACAGACGCCCAGAGACCTGGAGCATTCATTTGGAGATCCGGGTCAGCGGCCACATCAGTACCCGCCGTTTAAGTTACGCCTTGCGGGCTGCAATTGCCCGACATCCTCTGGCAAGAGCTCGCAGTCAATATTTTGAAGGTTCCGCCACAGAATACCTCTGGGAATTTCCAACTGAGCTGGACCACTTGCCACTGACAGTGCTGGATGCAAAAAGCGACGAAGACGTCATTTCGATCCGCAACCGCTTCGTAAGCCTTCAGGTACCCCTCACGCTGGCGCCCTGCTTCATGGTGTATCTGGTGCATCACGCGCAGGGCGATTACGTGATGCTTAATTTGCCACACACCCTGGCCGATGGTTTGTCAGCCTTCCGTCTTCTACAATCAATTGTCAATATCTACGCCGATCAACCCGACCCACTGCCAGACATCAACCCCTTGGATGTTCGCGACCTTCTCGCCCTGGCCGGTTCAAAAAGCATGGCGCAACTGCTGGAAAGAGCAAAAAACCTGGTGGGGCATCTGGGCAAAAGTGCAGTGCCGCCAGCAAGAGTCGCGCCGCAAGGTGTGGCGCCAGGGGACGGCAACAAGCGCCCTGGTTATGGGGTTGAACTGATGGCGTTGAGCAAGACAGACAGCGAGCTGTTTTTGTCAAAGCGAACAAAACCCGCCACCGCCAATGACCTGATGCTGGCCGCCGTGGCGCTCACCATCAGGCAGTGGAACGATGAGCAAGCGCAGCCGGCAGGCCGCATTGCCATGCTGATGCCGGTCAATTTGCGACCACAGGCGTGGTGGCATGAAATTGTGGGCAACTACACGTCTTATGTGTCGGTGTCACTGAATACGGCGGACCAAACCACGCTGGCCCACGCCACGCAGAAAGTCTGCGAGCAGACCACGGCATTCAAGGAAGCAGGCACCGCAGGCACCCTGATTGATTTGCTGGATGTTCCGAAATTCTTGCCGGCGTTCTTGAAAGCGCAACTCAAAGAGCTGTTTCCGCTGTTTGGAAAGTCTTTGATGGAAACCACATGGATTTCCAATTTGGGAAAGCTCAACCGCTTGCCCTCCATGGGTGACGCTGGTCAAGTCACTGCGCTACATTTCACCCCGCCGGCGCCCATGCCCTGCAGTTTGTCTGCAGGGATAGCGTACGTCGACGATCAACTGATGATCGGTTTGCGCTACAGAAAATCGCAGTTTGACGCAAAAGCCATCAAGCGATTTTCTGAAATGCTAAAGGCAAACCTGATCAGCCCTTGCTGAAATACATGCGCTTGATCATCACTGGAAGCACACGGATCAAAGACACCACAAACTCCAATGGACTGCGGGGCGAACCCAAACGCAGTGCCACCTTGAGGGTGTTGTAGGTTTCTTTGTCCTGGGGGTACCACCACAGGTTGTTTTTGGCGCGCAGCAAATCCCAGTTGATGGCTTTGGGTCTTGTCATTTCAAACAAACCTTCAGGTCCGTGGGTGCGACCAATGCCGGACTCGCCCGGACCGCCCCATGGCAGGTCAGACATGCCGTGCGTGTACAAATGGTCATTAATGGCCACAACACCACCACGGATGCGGCGTGCAAGTGCCTTTGCCCTTGCGGTGTCTTTGGACCAGACCGATGCGGACAAAGCCATGGTGCAATCGTTGGCCAAGGCCACAGCCTCATCTTCAGTGCGGAACTTCATGACCGGCAGCACCGGGCCGAAGGTTTCGTCGCGCATCAGGCTCATGGAGTGGTCCACATTCGTCATCACGGTGGCGGGAAAGAAAAAGCCGTCTGGATGTGCATCGCATTGCGCTTGAGCCACAATTTTTGCGCCGCCCTCCAGCGCCTCGTTCACCTGTTTTTCCACCAACCGCTGTTGCTTGCGTGTGGTCATGGAGCCAATGTCCACGGAGATGTCTGCATCCGGCACGCCTTGGCGCAACGCACGGGTTTTGCGACTTAAAATTTCAATGAACTGCTCATACACTGACTCGTGTACGTACACGCGCTCAATGCCGGCACACGACTGGCCGGAATTCTGCAAACCTGCCCACATGGCGCCATTGGCCGCGCGTTCCAGGTCTGCATCTTCCAGAATCACCATGGGGTCTTTCCCACCGAGCTCCAGTGAAAGCGGCGTCAAGGTTTGGGAGGCTTGCGCCATCAAATCTTTGCCTGCGCTCACAGAACCGGTGAAAAACACTTTGTCGATTTTATGGTTGAAAAACGCAGTGGTCACGTCTGCGCCACTGCCCACAATGTGGTGGAACAGGCCTTCAGGCAATTCGCCCGCCGCCACAATTTCTTCAATGGCCAAACCCACCATCGGCGTTACCGCAGCCACTTTCAACAAAATTGCATTGCCGGCCATCAGACCCATGACAATTTCACCAAACGGAATGGACAAAGGGTAATTCCAGGGGCTGACAATGCCCACCACACCCAAGGGTTCATGTTCAATGGCAGAACGTTTGCCTATCCACAAAATGCTGGAGGCTTCCCGGCGTTCGCTGCGCAACACGCGCGCAGCGTTGCTGCCATACCAGTTACAAGCCAGCGTGCAGGGCAGCACTTCTGTGGCGAGGGCATCAATGCGGGTTTTACCGCTGCTCAAACTCACCACTTCTGCAATGTGGTCTGCGTTGGCAATAATATATTCACGCATTTTGCGGATATGCACAGCACGCTCGCTGTAGGACTTCGAACCCCAAATCAACTGGGCTTTGCGTGCTTGTTCAAAAATCGCAGGAATGGCTTCCAACGGGGTTTTAGGAATGGAGCCGATCATCTCGCCGTTGGCTGGATTGATGGCGACGCAAGCGTCTGCCCCGATGTTGAAATTCATGTTCCCCATTTTGTTCCCCTTTGATTTTTGAGTTTAAATATCTGACTACGTTTGACGTCATTTGACGACATACAACATCAAATGTCAATAGAGGATGCTTTCCAAAGAGGTTTGCTTTTCTGTTACTGTCCGCGTCACGTTTGCAAACGCTTTTGTTTTTATTTGATATGAACCCTGAAAATCCAACCCGCACAGTTTTAAATACCGATGGCACCAACACAGCACCGCAATCCGTCAGTTTTCGGGAAGCGCTTTTGTTCTGGCTGAAACTCGGCTTCATCAGCTTTGGCGGACCGGCAGGGCAAATTGCCATCATGCACCAGGCTTTGGTCGATAAAAGACGCTGGCTGTCCGAGCGGCGTTTTTTACATGCGCTGAACTACTGCATGGTGTTGCCCGGCCCGGAAGCGCAGCAGTTGGCAACCTACCTCGGCTGGCTGATGCACGGCACTTGGGGCGGCATTGCCGCCGGAGCGCTGTTTGTACTGCCCTCTTTGCTGCTGCTCATCGGTTTGTCCTGGGGGTATGTGGCTTTTGGCAACCTGCCATGGGTGGCGGCGCTGTTTTACGGTATTAAGCCGGCAGTCACGGCCATTGTGTTTCAAGCGGCGCACCGCATGGGCTCCCGCGCATTAAAACACCCTTGGTTGTGGGGGGCGGCCGGTTTGTCTTTTCTGGGCAGCGCCGTGCTGAACATGCCGTTTCCAGTCATTGTGGCGGGTGCAGCATTTGCAGGCGTCATCGTAGGTTATGTGCGTCCCGCTCAAATTTCTGCAACAACGGGGCATGCAGCATCTTCAAGCACCGGCGGCCTGGCCTTTATCAACGACAGCACACCCACACCGGCGCACGCGCTCTTCAGTTGGTCCCGCTTTTTCAAGGTACTGGTGGTCGGTTTAGTGCTTTGGGCAATACCCATGTTGCTAATGACTGCCGGCTTGGGTTGGAGCAATACCCTGACGCAAATGGGGTGGTTTTTTACAAAAGCGGCACTGCTGACCTTCGGGGGTGCCTACGCTGTGCTGCCGTATGTGTACGACGCAGCGGTTGAATATTTTGGCTGGCTTAGCCCCCTGCAAATGATGGATGGACTGGCGCTGGGGGAAACCACACCCGGACCGCTCATTATGGTGGTGGCCTACGTGGGTTTTGTGGGGGCTTACCTGAAGGAGGTCTTCGGCCCGGAACACCTGTTCATGGCTGGCGTGGCGGGTGCAGTGATTGTTACCTGGTTTACGTTTTTGCCTTCGTTTATTTTTATTTTTTTGGGTGGCCCGTTCATTGAAACCACACACAATAAAATCGGATTGACCGCCCCGCTGACCGCCATCACTGCTGCAGTGGTGGGGGTTATTTTGAATTTGGCCTTGTTTTTCGGGTTCCACAGCCTGTGGCCGCAAGGCACAGCAGGCGAATTCCAATGGGTTTCCGCCTTGATTGCCTTAAGCGCCTTGCTTGCTTTAATACGGTTCAAGCGCAGCGTGGTTGAAGTAATTGCTGTGTCTGCGCTGGCGGGCTTGTTGCTGAAAACGCTTTTTTAAAAAACGAAACAGCAAGGCCCGCGCAGCTTGTTGGCTATTCGTCGTCAAGGTCCATTTGCGTACCGTTGCGTACGCGTTTTACATGCTGAACAGGCAGAATCCAGACCAGGCCATCGCCAAACTGACCTGTGGTTGCATTGTCAATAATGGCTTTTTCAATGACTTCAACCATGTCGTCGGAGCACAGCACCGAAACCACCAGTTTGGGTACAAAATCCGTCAATTCCTCCGCAACGGATCTGGGACCTGCACTGGCGGGGGCGGTGAAGCCCTCCGCACGAAACATGGTGACACCAGGAAAGTTCGGGATGTCTCGCAAGGCATCGCGAACTTTTGCCAATCTTTGAGGCCGTATGATGGCGCGCACTTCTTTCATGTTCTCTTTCTATGTTCAAGCGGTCAGCGATTTGTCATCGAACCAGCGATACAAAGCAGGCAAAACCACCAAAGTCAGCAAAGTTGAGGAAATCAAACCACCGATCACCACGATGGCCAGCGGGCGTTGAACCTCAGAGCCGGGGCCGGTCGCAATCAGGAATGGCACAAGACCCAACATCGCCACAGTGGCCGTCATCAGCACGGGTCTGAAACGCTGCGCACAACCTTGACGCACCGCATCAGACAAATCCAAGCCCTCTTCCCGCAAACGTTTGATGTAGGACACCAACACCACGCCGTTCAATACTGCTATACCCCAGAGCGCAATGAAACCCACCGATGCGGGGACAGACAAATACTCGCCGGTGACAAACAAGGCAATCAGGCCACCTACAGAGGCAAACGGCAACACCAGAATAATCAGACCCGCCAACTTGACCGACTGGAACAGCATGAACAGCAAGAAGAAAATCGCAGCAATGGTGATGGGAACAATCACCGTGAGCGTGGACATGGCGCGTTCCAGATTTTCAAACTGACCGCCCCACACCAAACGGTAACCTTCCGGCAAGGGCACATTTTGTGCCACCAGCGTTTGAACCTCCTGAACGAAACCACCGAGATCACGCCCTTCCACGTTGGCACCCACCACCACGCGGCGCTTGCCCATTTCACGCGAGACCTGCGCCGGGCCGTCCAGCACCCTGACCGAAGCCACACTGTCCAGCGGTACCAAGGCACCACCGGCCGAACGCAAATTCAAGCGGCGGATGGACTCCACGTCACCCCGGTAATTTTCAGGGTAGCGCAAGGTGATGGCGAACTTCCGCTCCCCTTCATACACAGAACTGACTTCCCGGCCACCGACAGCGGTTTCAATCAGGTTATTGACATCCGCCACATTCAAACCAAAACGTGCAATGGCCTGACGGTCGATTTCAATGGTCAGCACTTGCTGGCCGGACAAACGTTCCACCCGGATGTCACGCGCTCCAGGCACGTCTTTGAGCAACTTCGCAATACTTTCAGACAAGCGCTTTAATTCCGGCAAGTCATCACCGAAAATCTTGATGGCAAGTTGGGAACGAACACCAGTCATCATCTCATCCACCCGTTCTGCAATGGGCTGAGACAGCACAATCTGAACACCGGGCAACACAGCCAGACGCTGACGAATGTCTGCATCTACCTGGTCTTGTGTGCGGCCGGAATCGCGGTCGAGCAACACAATCGGGCTTGACTCGTTGGGGCCGGATGGGTCTGCCGGCGACTCGCCACGACCCAGCTTGGACACCACCATTTTTACGCCCGGCACCTCTGACACCAACCGCATGGCCTCCATTTCCATTTTGATGGATTCATCCAGAGAGATGGAAGGCACACGAAGAATCTGCGGCGTCAGCGCCCCCTCTTTGAGCGTGGGGATGAAAGAAGTACCCAAGAACGGAAACAGGGACAACGAAAACAGCAGCAGCAAAATGGACAACATCAAAGTCCGCTTTGGAAACTTCAGCGACAGATTCAGCAGGCGCGTGTAGTGCTTTTTCATGAAAGCGATGGGGGGCGTGTCTTTGTCTGCACCGCCCTTCAAAATATAAGAGCACAACACAGGCGAGAGCACCAAGGAAATCACCAGAGACACCGCCAGGGCAATTGCAATGGTGAAAGCCAAGGGCGAAAACAGCTTGCCTTCCATGCCTTCCAGGGTCATCAATGGCAAGAACACCAAAATAATGACGCTGATCCCGAAAATAACCGGAACGCCGACTTCCGCAGTGGCAGATAAAATGGTCCGCAGGCGCGAGCGCTTCTCATTTTCTGCATGACCCAAATGGTGAAACACGTTTTCAACCACTACAACGGTACCATCCACCATTAAGCCAATGGCAATGGCCAAACCTCCCAAGGACATTAAATTGGCAGAAATACCCTGTTGGTTCATCACCATGAACGTGATCAGTGGCGTTAAAATAATGGTGGCCACCACAATTAGGCTAGACCGGACGTCACCGAGAAACACGAACAGAATAATGACCACCAGCACAATGCCTTCAGCCAGCACTTTGGCCACTGTGAGCAATGCAGAATCGACCAGGTCTGTACGGTCGTAGTAAGGCACAATTTTCAAGCCACCGGGCAACATGGCCTTATCGTTGATCTCTTGGACACGTGCTTTTACACGGGTGACAATTTCCTTGGCGTTGCCGCCCCGCATCATCATGACAATGCCACTGGCCGCTTCCGTGTAGCCGCCTTTGATAATGGCACCCTGACGTACCTCAGAACCTAATGTCACCTCGGCCACATCACGGATAAACACAGGCAAGCCCTTGCTTTCCTTCAAAATAATATTGCCAATGTCGTCTATGGTTCTAATCAGACCCACACCGCGCACCGTGTACTGCTCTGCCTGCAAAGGCAAAATACCGCCGCCCGCGTTGGCATTGTTGCTGGAAATGGCTTCATACACCTGTTGCAAGGTGATGTCGTAGCCACGCAATCTGTCCGGGTTCACCAACACTTGGTACTGTTTGACATATCCGCCCTGGGAGTTGATTTCAGCAACACCCGGAATGGAACGCAGTAAGGGGCGAACCACCCAGTCCTGCACAATGCGGCGCTCTGTCAGCTCTTCCACGCTCAAGGCGCGTTTTCCATCGTCGGGGTGTTCAAGTGTGTATTGATAGACCTCACCCAAACCTGAGGAAACAGGGCCCAGCACTGGCGTAATGCCAGTCGGCATCTTGCTGCCCACCTCAATGAGCCGCTCGGTCACCAACTGACGTGCGAAAAACACATTGGTGGCATCGGTGAACACCAAGGTAATGATGGACAAACCACTCTTGTTCAAAGAACGCATGTCTGTCAGACCCGGCAAACCGGTCATGGCAATTTCCAGAGGCACCGTGACGAACCGTTCAATTTCCTCCGGCGAGCGTCCAGGGGCTTCGGTTGCGATCTGCACCTGCACGGTGGTTACGTCTGGAAACGCATCCACAGACAATTTTCTGGCGGCGTCCAGACCAAAACCCACGAGGGCCAGAGAAATGACAAGCACGACCAAGCGTTGCGACAACGCAAAACGGACAATAGACTCCAACATGGTTTACTCCTGTCCTGCGCGCTTGCGTTCATTGTTCAAATGAAACGCACCGTCAAGCACGATGGTGTCTTCTGCACTCAAGCCCTTCAGAACTGGGCGGACACCGTCGATTTCCACGTCCAGATCAACCGGCACCAAGGTAAATTTGTTGCCGGATTTGGCCATGAACACATGGTCTTTGTCGCTGTGACGGACAACAGCCGTGCTGGGCACCGTCAGTTTTTCCTCAGCGGCGCGGCTTATTTCAAGCGTGGCAAGCATGGCTGGTTTCAAGGTTCGATCGGGGTTTTTTACCTCCGTGCGCACGGTTACGGTTCTCGCGTCGGGTGAAATGGTGTCGCTCACAAACACAATACGACCCGGGATCACTTTACCCACGGCAACAACCTCCACATCCACCAACTGATTCACCGCCACAGAACGGGCAGCGCGCTCAGGTACGCCACCCACCGCCCAAACGGCGCTCAGGTCAGCCACCGTAAACAGTTGGTCGGCCGGCTGTACAACCTGCCCTTGCGTCACTTTGCGCTCAATGACAACACCTGCCCGCTGTGCGGTAATGGGAACTGCGCTTTTGATGTCACCATCAATGCGCAGGCGGGCCACATCCTGCGGGCCCATGCCCAACAATCTGAGTTGGTCTTGCGCGGCATGAAATTCTGCCTGGGCCACTTTTTGCTCGGCTTCACGTCGCTGCAGCTCGGCTTTACCGATGACGTCGGCGGCGAACAACAGGCGGGCACGTTCGAATGTTTTATCAGCCAAGGTCGCAGTTGAGGAGGCGCGCAAAAACGACAGCTGCGCATTTGTCAGCTCCGGGCTGGACATCATCGCCAGCGCCTTGCCGGGGGTGACTGCATCACCCACATTCACAAACACCTCTGTAACCCGGCCAGCGATGCTGGAACCCACTTGAGAAAGCCTGCGTTCATCCACCTCAATTCGGCCTGGCACTCGCAGTGTTTGAGCAATTTCCCTGACTTCAGGCTTGCCAACCTTGACACGCGCAGCCATAGACTCGGGCAAAGTCACCGTTAAAGCATCGGTAGGGGCGGCACTTTGCTGGGGCGTCGGAGCGACTGCAGCCGGCTCTTTGCCTTTGCCACAACCCGCCAGAATTAAAGAACCAATCAATGCGGCACAGAACAGCTTCATATTTGAATTTTCCAGAGATTTCATAGGGTTTCTTTATTCTTTGTCTGTGGGGAATGCGAGATAGGCGTTGGCGTAGACACCCGCCAGACGGTCCAACTCTGTTGAAGAGGTCAGCGCTTCAAGCCGGGCCTGCGCAAGATCGGCCAAAACAGCACGCAACACGCGCTGGGCGTCCAGGGTGTCCAGAATGCCGCGTTCACCATACCGGTAAGCCGCTTCTGCAACGGCCAAGGCCGCCTGCGCCTGTTTCAATACCCCGGTTTCCAAGGCCTCCACCTGCCGCTGTGCGGCTTCCAGCCTTGCATAGGCTGAACTGGCTTGTTGCGTGAGCGCATGGCGTCTGGCCTGCAGCATCAACTCCGATTTGTCTGCCTCGGCCTTTGCCTGCCGAACCTGACCGGTTCGCCGGTCAAAAATCGGTACATCGATCGCAAAGCCCAACTGGTTCAAAGATTGATCAAGTTCGGTCTGTCGCTTGGCCTGCAACCTTACCGTGGGTTTGCGCAAGGCCACTTGCTCGTCATAGCGCAAGCGGCTCGCTGCCACTTCACGCCTGCGTTGTTTTAACTCAGGGTTGGTGTCTTCCAGTGTCTTGAGTTTTTGCAATGCCTCACCCATGTCTGCTTTCATGCGGGCAGGGGTCTGAATGGTCAGATCGTCCGGTAACGGCGTTCCCACCACTTCACTGAGCAAGAGACGCACGGAATTCGCATTGGCACGGGCAGCGCTCAGCTTGGCCCGCATGCTCAGCAATTCAGCATCGGCGCGGATCAAGTCGGATTTCGCAGCCTCCCCGGTGTCCACACGGACAAAAACACGTTGACGCATTTGCTCAAGCAACTGCAGCGAGTCTTGCAGGTTCCTGATTTCTTCCTGACGGATCATCCATTCAAAGGCACGCAACCGGACGCCGGACAACACATCGTTGATCAGCAATGCAGTGCCGAATTGGGTTGCATCAAGCGATGCATCGGCAGAGGCAATCCGGGCGGAACGGGCATCCGGCCATTCAAGGGGCTGTGTAACGGTGTATTCACGGGCCCGCCCGTTGTCTGCACCCGAAGGTCTTAGTCTGGAGTTACCGCTTAAGGCCTCAAGGTTGGGGTTTGGATAGGCACGTGCTATCAGTTGCCTGGCCTGAGCCGCAGAAACGGACAACCTTTCAGCACCGATCAAGGGGCTGTATTCCAGTGCCGTTTGTTGCAAACCTTCAAGGGTGGCATAAGACCCCGCTTGTGGTTTATTTTCGGTGGCCGGTGCGTCCGCCGCGTGGGCATTTGCGCCCAAGGTCAGGCAAGCACCTAGTATTAAAGCAATCCGTGAATGAAATATCATCTGAATGGGGAATAGTTTTATTAGGTGACTCGAGAGTGTAGCAATCCAACGCAGCAAAATAAACAAACATAAAAATGAACGATTGTTCAATAAAACAGAAGTGTTTTCGGCTCACTGTCCAACACTTGCTATTAAAAAGCGGATAACGGGCAAACCCGCCCCCACTATTGGGCCGAGAACTGCGCGAGTTCAACATTCGTTCCAAAAATTTGACCTTGCGACGCGCTCTCACTCATTATTTTTGGTCATAAACCTGTAATATTTTGCTCGTATGATGCGGTCATTGCTTCAGTGAAGCATTTTTAAAGAGGATTGTTTAATGACTTCGATGATGAAATTGGCCAGTGCCGCTGTGTGTTTTGCTGCCATTGCAGCCACCTCTGTCGCCCACGCGGCTGACATGACCGGCGCAGGCGCCACGTTTCCCTACCCAATTTACGCAAAATGGGCAGAAGCCTACAAGGCAAAAACAGGCTCCAGCCTCAATTACCAATCCATCGGTTCTTCCGGTGGTGTGAAGCAGATCAAGGCTAAAACCGTTGATTTCGGCGCGACCGACAATCCGGTGAAGTTTGATGACCTTGAAGCAGACGGTTTGATTCAGTTTCCGGCCATTATTGGCGGTGTGGTGCCGGTAATTCACGTGGAAGGTATCAAGCCCGGTGAAATGAAGCTAGATGGCAGCATACTGGCTGACATTTTTCAGGGCACCATCACCAACTGGAGTGACAAGCGCATCGCTTTGCTGAATCCGAATGTAAAATTCCCTTCTGGCGACATCACGGTTGTGCACCGCGCTGACGGCTCAGGCACCACCGCCATTTTTACTGACTACCTGGCGAAAACCAGTGAAGCATGGAAAACAGGCGTGGGTGCAGGTGCTGCAGTGAAGTGGCCGGCAGCGTCCTCAGTGGGCGGAAAAGGCAATGAGGGTGTGGCTGCTAACGTCACACGGGTCAAAAATTCAATTGGTTACGTGGAATACGCTTATGCCAAGAAAAATAAAATGACCTTCGTCACAATGAAAAACGCCGATGGCAATTTTGTAGAACCCGATGACCTTACATTTGCTGCCGCTGCAGCAGGCACAGATTGGTCCAAAGTACCCGGCATGGGCACCTTCATTACCAATGCCCCTGGCGCGAAATCATGGCCCATCACCGGTGCGTCTTTCATTCTTCTCTATAAGAAGCCTGAAAACAAAAACAACGCAGCCGAGGTTATCAAGTTCTTCGACTTTGCCTTCAAGGAAGGCAGGAAAATGGCGGAAGACCTCGATTACGTGCCAATGCCAGAAAAAACAACAGACTTCATCCGCAAGAATGTCTGGACAAAAGTGGTTACACAGTAAAACGCTCGCAAGGCTTGAAAGCAACATGCGCAGGTCTTGGTCTGATGAGCCCCGAAACAACCCTCGCAGCCCGAGGGTTGTTTAAACTTTAATGAGCCAAACACATGACTGAATTGCCTCACTGCCCTGAAACGCCAACACCTCAGGCTTTCCGAATTGCTAAAATCCAGCGCATTCAAGACTTTCTGTTTCATCGAATCACCCAGTTTTTTGCCTTGATTGTCCTGATTGCCCTGCTAGGCATCATCATTTCTTTGGTGGCCAATGCATGGCCGGCACTCAAGGCCTTTGGCCCCGGCTTCTTCTTTCGCGCTGAATGGGACATCATCAACGGAGAGTTTGGCGGATTGATCGCCATTTACGGTACCTTGGTCACCTCCTTCATTGCGCTGCTCATTGCCGTGCCACTGAGTTTCGGCATCGCCGTGTTTCTAACCGAACTTTGCCCCATGCCCTTGCGCCGCCCCTTGGGCACCGCCGTGGAGCTTCTTGCCGCCGTCCCCTCCATTATTTACGGCATGTTTGGCCTGTTTATTTTTGCCCCGCTGTTTGCCGAATATATACAACCAGCGCTGGCCGCAACCTTCGGGCACATTCCCGGCGTCAAAATGCTGTTCACCGGTGCATTCAACGGCATTGGAATTTTATGTGCCAGCCTGATTCTGGCCATGATGATTCTGCCGTTCATTGCCTCGGTAATGCGCGACGTCTTTGAAATTGTGCCACCCGTTCTCAAAGAGTCAGCTTACGGTATAGGTTGCACCACTTGGGAAGTGGTGAGAAAAATTGTTTTGCCTTACACCAAGACAGGCGTTATTGGCGGCATCATGTTGGGCTTGGGCCGTGCACTGGGCGAAACCATGGCGGTAACCTTCGTCATCGGTAATGCGCACCGTTTGTCACCCTCCCTGTTTTCCCCCGGCAATTCAATTGCCTCAACGCTGGCCAACGAGTTTGGTGAAGCCGAAGTCGGCCCCCACTTCTCGTCGCTGTTTGCGTTGGGTCTGGCGCTTTTCATCATCACCTTTGTGGTGTTGGCGCTGGCCAAATGGATGCTGAGCCGAATGGAAAAAAGCCAAGGATTGAAAACATGAGCGCCTTCGAAAACATCGACCCCTCCATCTTTAAACGCAGGAAAAGAGCCAACGCAATCGGACTGTTGCTGTCGACTTGCACCATGGGCATCGGCATGATGTTCCTGATGTGGATACTTGGCGTTCTGCTCTACAAGGGCTTTTCCGCCATCGATATTTCCCTGTTCATTGCCAGCACACCGGCACCCGGCTCTGAAGGTGGCGGCCTGGCCAACGCCATTGTGGGCAGTTTGCTGCTGGTCGGTTGCTGTACGCTGATCAGCACACCGGTGGGGGTGCTGGCCGGCGTTTACCTCTCCGAATATGGAGACCGCAGCCGTGTAGCGTCAGTCACCCGTTTTGTAACCGACATCATGCTGTCTGCCCCGTCCATCGTTATCGGTCTGTTTGTGTATGCCATCATGGTGGCGCAGTTCAAGCACTTTTCTGCGTGGGCAGGCACAGTGGCGCTGGCCTTGATTGCCATTCCTGTGGTGGTTCGAACCACTGAAAACATGTTGCGTCTGGTGCCCGGCAGTTTGCGGGAAGCCGCCTACGCCTTGGGTGCGCCAAAGTGGAAAGTGGCCTTTATGATTACGCTCAGGGCGGCGCAAAGCGGCGTTATGACCGGTCTGCTGCTGGCATTGGCGCGGGTCAGTGGTGAAACCGCCCCCTTGCTGTTCACGGCATTGAACAACCAGTTTTTCTCATTGAACATGAACGCGCCCATGGCCAATCTGCCCGTGGTGATCTACCAATTCGCCATGAGTCCCTACGACAACTGGGTGGAACTGGCCTGGGGTGGCGCACTGCTCATCACTTTCACCGTGCTGGGTCTCAATATTCTGGCGCGTGTTGTGTTCCGCGACCGGGTCAAGACCTAAGCGCCATGACAACACTGAAAAAAGATTCAAAATCCGCGCTGGCAAATTTACACGCAAACACATCGCAGGCAATTAACAAGGAGACACCGTGAGCTTAGAAACGGTCCAGAAGGCACCCACTCAAGCGCAAAAAAATGCGCTGGAAATTCGCAACCTGAACTTCTTCTACGGTTCTTTCCAAGGTTTGAAAAACATCAACATGGAAATTCAGGAACGCAAGGTGACTGCGTTCATCGGTCCCTCCGGTTGCGGAAAATCAACACTGCTGCGTTCCATCAACCGCATGTACGACCTCTACCCCGGTCAAAGGGCTGAGGGTGAAATCAACTTTTATGGCGACAACATTCTTGATGCCAACCAGGACTTGAACCTGTTACGCTCAAGAATCGGCATGGTGTTCCAAAAGCCCACACCTTTCCCGATGTCCATCTACGAGAACATCGCGTTTGGTGTCCGCCTCTATGAAAAGCTTTCGCGCGCCGCCATGGATGAACGTGTGGAATGGGCCTTGAAAAAAGCCGCGCTCTGGAATGAAGTCAAAGACAAGCTCAACCAGAGTGGTTTGTCTTTGTCGGGCGGCCAGCAACAACGCTTGTGCATCGCGCGCGGCGTGGCGGTAAAACCCTCCATTTTGCTGCTTGACGAACCCACCTCGGCACTCGACCCGATTTCAACGGCAAAAATTGAAGAACTCATCAGCGAACTGATGAGTGACTACACCATTGTGATTGTGACCCACAACATGCAGCAAGCCGCACGCGTCTCTGATTTCACGGCCTACATGTATTTGGGTGAACTCATTGAATTTGGCAAAACCGACGAAATCTTCATCAAACCGAAACGCCAGGAAACTGAAGATTACATCACCGGCCGTTTCGGTTGATTTTTTAACCCTCAGTCAAAAAAGAACAGTAAAAAAACACCATGATCAGAAAAAATCCGCGCGGCGACTATCCTGTTGTGCATGAAAGCTCTTTTGTAGATCCCACCGCCATACTCTGTGGTTTGGTGATTGTTCATGAAAACGTGTTTGTCGGGCCTTATGCCGTTATTCGCGCAGATGAAGTGGACGCCAACGGTGACATGGAACCCATTATTATCGGGGCAAACTCCAACATTCAAGATGGCGTGGTGATTCACTCAAAATCGGGCGCTGCAGTCACCATTGGTGAAAGAACCTCCATTGCGCACCGCGCCATTGTTCACGGGCCCTGCACGGTCGGGCACGATGTTTTTATCGGCTTCAACAGCGTACTGTTTAATTGCACGGTAGGCGACAAAGCGGTGGTTCGCCACAACGCAGTGGTAGACGGTGTCAGTTTACCCTCCGAATTTTATGTCCCCTCAACGGAAAGAATTGGGCCGGCCACAGACCTGACCTCCATTCCGAAAGTGTCTGCCCAAGCCTCTGCATTTTCTGAAGATGTGGCACTGACCAACAACAGTCTGGTGTTGGGTTACAAGAACATTCAAAACGAGTTGTGAAATGTGATTGGGGCGTTGGCTTGCCAGCGCCCCCTTCGACAGCGCTTGAAGGGGGCGTGTTCCAGTTGCCGCTTGGGCAATGATTTACTTTCACAAACTATACCAAACCCCCCATGCGGGATAAACTCTTGGGCACCAAAAGACACCTTCCCTAGGGAGCCCGATTTTGCGAAAAAAAACAGTCGGCATTCAAGCACTTAAAAGTCTGGCAGCAGCCTTTGCGCTGCTTTCGGGCGGTGCAAACCTGCAGGCCCAAAGTTTCGGAGACACCACGCAGTTTGCCGAGCAACTGATGAAAGAGGTCAAGCCCCTGGACAAACCCCTGCATGTGAAGGTTTGTCTGTTTGATCCGCTGGGCAAAGTGGGGCCTGTCTACAATTTGGCCAAAGACCTTTCCATTGCTGCGCAGCGCTGGAATCTGTTCACAGATATTCAGGTGTTCACCAATGAAGGCGTGGCCGCCAATTCCTTTACCATCGGGCAATGTGAGGCCGTGGGTATCACCACCCTGCGCGCACGCACTTTCAACCCCTTCATGGGCAGTGCAGACGCAGTGGGCGGCGTGCAAAACTACAAGCAGATGCGAACGCTGATGCAAGCGCTGATGGGCAGTGAAAAGCTCTACCCCAGATCCATACACAACCAATACCAGGTGGTGGGCATGGGCCCGCTGGGCGCAGCTTATGTGATGGTCAACGACAAGGCCATCAGCTCCATTGAAAAAGCCGCCGGCAAGCGTGTGGCTGTCATGGACTGGGACAAAAGTCAGGCGCGCATGGTGCAGCAGTTGGGCGCGCAACCGGTGGCCAGCGACATCACCAACTTCCACACAAAATTCAACAACCGAGCCGTAGATATTATTGCCGCACCCGCCATTGCCTTCGGCCCCTTGGAGCTTTACAAGGGCATGGGGGAGAAAGGCGGTATTTTCAGGCTGCCGCTGGTGAACCTCACAGGCTCGGTAATAATGAACCGCACCCGCATTGAAAAAGAGGTGCCAGACCTGGACGAACGAATGATGAAGTTGCGCAAATTCGGCGTTCAGTTTGTTGATCTGGCAATTCAGATGATAGAAAAGGTGGAAGGCCAGGTACCTGCAAAATACTGGATGGACCTCACCCCGGAAGAACAAAAAAAATACTTCGGTATGATGCGCGAAGCACGTATACAACTCACCAAGGAAGGTGTCTACCACCCTGCGATGATGACGGTGTTAAAGCGTGTGCGCTGCAGCCATGAACCGGGTGCGGGCGAATGTTCAATGACAGAAGAGAGTACGGTGGCACAATGACAATTCAGCGTTTTGGTACTACACAACGCTACTCTGACGCCGTGGTGCACCAAGGCACCGCGTACATTGTTGAGGTGCCTTCCAATCCGGATGAAGACATCACGGCGCAAACAAAAAATTTGCTCGACAGCACTGAGCGTTTGCTAAAGCAAGCCGGCAGCGATAAAACCCGCTTGTTGCAGGTCACTTTGTATTTGGCCGACATGAACGACTACGATGCAATGAACGCTGTTTGGGACAACTGGTTGGTGGCAGGTACCGCCCCCGTGCGTGCGTGTGTGCAAGCGCGACTGGCCAACCCAAAGTACAAGATTGAAATTGTGTTGGTGGCGGCGGTCTGACAAAGACTAAACGGCTGGCCCCGTTAAAAACCGCTGCAAGGCGGCGCGGGCACCCCAATGCGCCTGACAGGCAACCGACTCTTGTGCAGCCAGTTCAGCCACCATGACAATCCACAAGTCAGCAACCTGTTCGGGTTGCTCAAAGCCCAGCGCTGTGAAGTCGGCTTGCGCCAAAAGAGAAAACCGCGTGTTTTGCAATTGAACCGCTTGTTCCAGCGCTGGAATGCAGCGCAACTGCCGCAACAGGTACTTAACGCCTGACCGCTGCAGGCAGTGAGCAAGGTACAACTGACTGCACTTCAACAAGCGGGTTGCCCCCGCCCCGTGCAGTGTCAGCTCAGCAACAATGACTTGCGCAATTTGTTCATGAAAATGCGAATGCAAGGCCAAATAAAACGCATCGCGGTTCTCAAAATGCAAATAAAACGTGCCCTTGGCAACACCCGCACGCGCGGTGATGTCTTCAATTCTCAGTTCCAGCAAACCCTGTTGTTCACACAGAGCCATGCCGGCTTCCAAGAGTTTTTTCAACGATTCTTCAGGTTTGCCCCGGGCCATGCTTCATTCCTTTTAACCGACCATGGGAGTTGAAGCGCCCGTGATGCCTAAAAACGGCAACAGTATGGCAGCAAATTGATCGGGTATTTCCGCAAAGGGCGCATGACCACAAGGCAACACATGCCACTGCGCATGGGGCATTGCTGCAGCGGCGTTCTTGCCATCGGAACGTGCAGGAATGACAGGGTCGGATTTGCCACTGACCAGCAAAACAGGACAGGCAATGGCCTTGGCCTGCTCGCGCAAATCGTGGCGCTCATCCAGAAAACTTGCCCACACCGCGCAATTGACCTGCAAACAGTCTGGCCGGCTTTGCTCTCCGCCAGCCCGGGCAAGCATGGCGCGTGTAGCGGGCGTTTTATGCTTTAAATACAAACGGGTCAGAACGTCACCCTGAAGTTTTTTAAACCAGCGCTGGCTCTGCAGCTTACAAAAAAACCGTGTCATCGGGTTGTGGGCGGTAAAACCGCCGGGGGACACCAATATCAAGGACACCACCCTTTCCGGATGCGACAAGGCGTAACGGGCCGCCACATTACCGCCGACAGAATTGCCGAGCAAGGTGAATTTTTTTAAGCCCAGTTGCTCTGCCAAGGATTCAAACAAGCGCAAAAATGCATCCGCACCCGCCCATTCCAACAAGGCAGGGCCGTTAAGAGCCAGCGGAGCCGGGCTTAATCCATACCCCGGAAAATCAATGGCGATGGTTTGAAAATGTGGCGACAAATGCGGAATCAGTGCGTCAAAATCTCGGCTGTCGCCCGGATTGGCATGCAGCAACACCAAGGGAGGACCGTCGCCAAAGACACGAACATGGACGGGCTGACCGTCCAGGGAAGACAAAAACATGGCGGGCCTTTAATTGTGACTGACTGGTCAGTATATTAAAAATACAAACCCTGCTCAACAAAAAATGCAGTCAGGTCAAACAATGAGGCGTCAAATCACTTATTTGGCTATTCCGAAAAACACCGCCAAACAACGCTCAACCGCTACAAGACCTTCGGCGTCGATACGTCCGAACGCAGGCCCCAGTTTGTTGCGCTTTACCGTAATCGCTTTGTCCACCATGACCTGTGAAGGTTTCTGCAAACCATTTTCTGCACTGGGCTGAACTGTGATGCGGAGCAATGGCGCTGAAACAAGCGTGCTGGTGATTGGCAAGACGGTGACGCTTGCGTGCTCACTGAACAAGTCCGCCTGTATGACCATGGCAGGTCTGGGTGTTCCGAAGTCGCCTTGCATGGCAATGGTCACAAAATCTCCGCGCATCAGGACGTCCAACCGTCCATGTCTGTCAGCGCTTCATCCAGAAGAAGCTGAGTGTGAGTATCGGCCTTATCAGCCCGCGCGACTATCCGTGACTGGCGACGACATTCCTCTGCGAAATCTGGCCGGCGCGTATCCGGCACCCATATTTGCACTGGGCGCAAACCTGCCATGCGCAGCGCATCGCGGTGCTTTTGAACACGGGTTTTCATACCCGAAAAATAACGACTGCCCCGCCCCGCTTGAACTTCCAGACTGCCACGGTCAGCATCAGCGCCAGCGCCAGCAACATGACGGAGAAGTTCAACCCCAGCGAGTGTTCTGCGTTCAGACCCCAGACATGGCGCATGGCGTCCACCACATAGGTAAACGGATTGAGCAGGGCCAAAAATTTCACCAAACTGGGCATGCCAGACACCGGATACAGCGCACCGCTAAAAAAGAACACCGGGAAAATAACGAAGTTCATCATCACCGCGAAACCGTCTATGGTTTTTGTAAACACGCCGCACAACAAACCGAGTGCAGCGCAGGTGAAGCCCCCCACCAGCAGGACCCCTAACAATTGCAGCAGGTGCGGCGCCGGAAAACGCCCCACCCATGAAAACATACCAGTGAAAGCTGCGGAAGCGTGCGGCCCGGCACCCCAACCCAAAGCGACGTTAAAACCTTCGACCGCCAATAAAATCAGCAAGAACAACACCGTTTGCAAACAGGCATTCAGACAGGCGGAACACCCTTTTGCCAGCAACACATGCAGTTCGCTGACAGGGGCTGCCACCAACAGGCGCATGGTGCCGGCGTCTTTGTCCAAGGCAATGGAAAGCCCGCCTATCATGCCGCCGAACAACAGCGTCATGGCCACAATGCCGGGCAACAAACGCAGCGCATAGTCTGGCCCGGCCAGACTGCTCATGCCACCGCCGATGACCCACAACCACAGCACAGGGCGCACCATGGCGGAGGCCAGACGGTCTTTCTGGCGCAGCATTTTTTGCAACTCGCGGCCAATCACGGCCTGATAAAAACGCAGGCTCACTTTTGCAGTCTCCACAAAAACCAATCGTTGAGCGAGGCATTCTGCACCACGGTTTTATGGCGCTCCGGCAATTGCGCCAGCGCTTCTTCCGGCGTGCCAGTCCATATAATTTCGCCGGCCTTTAAAAAACAGACACGGTCGCAAGTGGCGGCTTCGTCCATTAAATGGGTGGACACCAGCACCGCCGGTGGTTGTCGCCCTGCAGGGGTGTGCTTCAAAAGTTGCTTGAGTGCAGACCACACCTGCTGCCGGGCAGCAACATCCAGCCCGTGAGTGGGTTCATCCAACAGCAACACCGTGGGTTGGTGAATCAGTGCGCGCGCAATGTCCACCATTCTCTGCTGCCCGCCAGACAAGCCCACCACTTTGCGTTTCAACAACTTTTCCAGCCCCAGCAAGGGGGAAAGCTCGGCGATGCGCTGTGTAATGCTGTCCACTGAAAGGCCGTACAAACCTCCGGCGAAATACAGGTTTTCCTGAGCGGTCATGAATTTATCAAGGCTGATGGACTGAAACACCAAACCCAATTCGGCACGCACTTTCAGGCGCTCGCGTTTTACGCTGTGCTGGTGAATAAAAATATCGCCCGTGGCCGGTGCCAACAGCCCCGCCATTAAAGTGATGAGCGTGGTTTTACCGGCACCGTTGGGCCCGAGCAAACCAAACAGTTCTCCGGCACTCACCTGCAAATTCAAATTATGCAAGGTGGGCTGAGCGCCATAAGAAAAATTGAGGTTCTCTACCCGCAGTAATATTTCAGACATGGGCAACACCGCCAGGCTTCAAGTGGCGCCCACAGGTGGCACGGACAGTTTCAGAGAGTTTTGGTCGTTGCGATACCAGATCACGGGCTTTTCTTCCGGAGTGGGTTGTTGCGCAGCATTGACCCATTGAATCACGGTGTCGTGGTGCGGCGACTTGTCGCAAACCGGGTCTGCATTGCTGGCATCGCCCGTCACCAAAAACGCCTGACAACGGCAACCGCCAAAGTCTTTTTCCTTGTGCTCGCAGGTGCGGCAGGGCTCTTTCATCCAGGCATCGCCGCGGTAGCGGTTAAAGCCATCGCTTTTTTGCCAGATGTCTGCAATGGTGTGCGTCTGCACATTCGGAAACTCGAAACCGGGCAACTGCCGGGCGGCTTGACAAGGCAGTGCAGTGCCATCCGGGCTGATGGACAAAAACACCTTGCCCCAACCGGCCATGCAGGGCTTGGGGCGACCTTCAAAATAGTCTGGCACCACAAACAGCAACTTCATGCCGGAAGGCCCCAGCTTTTCACGGTATTGCGCCACCACCTGCTCGGCTTTTTCCAACTGTTCGCGGGTGGGAATGAGTGCGGCCTTGTTTTGGAACGCCCAGCCGTAGTACTGCGTGTTGGCCAGTTCCAGGTATTCCACGCCCAGCCCCAAGGCCAGTTCGATGATGTTTTCAATGTGGTCCAGGTTGAGCTTGTGCAACACCACATTCAATACCATGGGGTAACCGTGGGCTTTCACCGCCTTGGCGATGCGCAGTTTTTTCTCAAAGGTTTTTGTGTCGGACAAGGCGTCGTTTACCGCCTGTGTTGCATCTTGAAACGACACCTGAATATGGTCTAGCCCCAAGCGCTTGAAATTTTCCAGACGCGCTTCGGTCAAACCGATGCCCGAGGTAATGAGGTTGGTGTAATAACCCAGTTGATGGGCGTGGCCGATGAGTTCGTCCAGGTCTTCGCGCAGCAAGGGCTCGCCTCCGGAAAACCCCAACTGTGCCGCACCAAGTTGTCTGGCTTCTGTCAATACGCGTTTCCAAGTGGCCGTGTCCAACTCATTCGTGTTGGATTTGTAATTCACCGGGTTATAACAAAACACGCAGTGCAAAGGGCAGCGGTAAGTCAGTTCTGCCAGCAACCACAAGGGCGGCGATGTTGTACCGCGGGCTGCCAGCTGCGCTTTGGCGAAAAAGTCGGCGGCGCTGCCGGGGTTGGCAGATGCGTTGCTCACTCCAGCCACCCCAAACGGTTGGCTTCTTGCAAGAAATTGGTAATTTCCCCGCCTATGCCCTGCTGGTTGAAGGCGGCTTCAAGATCTGCAATCAATTCTTCCTGATTAAAGCGGCCATCGCAACGCTTCAAAATTTCACTGGCGGGTTGGTTCAATTGCACCATGCCTTCCGGATACAACAACACATGGCACTGCTGGGCTTCTTCCCACTGCATGCGAAACAAACGGTTCAATTTTAATTTAGACATGTTTTTTATTCCGGATAGGCCAGCGCAATTGCATCGAGCATGGACCAGAGAACATCCAGTTTGAACTGCAAGATTTCCAGGGCACGCTCTTGGTCCGCGCGAGTCTGAAAGTGGTTCAATGTGACTTCCAGACCATGCTCTACATCGCGCTTGGCCAGGCTGATGCGGCTTCTGAAATACTCCAGTCCGCTGGCCTCTATCCATTGGTAATGCTTGGGCCAGTTGGCCAGACGTTCCTTGTGAATTTCCGGGGCAAACATTTCTGTCAGCGATGAACACACCGCTTCTTGCCACGGTGCCCTGCGCGCAAAGTTAACATAGGCATCCACGGCAAACTTAACGCTGGGCAACACATGCTTCAGGCTCAGTACCTCTGCGCGGGGAATACCCACGGACTCGCCCAGGCGAGTCCAGGCCTCAATGCCACCAGCGTTGTCGTCCCAGCCGTCGTGGTCAAGAATGCGGATCACCCAGCGTTTGCGGGTTTCCTTGTCGGTGCAATTGGAAAGAATGGCGGCGTCTTTCAGGGGAATGCACACCTGATAGTAAAACCGGTTGGCCACCCAACCGCGTATTTGCGCCGGGCTGAGTTCACCATTGCGCATCTTGATGTTGAAGGGGTGATGAATGTGGTAGCGGTCGCCTTTGGCGCGCAAACGTGCCTCGAATTCGGTGGCGCTCCAAGGCGCTTCGTTTGCCCCATCGTTTGCCCCAATGCCTACCGTACTGTCTGGCGCGGTGTTTTGCGTTTGCATCACAGTTCAATCTCCATGGAATCAAAGGCCAGCTCAATGCCGTGGCGTGTCAGCAAGGCACGCTCAGGCCCCAGTTCATTGAGAACTGGGTTGGTGTTGTTGATGTGAATCAGAATTTTTCTGGAGGCGGGCATGCGGTTCAGAACACCGATCATGCCGCCTTCCACACCGCCGTTATCGCCGGTTTGTGGCAGGTGCCCCATGTCAGCCGCCATTTTTTTGGAGAAGTTAAGGCGCACCATTTCATCTTCGGTCCAGAATGTGCCGTCCACCAGCAGGACATCCGCACTTTGCATCACCGCTTCAAATTCAGGGGTAATTTCACCCAGACCGGGCGCATACAAAGCGGTTTTTCCGGTGGCCTTGTTGGTGATCAGCAAACCGACATTGTCGCCCACGCTGGGCGAATAGCGGTTGGGCGAATACGGTGGCGCCTTACTGATCAGCGGCACGGGTACAAATTCAATGTCGGGCAACTGCGGAATGCTGATTGCGGATTGGCCATCGGTGGGCAGGGGCCGCCAATTCACGCCGCAGTAATGCGACAAGGTGGACACCAGGGGCAAACCGGTGCTGAGGTCTTCCCACACGGAACCTGTGCAGTACAGCTCCATGGGTACCTTGCCCTCTCGCATCATCAGCAGACCGGTGACATGGTCAATTTGTGCATCCATGAGCATGGTGGCCACAATGCCTGTGTCGCGCGGGCCGCGAGCCGGTTGCAATTCAGGGGAGGATTTGAGTTGCTGCAGAATATCAGGAGAGGCATTGACCAACAGCCAGTCTTGCCCGTTGGCACTGACGGCAATGGAGGATTGCGTGCGGGCGGTGAACCCTGGCTGCTTCGCCCTAACGGCAGTGCAGTTGCTGCAATTGCAGTTCCACTGCGGAAACCCGCCTCCGGCAGCAGACCCTAAAACTTTGATTTTCATATTATTTTTATAGTGAGACAGCGATGGTTGCCACAAAACGCAAAGACATAAAAAAAGCGCCTCGAAGAGTTTAACCCAACGAGGCGCTGACTTTCGTTAGCGATTAACGATTGGCGATGTACATTGTGATTTCAAAGCCAAAACGCATATCCACGAATGCTGGGGTGCTCCACTGCATTTTCATTCCTCCTCAAGGGTTGAGCCTGAACCGTTACTATAAACCTTTGACGGTTCTCGCAACAGATGTTTGTTAAACCACTGGGCCACCAAAAGCCGCTCGATTCAAGCTAAAGTGATGCAACAACCATGCCACCCGCTTACCCCTTAAAAACCGTGAGATCCGGTTGTCACACAACCAGAAAAACTGCGACATTGTTCACAAATGAAACACTACAACGAAGCAACACTGAACCGCCAAAGCAACCTTGCCGACCAACTGTTTCGCAGGCTGGTGGGCATCAGCCTTGTACTGCTGCTGGGCAGCGCACTGCTGTTGTTGCTGTACGCACAACGCAACATCGGGCGAGAGTCTGCCGTGGTGCCAAAAATAGGAAAATTGCTCGCAGCACTTGAAACTGCGGCAAACCCTCAGCAAGCCACAGCGCTGGTGGCGCAACTTGACCGCATCAATGAAGAAGACGAATTCCGCCAGTTTCGCATTGAGTTGTTGGACGCCCAAGGAAAACCGCTGACCAAGCCACAACAATCCGCAAACCGCACACCCGGTTTTCTTGAAAGCTGGTTAAACCAGCCGGACGGCAAAGCCCGCGTGGCCACCCATGAAAAAACACTGCAAAACCTGCCCGGCCTGGGCACGGTGACGCTCAGGCTGCAATCCAACCCGCAAACCGAAGCGGACGAGGCCCTGGAAGACGGCATGGTGGCGCTTGGCGGCCTGCTGGGGCTGGCCACGCTGCTGTATGGCGCCATACGGCTAACATTAAAAAACACCTTCGAGCCGCTGCAAAACAGCTTGGCTGAGCAAGTGCGCAGCCAGCGCGAGCTCACAAACCGGCTGCAAGACTTGCAAGAGCACGAACGCCGGCAACTGGCCCACGAACTGCACGACGAATTCGGTCAAACACTGACCGCCATACAAGTAGACGCCGCCACCATTGCAAAACAATCGCACAACCACCCACTGCTGCAAGCCAGCGTTCAAGCCCTGCTGCACAACACCCACACCATTTTGCAACAACTGCGCAGCCTACTCAAACAACTGCGCCCCAGCGGACTGGAAGCCGACGAAAACCAAAATCTGGCACTGCAAGCCAGCATCGAAGACCTGTTGAACACATGGCGGCAACGCCCCGGGCAGACCACACAATTCAGCGCCGACATTGCACTCACCGACACCCCCCTGCCCGGCCGCCTTGCCATTGCCACCTTCCGCATTACCCAAGAAGCGCTGACCAACATAGCCAGACACGCACAAGCCCAGCAAGTACACATCAGCATCAAGACCGATGCACAAAAACAAACGCTGACAGTGGAAATTAAAGACGACGGCATAGGCAACGCCGCCAACCACAACCCCGTGCCGCACAGCATCCGCGAACGCACGCTCGCCAACAGCGGCGAATGCAGCGTGGTTGCAAACCACCCGAAAGGCTGGACACTGCAGGTTAAACTGCCACTGCTGAACTTCAAGCAAGTCTGAAAAAATACAAACAATGCCCGACACCCACCAACCGCCCCCCCAAACACCGGAAATACCGCAAACCCCGGACATGCCCATTGTTGCCGTTGGCCTCATAGACGACCACGCCGTGGTGCGCGACGGCTACAAGCGCTACCTGGAGCTTGACGGGAAAATTGAAGTGCGGCTGGAAGCCAGCACCGCGGAAGAAGGCTACCAAGCCCTCGCAATCACGCCGGTGGATGTACTGATCATGGACCTCAGCATGCCCGGCATTGGCGGGCTGGAAGGCATACGCCGCATACTCAACCGCTACCCTGAGCAAACCATACTCGTGTTTTCCATGCACCAGAACGCCGCCATGGCCCTCCAAGCCCTGCGCGCAGGCGCCAAAGGCTACCTCACCAAAAACATGCCGCCAGACGCCATTGTTCAAGCCATACACGAAGTGATGCAAGGTGGCGAACCCATCGCCCCCGAACTCAAGGAAGAACTGCTGCGCAAAAACCAAAACCACGGCAGCGCTGAACAAGAACATCCCCACCTCGCCCTCACCCCCAGAGAGTTCGATATTTTCCTGATGCTCGCCGACGGCAACACCGTAGAAGACATCAGCCAACGACTCCACCTCGGCACAAAAACCGTGGCCAACTACCAGACCCTGATTCGCCAGAAACTCGAAATTCACAACGCCGTAGACCTCTATAAATACGCCACACGACATGGTTTATTGTAAAAAGTTCCAAGTACAACTGCGCAATGATTCAACAAGAACTGTCACACTGTTGCAAAACGCACCACCGCCCCAAGAGGCAGTTTTAGCCCAAGCCACCCCAGAACCTCACAAAACACCTTAATTTGATATTTTTTTGAGCAAAAAACAGGTTTTACACAAGCTCAAAAAATCAGGCACGGTATTTGCCATTAGAGACTGACCAAAGCAATTGGTTACACACCTAATGACAATCGAGGAGAGAACATGAAAAAAACACTACTAATGTCCGCATTCGCCATGGCAGGAATGACTTCCGCCCACGCAGTTGATATTAAAGCTGGCGACTGGACAGTAAGTGTTGGCGGTATTATTAATGCTTATTACACCAGTGTTTCATGCAAAGGCGCTCCAACGGCCGCCACCGCAGACGGCGCTGCAGCAAATGCGATTATCGGTGGGGCACCTCTGGCCGGCGCCGGCTTGGGTTGCGGCGGCAAATCAGATGCCACCACCATCGGTAACGGTTTGCTTCCCAACGGTTTGATTGTTTCTGCAAAATCAACCCAAAACGGCATTGATATTGGTGCCACCATGGGCATTTACAGTGCAATTTCCTCGAACTCAGCCATTGCGAACAACAGCAACGTAGACGTTCGCCAAGGTTTCATGACCTTGGGCACAAAAGAAGTTGGTACATTCAAGCTGGGCCGTGACTACGGCATCTTCGGCTCAAACGCCATTCTGAACGACATGACCTTGCTGGGTGTTGGTGCTCCAACCAACGCAACACAACAAAATCGTGTGACCCTAGGACACATTGGCGCAGGCTACACCTACTTGGGTAACTACGCACAAATGACCTACTCTTCACCCTCCATGAGCGGATTCAAGTTTGATGGTGGTGTATTTTCTCCAGTAGACAGCGCTGCAGTTAACAACAAAGATTCAAAAGCTCCCCAATACCAGTATCAGGTAAGTTATGTAGCAGGTGGCTTTAAAGGCTGGCTTGGCGGTAAGAATCAAGATTTTGAGGCGACAACTGGTGAGACAGCAACCGCTGCGTTTAAAACAAGCGCAACAGAAATCGGCGCCAGCTATAACATGGGTAATCTTGGCCTTTTGGCCAACTTTCAGGAAGGCAAAGGCCTAGGTATTTTGTCTGACGGCGACCAAGGCGGTGTTAAAGGTCAAAACAGTTTTGGTCAAATTACCTACAAAGTCATGCCTAAAGTCAAACTGGGTTTGAACTACGGTAAGAGTGAGAACAAAGACGCCACCGGCGCTAATTTCAAATCCAACGAAAATACCACTGCCGGTGTTTATTACAACCTGACACCCAGCGTTACATTGGTTGGCGAACTCAGCAAGACAGACTCAAAAGCAGCAAATGGCAACAAAGCCACACAAGACGGCGTTTCATTCGGCGCCATCATGTTCTTCTAATCAACGACCACAAGTCTGAGATTAAAAAACGGCGCTTTTAGCGCCGTTTTTCATTGCCCATCCATCCTCTACTCTATCCCACCCTTCCGCAGCGTCTGTGTCGCCGCGAAGGACCCTTCTTTTTTACATGCCAAAAACGAGGGGCTCGCCGTCTGCCTCCATCTGGCGCAGGACATTTAGGGAACTTGCGCAGCAAGTTAACCGTCCCAGCAGATGGAGGTAGACGGCGAGCCCCTCTACACAACCAAACAAAAACCCTTACGGCGACACAGGCGCTACATTGTGCTTTTCAAATATAGATTTAATAACCCCCTCCGCCACCAACTCATTCATCGCCAACTGCACCGCCCTGGCCAAATCAAGGTTGTCCCGCTTCACTGAAACCCCGACAGGCGTACCCTGCCGCGGGCCGCGCTGAAAACTCGCAGGCACAATTTCAAAGTCGTTGTTGCCCATCACCGCAGCTTCCGCCTGCGACTTGAAGGTCACGATTGCATCAAGCTTGCCGGCTTTGAACTGCTCCAGCATGGTTGGCACCGACTCAAAAATTTTGGCTGTGTCACGGTACTTACCGCTCTCTTCACTCATCAGAACCCAGGCACCCAGCGACACTTTCTCAACACCCACAGACTTGCCCAGCAAACCATCAAGCCCTGACCACTGGCCCACAGATTTCTTGTTAATCGCAATGCGCAAGGAATCGCGGTAGTAGGGCGCAAAAATCTCGACTTTGTCGTTGCGCGCCATCAACTCCTTATCAACCGGCACATGCATCAAAATATCAGCTGGGCCGTACCCCAAGTAATGACCTTTCCACACCATGTTGCGCAAGTCGTCGTTGAGGTTTTCACCCGCAGGGAAAGGCAGTATGCCCGCCTTCAAACCCAACTTCGCCGCAATGGCCTTGGCAATGTCGATGTCGATACCCATGTCCTTGTCAGAAAACGGGAAGTTGTCCAAATAGACACCCACCTTCAACTCGCCACGCTGCTTGATTTTTTCAAGGTCAGCCGCTGCAGTGGTAGCGAGACCGGCAAACACCAACCCCACCATCAGCTTTTTAAAAGCACTTTTAATTTTCAACACTGTCTCCGTTAATACCAAACTGAATTACTTGGCAGATGCGCGGCGGGTATCAAGGTAAGACTTGATGGACCACACGGCTTCCTGCTGCAAAATACCTTCAAACGGGGGCATGTAAACCGCACCGTTGCGCACCTTGCCGCGGCGAACGGAAGTGGCGTAGTAGTTGTCCATTTCGGCGAAGCAAGCGGATTTCTTGGCTTCGTTTTTCTGGCTCATGCAATCGCGGTCCAGCATGCGAAGGTCAGGGGCAATGCCACCGCTGATGGCTTCAATGCCATGGCAACGTGCGCAATTCTGGTTGTAGGCGGACGTCCCCACACGAATGGCTTCTGCGTTGTCGCGGAAAGGGTTGGTTGCAAGCCATTCTTCAGACAGCTTGGGCAAGGCAGAAGTGTCCACGGCTTGGGGGGTTACATCGCCGTGGGCCTGTACCTGCACAGCAAACAACAGTGAAACAGACAGGGTGGCGGCGAGAGAAAACACGGGCTTGAGCATTTTTTTCATGGTGGTTTTTCCGAAGAGTTAAGTTTATTTGCAAACAATAAAGCAATAGCCGTGCCACAGGTTTTAGATGACTCAGAAACAGGCACACAAAGCACTTGCGCTAACACGGGGCATTTGATTTAATCACTCAACAAACAGATCAGTGACTGTGTCAAAAGTACGCAGAATTGCTCAAAAAAAGAAAAAACAATAAAACAATAAAAAAATAAAAACAAAAACAAGGTCAGTCACCAAGGAGAGACAATGCACAAGCCCGGCAGTCACGGGGGCATGTCCGGTTCACCGCTGTTTGATGCAAAGCATCAAACGTTTTTGGACCGCGGCATCAGCGCCGCCACACTGGCTGGCACGAAATCTGCTGAAGATTCGTCCACCATGATAAAGCAATCGCACGAACGTTCCTCAAGCCACGGCCTGTCTCCCCACATGGAGCCGGATTTCTCTCCGCTCCGGGCAGATGCGCTCACCAGCCTGCTCGACAAAAACAAGTCGCTCTACACCTACGCGCTTCCGGTCATGGAAACGCTGTATGAACAGATTGTGAATACCCACAACCTGATTGTGCTGACAGATTCGCAAGGCATTATTTTGCACAGCATCGGCGACGACGATTTCACCGCGAAGGCAGACCGGGTTGCGCTGCAAACCGGCGTGGCCTGGTCAGAAGAAAGCAAAGGCACCAACGCCATCGGAACGGCCATTGTTGAACAGAAGGCCACACTGGTTCACGCAGACGAACACTTTCTGGCGGCCAACCATTTCCTGACCTGTTCAGCAGCCCCCATCTTCAACCACAGAGGCAATGTGGTTGGGGTGCTTGATGTTTCCGGCGATAAAAACAGCTTCCACAAACACACCATGGGTCTTGTTCGCATGTCTGCACAAATGATTGAAAACCAGATGTTCGCAGCAGAATTTGCGGACAACATCACACTTCATTTTCACAGCCGCCCTGAATTCATTGGCACCTTGATGGAGGGCATTGCCTCTTTCACGCCCGGCGGCAAGTTTTTGTCGGCCAACAGAAGCGGTATGTTTCAGTTGGGCCTGCCTTTGTCCGCGTTGCAGACGCACACCTTCAGTTCCTTGTTCGGTGTTTCGATGTCCGCATTGATGGACCACTACCGAACCGCATCTCCGGGCTATTTGGCGATGTGCCTGCACAGCGGGGTTCGCGTGTTTGCCAAGGCGGTCATGCATGTACCCAAGATGTTTTTTCAGGAACAGGATTTCAACAACGCAGCGCAGAGCGCCCCGAAGGAAAATTCAAAATCGCAGCGCAATGAATTTGGTGCAAAACCGCGCAAGTCGCTGGGGTTGGACATGCTCAACACCGGGGATACGCAAATCGCTTCGGTGATTCAAAAAGTATCGCGGGTACTGGGGCGAGACATTCCCATTCTCATTACCGGTGAAACCGGTACAGGCAAAGAGTTGCTGGCGCAGGCCATACACAACGACTCACCTAGGAACGACCACCCGTTTGTGGCGGTGAATTGCGCCTCCATTCCCGAAACCCTCATTGAGTCAGAGTTGTTTGGTTACGAAGAAGGCGCCTTCACGGGTGCAAAACGCAAAGGCGCTGCCGGAAAAATTTTGCAGGCCAACGGTGGCACCCTGTTCCTTGATGAAATCGGCGACATGCCACGCAGCCTGCAGGCGCGGCTGCTTCGGGTTCTGCAGGAACGTGTGGTCACACCCTTGGGCAGCAACAAGTCCATCCCGGTGAACATTGCGTTGGTGTGCGCCACCAACCGCGATCTGAAAGCGATGATCACAAAAAATGAATTCAGGGAAGACTTGTACTACCGGCTCAATGGTCTGGTGGTGAAGTTGCCACCCCTGCGCGCCCGTTCGGATTTGGTGGCGGTGGTCAACAAACTGCTGGAAGAAGAAAGCAACGGACCGACCTTCAGCGTCTGCCCTGAAGTCATGGACCTGTTCAAACGGCACACTTGGCCGGGCAACCTGCGACAGCTAACGAACCTGCTTCGTACCGCGATGGTCATGGTGGGTGATGATTGCAAGATCTGCCATGAGCAACTGCCTGACGACTTCATTGAAGACGTCGGCTTGCCAACACCAAGTCAGAACCCGCCCAGAGCCCACCTTGGCGCAAGCCACGATCCCGTGGGACGCTCAGTCAGTGAAAACGCCGGCGCATCGCCGGCTAGCCTGGAAGACGCTGAAATCGGCATTATCAGCCGAACGCTGGAAACCTTCGGTGGCAATGTGTCAAAAGCGGCACGTGCCTTGGGTATATCAAGAAACACCATTTACAGAAAAATTGCCTCGTTCAAACCCAGAGTTTGACCACACAGTATCCGGTTGGGAGACCCCGTTCGCATGTCAGCTTCAAATTACTTACAGTGCAAGTTGGCGCTGAGCATTGCCGGCGTTTTACTGGGGTCGGCCCAAGGGGTGTTCGCATCACCGTTAGCGTATGTGGCCAATGAAAAAACCGGCACCATTTCCATCATAGACACCAACAGCGACGTGGTGGTCAAAGAAGTGAAGGCGGGTAAAAAACCCCGCGGAATGGCGGTTGGGCCTGACGGTAAAACCTTGTTTGTGAGCGACCAACCCGACAATGCGTTGGCCCTGATTGACATGGTGGGCAATGAAGCACCTACCCTGCTTGAGTTGGGTGAATCGCCTGAAGGGGTTTCCGCTTCGCCAGATGGCAAGTACATCATTGCCGCCAGTGAAATCAGCAACGCTGTTACCTTCATTGACGCAGCGACAAAAAAGAAACTCTTCAATGTAAAAACCACCGGAGAAAACCCGGAGCATGCGGTGTTTTCCGTGGACTCGAAATGGGTGTATGTGAGCGCTGAAGAATCTGACACTGTGGATGTCATTGATGTGGAAAAACGCAAGCAAGTCACCTCCATCAAGGTGGGCAAGCGCCCCCGTGGCATCGGCTTTCTGGCCAACGGAAAAACCGCCTATGTGGCCTCTGAGCTCACCAACACGGTGTTTGCCATTGACGTTGCAAGCCACAAGGTGATAGCTAAAATTTCGGCGGGCGTGTTTGCCAACGGCATAGCAACCCACCCCAACAGTTCAAAAGTGTATGTGTCCAACGGCAAGGACGGCACGGTGTCCGTGATTGACACGCAAACCAACACCATCACCAACACCATTGCGGTGGGCAAGCGCCCGTGGAACATGGCGATTACGCCAGACGGCAAAAAGCTTTATGTGGCCAATGGCCGCTCCAATTCCGTGTCGGTCATTGACACGGAAAAAGAACAAAACATCAAGGACATTGCCGTGGGCGAAATGCCTTGGGGTGTGGTGATCCGCTAAATGAACGCATCTACAACACACAAGGCTGGTTTGAAAAAAACCTGGTCCGGGCTCGCCCCCAAACAATCACAAGCCGACCTTTTGATGCTCTATTGGATGGCGTTTGCAGGCCTGCTGATTTTTCTGACAGTGCTGCTGTGGAAAAAACGCATTTGGGGCATGTTGCTCAATGCGGACCCCACCGGCATCACAGCCGTCACCATTCTGGTGTTCACCGCCTCTACGGTTTGGGTCGGTTTCAGGTGTCAGCAACTGCGTGCGGAACGCAGTGCATTCGTTGCCGCCGCGCGGCAAAAATCAGTTCACACCAGCGGCAATCAAACAGCCATACAAACGTTTTTGTCCACCTACCCGCGCACCGATATTCTGGACCGCGCACCGCTGATTGATGTATTGGCGGATCGCTTGCACGGCCCGAGCGAATTTATGTGGTGGGTCAATGGCATTCAGATCAAGTTGGGTTTGTTGGGCAAGGTGGTCGGCTTTTCAATTTTGGCCCTGCAAATTTCGCAAGTGGACAACTTTGACCCCTCGCAAACCCAAAACCTGCTGAAAAGCCTGACGGGTGGCTTGAGCATTGCGTTGCTGACCACCGCCGTGGGCTTGGTGGGCAACATGCTGCTGGGTTTTCAGCTGACGCGACTGGACCGCTTCGTAGACACACTGCTGGGCGAAACCGTTGAATTTGCCCAAGGCCTGCATTTGCAAAACCTCGCAAACCCAGCTGCCACTGCAGCCGTTCCAGCCCACACGCAAGCAACGGGCTGAGCCATGGCATTTGGAAGAAAACCCCGTGAGGCGGAAACGGATCCGTTTTACGACATGCTGTTCAACATCCTGATTGCCTTTGTTTTCTGCTTCATTCTGGCCTTGCTGCTAATGAATCCGAAAGCGAAAAAAACAGGCGATATTCCCTCAAAGGCCGAGTTCATCATCACGGTGAGCTGGCCAGACAACAACACCAACGATCTGGACACGTGGGTGCAAGACCCGGCCGGCAACCTGGTGTGGTTTCGCCAGCGCGAAGGTGGCTTGATGCACCTGGACCGAGACGACCGCGGCAGCGCAGGCGATGAAATTCTCATCAACGGAAAACAGATCATCAACCCCTTAAACCAGGAAGTGGTGACTATCCGCGGCTTCGCCCCCGGCGAATACACGGTGAATGTTCAATATTATGAATCGCGCGACCAAAAGCCCGTGGAAGCCACCGTTACCGTGGTGAAAGTAAACCCCGTGGCCACAGTTGTTTATTACGGCACGCTTGAATTGCCTGCCAAAGGTGCTGAACGCACCGCCTGTCGCTTCACCGTCAGTGCCGATGGCGCTGTCAGTGATGTAAATACCCTGCCAAAAGTGATTGTGGAAACCCTATGATGGATCTCACCCTGCCGCTGACCTTGTTGTATGTCACGCTCGCTTTTCTTTTAATGTGCCTGTGCTTTGCCACCCCATGGAAACTGTGGGTGAAAGCGGGCATGGTGTTGGCTGTCACTTGCTCCTACTTTTTTGCGCAGGGTGCGTTTGAAGACATGCGAGGCTGGCCGTCTGCACAGCACCCGCCAAAAAAATTCGTGTTGCTGGCCACGGTGATTGAAGAGCCCAACAAAGAGCGCAATACCAAAGGCGCCATCTACATCTGGGTAAACCCGCTGGAAGACAACAAGCCCTCACAAAACCCCAGAGCCTTCCAGTTGGCCTACCAAAAGGAACTGCATGCGCTGCTCAATGACTCGATGACGAAAAACCGTCAGGGCCTGAGCCAGATCGGTTCCACTGAACCGCCCTCTTCCTCAGGCATGCTGGGCTGGTTAAAAAATGCGGCTGACCCGAATGCAAAAATCCGCATCAGCGACGCACCTTCTCCACAATTGCCGGAGAAATGAAATGCACGAAGATACTTATTACTACAAAAAAAAGTCGCTGTTGGCAGCTTGCCTGCTGGTCGCCACAGGTCTGGCGGGTTGCTCCAAAAACGAACAGCTCAGCTACTTTCCTCTGACCGAAGGTTCGCGCTGGGTTTACAAGCTGACCACGGAGAAAGACGACACCATTGAAAACAACGAGCAAACCATTTCCGTGTTGCGCGAAAGCAGTTTCGATGACAAACCGCTCTTTATACGGCGCAGTGAAACCCCGGAAAACGTGGGCATAGAATACTGGTTGCGCGCGGACGAAACCGGCATCAAACGCATTGCCGAACGCATGGATTTGCAACAGCAGGCCGTGTTGGATGAAAAACCCAGGCAAGTGTTGAAATTTCCCTTGCAGACCGGCACCACCTGGACTTCCAGCACCGTGCCCTATGCGCTGATGCGCAGCAACGACTACCCGCGCGAACTGAAGTATGTAAAAAGCATACTGATGAACTACAGCGTGGAAGACATGGAAGCCAAGGTCAGCGTACCGGCGGGCGAATTCAGCAATTGCGCGCTGGTGGTGGGCAAGGCAGACCTGACTTTGTACACAGACCCGCTCAATGGTTTTCAGAAAATCCCACTGACCACCAAAGAGTGGTATTGCCCCAAGGTGGGTCTTGTGAAACTGGAACGTGTGGAACAACTGAAAAGCACCTTCTACAAAGGTGGCCGCGTTGAAATGCTGCTGGTGAACTATTCAATTAAATGAGCGAGTGCTGCCGGCGGGTATTGAAGACAGCACTGCCGGTTAATTGAAGTTACCCGTTGAAATTAAGGAATGCAGCGTTCATCAATCCAGATCTCCAGTTTTTCTTCCCTCATGTGAACAACTCGGGGCTAAAGCACCCGAGCTTCCGACTGCCTCTTTAGGCAGCCTTCTTTTTTGACAAGCCACTCGCCGCCCCCAAAGCCTTGACCTTGAGCGTCTTACATGAGTTTGCCGATTTATCGACGCTTGCCCGTAGCTTAAGCACGTTTTTATGTGTGCCTGCTAACTCAGTCCCTGAGTTTATAATTAAATTGATTGCTCTTTTCCGAATGACCAAAGCTGCATTGTGATCTGCGTTGTCCGCATGTCCACAGCTTTGGCATTTGAAGTCAGATTGGCTTATCCGATTGCTCGGGTGAATGTGGCCGCAATGAGCACATTCTTGACTTGTATGGTGAGGTGAAACTTTAAGTAGTGGCTTGTTGGCCGCTGCCATTTTATAGCTTAAGAACTGCTCGAACTGGTACAAGCCTACGCCAAGCAAGGCTTTGTTTAAACCCGATTTTGCACGAGCACCGTTTTTTAACCAGTTGCCTGTAATTTCGCAGATCTTGGGCTTGGCTCTTTTGGTCATGTTCTTTAACTTCAGGTCTTCCAAGACAATCACCTTGGAATTATTAGCCAATGCGCGGGTGGTTTGATGCCAAAAGTTGGTTCGAACTTCCTTGTCTTTTTCTCTGAGCTTGGCAACCCGCTGCAATGTGCGCTTACGCTGGTTTGATCCTTTAACCTGACGTGCAGCTTTTCTCTGATATCGCTTAACGAGTTTATCGCGCCAAGCAAATTTCCGTTTCGAGTCCGCGTCTAGGGCGTAAATCGCATTGTGCGTGTGCAGTGGCTTGGCCACACCCCTATCGACTGGTGTAATCAACTCATCTAGGGCTTGTGAATCAAGCGTTTTAAGGTATGCCAAGTGCTCAGAAGTCGAAACGTCTTGATGCAGCAGGCCATCGTCATAGCTAAACGCCAAACTCCAGCCTGCGTTTGTTTTTCGTATCCAGACCGATTTAGGCGATTGCGCAGGAATTCTGGATTTATTCCACTTGATTCGAAGTGTGCCCACAGGATTAGCCTTTGTACCAATCGATAAATGGCACACAGCGTTTACCCAATTGATCCGAAACAACTCTTGCGTAAGCCAAATATAGTTGCCTTTGACTCTTGATTTTCGAGCAGGTCTACCACCGATGCCTTTGAAAAAGGATTGATAGGCTTGAAACCAAATCGTTGCCGCGTTTCGCAGAATCTGAGAAGGACATTCCGACAGGAATGACGTGAGCTCAGTTTTAAACTGGCTGTACGTTTGGTCTGGTTTCGGCCAAGTGCTCACAGGCAGACACTTTCTGGCGTATGTGCGGAGGTATTTGTCTTCGTCGCACTTGGCATTGTAGATAACACGGGCGCAACCTATCCACTGGCTTAGTGTTTCTGCCAGAACTGCATCGGGGTGGAATTTGGTTTTGATGCCGGTGATTGCCATACTGGTATTATAACCAGCTTTTTAGGGTTTAATTAGATTCTAGCCGCTTGACTCGCAAGCTGAAGCACCCGAGATTGCGCGGCTATTTGTTCAATAGCCTTCTTTTTGGCAGCTCCAAATCTTGCAACTTGCGACCGAGTTTGTCGTCCTTGGCCAGCAGGTTGATATCGTCTTGCAGGTGCAGGGCTGCCAGAATCCGCAGGTAGGTACCCATCGCAACCGCTGGCGAACCTTTTTCCGCACGGTGCAGTGTCATTCGGGAAATTGACGAACGCTCAGCCAGCGTTTCAGCAGAAATTTCTCGCCGCAGGCGTGCCAAGCGAAGCCGCTCACCAAACTCGGCAAGCAGTTTTTTTTCTGACGGATAGATGGGTTGTTTTTTGCTTGGCATGTATCAAATAATATACGAAAAATACAATATCCGTTCATTACGTGATACATATTGAACATATTCAGCCATAAAAAAGGCCGATCATTTTCGTGACCGGCCAATATGACCTGAACCAAGGAGGACTAAATTATCATCAGGTCTTCAAGCTTATTGTGAAATTACTTGGTGAGTTTGAACACCCAGACGGAACCGCCCTGCTCGAGGAAGTTGACCTTTTTGGCCACTTCTCCGCCCCACAGAGGCACTGCACCACCCCAACCGGACACCACTGCGACATACTGTGTGTCGCCGTCTTGCCATGTGATCGGGGGAGCAACCACGCCTGAACCTGTCTGGAATTTCCAGAGGTCCTTGCCAGTCTTGGAATCCACTGCCTTCAGGTAACCTTCAGGTGTACCGTAGAACACCAGATCGCCGCCTGTTGCAAGCACACCACCCCAGAGAGGAGCAGGGTTCTTGTTTTCCCAGACAATCTTACCTGTCTTCGGATCCATCGCACGCATTGCGCCGATGTAATCTTCGTTCAGAGGCTTGATTGTGAAGCCGGCACCCAGATAAGCCGCACCCTTTTTGTAGGTGATTGGCTCATTCCAGATGTCCATGCCCCATTCATTGGCTGGCACGTAGAAGTAGTTGGTCTTCGGGCTGTAGGCCATAGGCATCTGGTTCTTGCCACCCAGGAATGAAGGGGCTGCGAAAACCACATTGCCTTTTTTGCCATCGGCACCTTTTGAAGGATCCCCTGGGCGGTTTTCAGGAACGAAGTTTGGACGACCTGTTTTCAGATCAACACCAGAAGCCCATGTCACCTTCTTAACGAAGGGGAATGCGTTTTCCAGTTTGCCGTTTTCAGCGTCCAATACGTAGAAGAAACCATTTCGGTCAGCCTTGCCGCCCAAACGCTTGCCATTGGGGCCATCAAAGGTTACGAACTCGTTTACACCGTCAAAGTCCCAACCATCGTTGGGTGTATTTTGATAGTGCCACTTGATCTGACCTGTTGCCACGTCAATGGCCACTGTCGCGCAAGAAAACAGGTTGTCGCCGGGGCGAATATGGCTGTTCCAAGGCGCTGGGTTACCAGTACCGAAATAGGCCAAACCTGTTTTGTTGTCGAATGTGCCGCCCAACCATGTAGATGCACCACCTGTTTTCCAGAGGTCGCCAGGCCATGATTTGTTGGTGGTTCCAGAAATGCCGTTTTCAGTTTTGTTGCCGGCCTTGTCGTACTTGTAACCCATGTGACCTTCAACGGTCGGACGAACCCAGACCAGCTGGCCGGTTCTTGGATCACGCGCTTCAACGCGACCCACAACGCCAAACTCACCACCGGAAGTACCCGTCAGCAACAGGCCCTTGGCGATCAGCGGAGCGGCTGTGTTTGAGTAGCCCGCCTGATAGTCGTCGATCTTTTCTTTCCACACTACTTCGCCGGTGTCCTGGTTAAGCGCAACCAACTGGGCATCCAATGTGCTGAAAATCACCAGGTTGTCATACAAGGCGGCACCGCGGTTTACCACGTCGCAGCAAGGCATGATGCCGTCGGGCAGACGGTGCTCATATTTCCAAAGCTTGGTGCCAGTCTTCACATCCACCGCAAAAATACGGGAATAAGAAGCGGTCACGAACATCTTGCCGTTGTAGACCAGCGGCTGGGACTCTTGTCCGCGCTGCTTTTCGCCACCGAAAGACATGGACCAGGCAGGTGTCAGCTTGCTGACGTTGCCGGCATTGATTTGTTTCAGCGGTGAGTAGCGCTGACCTTCTGTCCCCAGACCCGAGCTCAGAACGTCATTGCCTGTGCTTGCGTCCTTCTCGATCATTGCATCTGTAACGCCTGCAGCCAGCACAGCTGTTGAGCCGAGCAGTGCAGCGCCAATAACGGATGCGACCAATGATTTCTTCATAAATCCCCCTTAAAAACTACAAGTGTTTTCCGCTTCTGAAAAAAGTTGAGCGTAATCAGTTCATGCAAAGGCCGTGCCAACTAGAGGAAAGCCTCCAAACCTGCGGCTGCGGCTTGTTTACAAGAAGTTCCAGGGAAATTCATGGCACAAAAGGTGTCACTTGTAACAAAACAGTACAGTGACAATTCAAGCTGTTACAGGAGCAAGCGCTGCATTGCCCTGTATACACAGCCAAAAGCAGGTTGGCACGGGGATCGCTTGCTTTAAGGTACACACCCCGTACGAGGTCACTCAATGGCATTGAGCCAAGCACTTTTACAAGACTTGTTGTTGATTGCGATTCAGTTGTCGCAGTTGCCAGCGGTGGATGTTTCACAAATTCCGGATGTGCAATTGGTGTCGCCCACGGTATTGATGGAAAAAGTCTGCCCCGATGAACCGGCGCGCTGTCGCAACATGGCGGCTGTGTTTGACACCGAGGCCTACCAAATTTACGTGCGCGCTCCGTTTTCGGAACAAAACGCCATGGACAAGTCTTTCTTGATCCATGAGCTGGTTCATGTATTGCAATTCAAGTTGGGGGGACATGAACGCTTCGGCAGTTGCGAAGCCGTGCTGGCCAACGAACGGCAAGCCTACCAAGTGCAGAACCTGTATTTGCATCAGGAAGGCAGCGACTGGCGAGAAGGTTTCTCACTGCGTTTCATGACCTGCCCCACTACAGCAAAATAAGGATTCGCTGCAAGCGGTTACACCTTAAGCAACAGACTTTCTGGCCAGCAATTCAATGACGGCACTTTTACCCTGATGCCCTGCCCCTTCGCTCAATTCAACATCCAGGCTTTCAAAATGCAGAAACGCCATGTCGCCAAATGCATCCACCAGCAAGTCTTTTGTGTACAAATGCAGCGGGTCTGGATGCCCGCCGGTGCCATAGGCAATTTGCTCCGGCCGGTAGCCCACCAACGCCAAAAGACCGCCTAGTTTCAAAACATTCCGGAAATGCTGAAACATACGTAACCGCATGCTGGGTGGCGCAAACTGAACAAACACGGCAAGAACCGCATCGCAGGTGGCGCTTGGCCAGTTAAAGTCATCAACACCAGCCACACAGGTTTGGTAATTTTGCGGCGGTACGTTCAACGACTGCTGCAAACGGCGGGCTTTTTCAACGCCGAGCGGCGACACATCAAACGCTGTCACCTGAAAACCCAGGCCGGCCAACGCCACTCCGTTGCGCCCTTCACCATCGGCCACCGCCAGTACACGGGCACCGGCTGGCAAGTGTTGCGCAAGGCGGCATACCATGGGGTGGGGTATTTTTCCAAAACGGTAGTCTGCGCAGGCGTACCGCTCATCCCAAAATGCCTGACTGGCTCTTAGTTGATCTTCTATTGCAAGAGAATACCGTTCCGTCATACCTACTCAAATCTACCTAAACAGATTCAAAGCTGACTTTCTGCTTCACAGAGGCTGGTTTCGTCGTGGTCTTGCGACCACGGCCAGAGCCTTCCTCTCCA
>JAJTDO010000102.1 GCA_021300475.1 Burkholderiales bacterium | reverse complement strand
AAAGTAGGTCATCGTCAGGCTCCTCATAAAAAAACCCCTGAACTAATTCATAGTTCAGGGGTTTTTGCTTTCTTACCAAACCTTTGATAATTCTGATTTCTTCTTTGCTTGATTCCCAGGCAATGTTTGCAAAAGGCTAACGCTTCCCCGTCCAACCCAGTTCAGTGCGTGAAGTTAAACATCTGTCTTATCGTCGAGTGATACATAGGGTTCTTGTGTTTCTTTGAGGCCGGGTATCAGGTCGCTACGCTGCTCGGAGATTGGGAAAAATTCCGATACAGGTATGTTCAGTGTCAGTGAGAGCTTAATAATGTTGGACAGAGACAAATTTCTCTTGCCGTTTTCTATTCCGCCCAAGTAGCTTCTGGCCAAACCGCTTTCCAATGCTAACCTCTCCTGAGACCAGCCCCGTGCCTTTCTTAGAAAAGCCACCCTTTTACCGAATGCCTTAAGTAAGTTATCTCGTTCTCGGTCCATCGGAAAATCTTAGTTAGTTTTTCTCGTGATTTCCACGCTCTATGAGTGACAATGCCCTGTTTTTGAGATACATTTTCCTTTGGGTCTTGTGAGTGTGAGAATCAGAGTGGCGCTCAGAAGAAAGTAACCTCGATTTACAATTTGTGTATCCTTTGATGAGTCCCCCCTTCTTGACCCAGAAGCGAATCTATCTTGTTGAAACCCATTATTGTCTGCGCGAGGCTTGGTACTCTGTGCTGAGTGACACTGTGCGATTTGATTTCGACATTCGTACTGTTGGTTCGGCAGCCGCCCTTGATTCATTGTTCTCCGCCGCAACACCGGATTTGCTGGTGCTGGGCTGTGAGAGTGATGGCTTCGACAGGAAACAAATTCTTGACCTGATTTCAAAATGTTCTGCACTTGGAGTGTTCGTTTTATTGTGTTCCATTGATGATGAGTGGCCCCTCCTGATTCCCAAGCATGCGCTGTGTGCGTTTATTCCAAAGACTGTTGGACCCTCTGGTTTCTTATCTGCCGTGGAATCTTGTTTGGCTCATTGAGGTGATTAGCCTCAAACAACTACGTTTTGATTCAAGCATGCCGGCTGGCAGTCATTAGAATTCTGGTATCCTAAGGTTTGATTAAAAAGTTCTTATGAACGGTATTCAGACTAGGCTTCAAACAATTGCTGTTGGTGACCATTTCTACACCATTGAAACACTCATGGACTGCAATCAGTTTCATGACCCTGACGGCAGTTCGGCTGCTTCAGGTTTTGGCGATACGAATTGGTCTTTGTTCGGCCAGATATGGCCTTCATCCAGAATGTTGGCTCTGGTTGCAAATACTTTCGACATCAAGGGCAAGCGGATTCTTGAAATTGGTGCGGGTTTGGGGTTGGCAAGCTTGGTGTTGCAGAACCGAGGGGCCGACATCACCGTCAGTGATGCAAATCCTATGGCCAAACAATTTTTTACCGCGAATTTGAAACGCAATTCACTTGCCCCGCTTGATTTTGTCAGTGGTGATTGGACAGACACGGTGAATGTGCTAGGTCTGTTTGACGTTATTATCGGCAGTGATGTGTTGTATGAGCGCCAGCACGCTGATGAAGTTTCTGCTTTCATAGCGCTACACACGTTTGAAAAATGTGAAGTGATCATCACTGAGCCCAACCGAGGTAACCGCGCCAGCTTCTGTTCAAAAATGAACCGCTACGGATTTTCCGGAGCCCACCTTCATGCAAACCACCATTTTGTTGATGGTTTGCATTACGAGGGGCGGGTGTTGAATTTTTCGCGCAATGATCTGCGAGTTAAATAGCCTTGTTCGGTGGGCAGTAGTTTGTAATGGACCACAAAATTTTGCCTAAGGCCGGAAAGCTTCTTGGGTCAAGCGACTTACCGGAATTAAGGAATCCCACTGAAATATCACGGTCTGGATCGGCCCAACTGACAATGTTGATCAGGCCGAGATGACCATAAGCCTTCGGAGCTTTTGCACCGAACAGGCTGAACAGGCTTTCGCCTAGCATCAGACCAGACGAATAGCGTATGGGTATCAGCAGGGTTCGGTCGAGTTTGAGCTTTCCCACGGGCTTGACCGCTTTTCTCACTGTTTCAGGCTTCAAAATTTGCTTGCCTTCGAACTCACCTTCGTTGAGCATCATTTCGTAGAAACGGCAAAGTTCGTCAGCGGTTGAATACATATTGCCAGCAGGAATGATGGCCGACATGAAGGCGGGTGTGTTCGAGATGGGAGCAATCTTTTCAAATTCAATGCCGAGCGCTCGCTTGGCAACCAGGCTCAAAGGGTAGGGCAGCGGTACACCTGTTGAATAGTTCAATGCTGTTTCATGGTGTGCGCTTTCTTCAATGCCGTAGTTGAAGAATTTGCAGCCTAAGGGGGCAGAGAAAACTTCTTGCATCAGCGGGCGCAGCTCTTTGCCTGTGACCCGACGGGCAATTTCACCCAGTATGTAGCCCCCAGTGATGGCATGGTAGGCCTGTTCTTGTCCTGTCCCCTTTTTTGTGCTGACAGCCGCCAGAAGGTCGTTCATTGTGTTCCACTGATAGAGCAAACGGGGGTCAGGATCAGGCAGGGGTATGGAGTTTAAGCCGGCGCGGTGGGAAAGGACATGGCGAAGCGTGGTGTTTTCTTTGCCGTTCACGCCAAACTCAGGAATGTATTTGCCGACCTTGTCGTCGAGGTTGAGTAAACCGTCTTCTTCCAGTTTATGCATCAGCACCGCGGTGACGCCTTTCGACGCGGAGAACAGGCACACGGGTGTGTCTGGCTGCATCAGGGAGGGGTTCAGGGAAATGTGGTTTGGGCCGTTGCCGCGCGCGTGACCAATGGCACGTTTCAATACAACCTTGCCTTTGCGGCGGATAACGATGCTCATGCCGGGTTGTAAACCCGTGCGATAAAAATCTTCTATGCTTTTCCAGATGGCGTCGACGCCATTTTGGGTCAAACCCACTTCTTCGGGGTTGCACTCACTTTTGGTGTCAATGGTTACGACAGAATCGATGTCTTTAGGGATAGGGGTCATCTGCCCCAGAGTTTTGATTTTGGAAAGCATGGCGTCTCGTTGGTTTTTAATTAATTAGACGACCATTCTATTACCGTTCCAAACCCGTTGGCGTTGAATTAACAGCAATTAGACGGAGTTCTCGAGTTTTTTCTTGAAACTGTGTTTCACGCCTGTTGTTGCTGTACGGGCCAGTTATTGTTGCGCAGCTTTGATTGTGCCCATTTGCGCCTGTAAAAATTCATGGATGTCTGCCAACAGTGGCGACTTGAATCGCAAAGGCCAGGCAACACTTGCAATGATGCTGATGTGGTCTACGTTCTCATAGGTTTTTAAAACGCTAGAGACACCGTTTTGCTCCAGCCGTTTGGCCATGCCAATGGTGTTACGAGTGGGGCGGATCAATTCATCGTCGATGCTGGTGGCAAGAAACGCAGGTGTTGAAGTTGGCGTTACGTAATTAATGGGCTGGCTGTCTTTGGGGTAATCGGGATGAAAGAAGACGGGTTGCACATCTGGTGTACCGATGGGCAAAAAGTCGTAGGGGCCTGAAACACCCACCCATGCCGTTATGATGCCCGGACTGAGCGACTGTTTCTTTAACCAGCGGTCGTCTAATGCCATCATGGATGCGTTGTAGGCGCCTGCGCTGTGCCCCATGACAAACAGATTCTTGCTTGTTGCGCCATATTTTTCAATGTTGTGGAAAACCCAGGCAACTGCGGCTGCATTGTCGTCAAGAAATTCCGGGTAACGCACTTCGGGGTAGAGCCGGTAATCAGGAATAACGGTCACATAGCCTTTTGCCGCCAGTGAGTGGCCGATGAAAGCGTAGTCTTTTTTATCGCCCCGGTTCCAGCTCCCGCCATAGAAAAAAACCACAACAGGTGCCGGCGCATCTTCCTTGAGTTGTTTGGGTTGGTAAATATCAAGCGTGCGACGCGCACCCTCACCGAACGGAATGTTTTCCGTGAGCCGATAAGAACTGGTCGCGCTCAGGGTGTTGAGCACTTCCACAGATGAGCAACCGCCAGAGAGCGCCAAAGGGATCAGTGCAGCCAGATGAAGGACAAAGTTTTTCATGGGACGGGGCAGGTTCTCAGGCTTCTTTGCAACGTTTTTCAATGTACTCAAGGGCTTCATCGACTTGATCCACTAAAATAAGACACAGGTCGCCAGACTCCAGACGGCTTAGAGCTGCGTCAATAGCTACAAATTCGCCTTTGATTTCGCTGATTTTTTTGGCGCGTTTTGCGCTTTGCAAGCCGTTTCGCAACAGGCCGACGACTTCGCCTTCTGTGCGACCCCGGTTGCAGGCATCTTCATAAAGAATGATTTCATCGAAAGCGTCGCCAAGAATCCGGGTTTGCATCTGCAGGTCTTGATCGCGCCTGTCGCCCGCGCCGCTGATAACCGTGCTGCGGCGGTTGGCAGGCATGGCTTCAACCGCTTTTACCAAGGCGATGATGGCATCGGGGTTGTGTCCGTAGTCTGCAATGAGGGTGGCACCTTTGTAATCAAATACATTGAAGCGCCCTGGTGCGGTTTGCGCATCGTTTACGAAGCTGGCGAGACCGGCTTTGATCAGGTCTGTGGAGATGCCCAGTGCCCAGGCCGCAGCAATAGCGCAAGTGGCGTTTTCCACTTGGAAGGTAATGGTGCCATTGCGGGTCAGCGGAATGTCTTTTAGCAAAAATACATGCTGTTCTGATTTGTGCTCAATGACGATGGCGTTGTCCGCCCGGTAGGCGACAGGCTTTCCATCTGCCTTGTGCTGTTCAATGACGGGATGTGAGCCGTGGCTGGCGAAAAAGGTGACTTCAGCGGAGGCGTGCGGCGCCATGGCAACGGTCATGGGGTCTTCTGCATTCAAGATGGCGGCCCCGTCGGGCTTGACGTTTTCAACGATCATGCGTTTTACAGCAGCCAGACCTTCGACTGTGTTGATGTTGTTCAAGCCGAGGTGGTCGCCCATGCCAATGTTGGTGACGATGCCAACGTCGCAGAGGTCAAACCCCAAGCCCTCGCGCAGCATGCCGCCTCGCGCTGTTTCCAGCACGGCACCGTCGACGTGGGGGTGGGCCAGCAGATTGCGGGCGCTTTTCGGGCCGCTGCAGTCGCCGGTATCGATACGTTCGCCTTTGGCATATACGCCATCGGAGCACGTCCAGCCCATGCGCAAGCCCAGCTGTGCCATCAGGTGTGCGATGAGTCTGACGGTAGTGGTTTTGCCGTTGGTGCCGGTGACTGCAACGAGTGGAATGCGGGCGTCGCTGCCGTTTTTGAACATATTGTTGATGATGGCTTCGCCAACATCTCTGGCGGGGCCATAAGATGGGTCAAGGTGCATGCGTAAGCCTGGGGCTGCGTTGACTTCAACAATGCCACCGCCTTGTTCTAGCAGGGGTTGGTCGATGTGTTCGCAGACAAGGTCGACCCCTCCGATGTCCAGTCCCACCATTTTCACGGCCGCAACTGCAGCTGCTGCGATGTCGCTGCGACGGGGGTCCAGATTCACTTGATCGATGAGTTGGGCGATATTCTTTTCGCCATCCCCCACCACATGGGCTGGATCTCTTCTGGCGACTGCGACCAGATTGTCGCCGACAACGAGCAAGCGGAAGTCTGCGCCAGGCAAGTAGCGCTCAACAATGATGTTGTAACTGATCTCATAGGCCAGATCAAAGGCAGCAATGACTTGTTCCCGGGTTTTAAGATTGACGGAAATGCCTTTGCCTTGATTGCCGTCTCTGGGTTTCACGGCCACTGGACCACCAATTTCCTGTGCTGCTGCCCACGCGTCTTCGGCGTCATTGACGGTTCTGCCGTTGGGCACGGGAACGCCCGCTGAATGCAGCAGGGTTTTGGTGAGTTCTTTGTCTTGTGCGATGGATTCGGCGATTGCACTGGTGTCGCTGCTTTCAGCCGCGAGAATTCTGCGTTGTTTGCTACCGTAGCCGAACTGAACCATGCTGCCTTCGGTGAGGCGGCGGTAGGGAATGTTTCTTCGAACGCCTGCGTAAACAATGGAGCCGGTGCTGGGTCCGAGACGAATGTCTTCATCAATTTCACGCATTTGCGCAATGACAGTTGTGTAGTCGTAGTCCTTGCCTGCAGCTACCGCGGCAATCAGGGCTTCTGCATGTTCTACCGCCATGCGGCCCACGGGTTCCTCGGAGTATTGAACCACCGAGAAAAAAGCGCTGCCGTCATCGGTGATGCGTGTTTCCTGAAACTCGACAGGGCAACCTGCCGCCCTTTGCAGTTCAAGTGCAACCGCAGTGAACACATGCGCCAGAGTCAGTGCTGCAGGGGCGGATGATTCGACTGCGCTGTTGGCTGTTCGTTTTCTTTGACCTGCAAAATGGTAGGGCAGTTGGCCCAGTTGGGGCAGGTGGGTGCGCAGGCCTTGCACCAAGGCGCTGTTGTTGGTGAGTGTTTGTTCTTCCGGTGTGCAGGTGACCAGTGTTTCGATGGATGTAAATTGACTCCACAGATTGGGTCCGCGCAGTGCTTTGGCTCGTGAAACCTTCATTTTTTCTTTTTTCCTTAAGCGAAGTTCTGACGGATTTGTTCCGTGGTGAGACCTAGAAAGCTCAGTGCGCCGCAAACGGCCAACGCCACAATGGCGCTTTGTTTGGTTTCGGACAGCAGGCCGATGGTGTGTACGTTGTTGCCTGAATGCAATTCCAGTGCGTCTGCATTTAGCACCACCGCCCGTTTGCCGCTGGCAATGTGTTCCTTGACTGCTGCGCTGGGTGAGTGCTGGGTGAAGAGGACGACATCGCCATCACTGAGGTCGGCCATTTCAAGAACGAGTCTGTCGTCTGCGTTGAGAACTGCACAGCCTGTTTTCAGTACAACATCGATTTGAGTGCGAACCACACCGAAAAGCTTGTCTTCGTCTTCAATGTAGCGTTCGGGAATGAGGGCTGTTTCGGGTAGGGAGGTCACGATGCCTACATGGCAGCGGTCGTAGGCCAGACCTTCGGAAACAATGGTGTAAGGGCTGTTCTCAATGACAGCGGCCTGAACCGCCCGGTTAAGCAACACGCGTTGTGAGGCCTCCCAGTGGGCAGCATTTCGGGCATCGATTTGTCTGTCGTTGAAAAACAAGCCGCCTGTGTGCGCCAGGCCGACATCGTGGCCTTGCAAGCGCAAACCTTTTGCCACAAGGCGGGCTGTTTCGCTGAGACCTTCATGTCCTGTGACACCCACCAGTGGAATGCGGCCGTCTGCAGTGGCCGGGAACAGGTGGTCGATGATGGCTTTGCCCACGGGGCGGGGGGATCCGGAGGCGGGTTTCAAGTGCATTAGCAAACCTGGGCCTGCATTGACTTCAACAATGGCGCCCCGGGTTTCAGAAAGGGGTTTTGAGGCGTCTTCATTGACCATGTCGATGCCGGCAATGTCGAGTCCGACAACGTCGGCGGCGAGTTCGACTGCAGCAGCCACACTGGGGTGCACAATGTCGGTGATGTCAAAGGAGACGTTGCCGTTGCGTTGAATCAACACTTCAACACCCGGGGGTGGTACTGAGTCGGGTTCAAAGCCTTGGCGCTTTACTTCGAGTTCTGCGGCAGAGTCAAGGCGAATGGGGTTCAAGGGGTGGTCTTCAGTGTGGCCCCTTCTAGGGTCTGCATTCAATTGCAGTTCTATGAGTTGCAACACTGTGGATACGCCATCGCCGGTGACAACGGCGTTTTCTCCGCGGGCGGCGGCAACCAGTTTGCCTCCCACCACCAGCAACCGATGTTCGTTGCCTCTGATGAAACGCTCAACAATGACGCCACTTCCTTCTTCCACTGCGACAGCGTAGGCGGTTGAGACCTGCTCTTCGGTGGAAAGGTTGATGAAAACGCCACGGCCGTGATTGGCATCACTGGGCTTGACCACCACGGGCAGGCCGATGTCTTGGGCGGCTTCCCACGCATCGGTGGCGCTGTCTACGAGCCTGCCTTCCGGCACCGGAATACCGAGTTGGCTGAGCAATGTTTTGGTGAGGTCTTTGTCTCTGGAAATGGTTTCTGCAATGGCACTGGTCTGGTCTGTTTCAGCCGTCCAGATGCGGCGCTGAGCCGCGCCGTAGCCGAGTTGTACAAGGTTGCCATCGTTGAGGCGGATGTAGGGAATGTCTCGGTCATCGGCGGCATCAACATGCCATGCCCTGACAACAACTTTGTACAAACCGCGAATTGATGTTTCGCGTGCTTTTCCGAATCCTCCGGGCAAACCTGCGAGATTTTGCAATTCCAGCGCTACGTGTTCCAGGATGTGCCCGGGCCAGGTGCCTGTTTCCAGTCGTTGCAAAAAGCCGCCGCGTTCGCCGATGGAGCAACGGTGCTCTACAAGGGTGGGAAGCCAACTGGCCAAACGCTGGGGAAAGCCGGGAATTTTATTGGATGGAAAGTCTTCGAGTTCGCCGATATCGACCCAAGCCTCCAAAACGGGACGGTATGTCCACATATTTGGGCCTTTTAGTGTGTGTATGTCAACGAATTCGATGGATTTCTGTTTTGTAGTCATGGAGTTTTTGTTGTGGTCGCGAAGTGTCACGTAAACTCCACTATATAACTCGAAACACCCGCTTTGGTTGACCACTGCGGATAAATGATTGTGAAAAAATGCCATGCAGGCCTACATTCAAAATGATAGCAATTCGCTGACCGTGAATAACAAGCCCGTGCCCTTGTTGGCTGGTGAGCGGGTTTTGGCACGGTTGGAAACCGATCTGGACGAACGCTTGCACTTTAAGCGCGGTGAATTGGTTCTGACCAGCGAGCGTTTGTTGTTTTCCTCCTCGCTGGGTTCTGCAAACGCCGCGCTGCCTGCCGTGCAAACCTGGCCCTTGGGCCCAGGGTTGTCTCTTGCCCATTTCGACCATGGCGGCGTTGGCAGTCTGAACTTGCTGGACTCGGGCTTGTTGCAAACGGGCTTTCGCTTCACCTTGGGGCAGAATCTTCAGGCCTTGAAGTTGGTGAAGGCATTTACGGACCTTCAAAACTTGCAAACCTCAGAGCAGGTTACCGAGCCTGTTGATGAAGACGAGCTTGGCGACGATGCCGTCACGGTCTCCCAAGGCAGCCCGACTTGGGCCTTGTTAAAGCTTTGGCGCTTTGCCCGACCTTACAAGTGGCAATTGTTTCTTGGTTTCTTTTTAACTCTGGCTTCCACTGCGGCCACCATGGTGCCTCCTTACCTGACGATGCCGTTGATGGACGAGGTGCTGATTCCGTTTCAAAACGGTGCTCCCATCGACTTCGACAAGGTGTCGCTTTATTTGAGCGGGCTTTTGGGTGCGGCCTTGTTTGCATGGATTTTAGGTTGGGCAAAAACTTATATTCTGGCTTTGGTCAGCGAGCGCATTGGCGCGGACTTGCGGACCACCACCTATGAGCATCTGCTGCAATTGTCCTTGCAATACTTCGGTGGCAAGCGCACAGGTGACCTGATGGCTCGCATCGGCTCGGAGTCTGACCGGATTTGTGTGGTGCGGGATCGACTGCGCCATGGTTTCGAAAAGATTGATCGCATCTGGTCTGAGGTGACCAACGTGTTGGCCGACACCATTCCCGGCATTCGGGTGGTGAAGGCGTTTGCTCAGGAAAAGCGCGAGGTTGAGCGGTTCAGAAGCGCAAACCGCAGCAATTTGCAGGTCAATGACAAAGTCAATCGCGTCTGGTCATTATTCTCCCCAACGGTGACGCTGCTGACAGAAACCGGTTTGTTGGTGGTCTGGGGTTTCGGAGTCTGGCAAATTTCACGCAATGAAATTACCGTGGGTGTGCTGACGGCCTTTCTTGCGTACATTGGTCGTTTTTACACTCGCTTGGATTCAATGAGCCGGATTGTTTCGGTCACCCAGAAGGCTGCAGCGGGCGCGAAGCGGATTTTTGAAATTCTTGACCATGTGTCCAGCGTTCCTGAGCCTGTGAACCCGCTACCAATGCCTGAGGCGACAGGCGCCATTGAATTGAGGAACATTGGCTTTCGGTATGGCAGTCGTTCGGTGATCCGTGATGTGAGCCTGAACATCAAGCCGGGCGAGATGATTGGTCTGGTGGGGCACAGCGGTTCCGGTAAAAGTACCTTGGTGAACTTGATATGCCGTTTTTACGATGTCTCCGAGGGCAGTATTTTGCTGGACGGACGGGATGTCCGACAAATTTCGCTGACCGATTTTCGTCGGCACTTCGGCCTGGTGCTGCAAGAGCCGTTTTTGTTTTACGGCACCATCGCTGAAAACATTGCCTATGGTCGACCCAATGCAAGCCGAGCTGAAATTGTGGCGGCTGCCAGAGCGGCCCACGCACACGACTTTATTTTGCGCTTGCCCTTGGGGTATGACTCTTTGGTGGGTGAACGCGGGCAGTCATTGTCAGGGGGCGAGCGACAGCGAATCTCGATTGCCCGGGCATTGCTGATCAATCCCAAGATTCTGGTACTTGATGAAGCCACCTCTTCTGTGGACACCACCACGGAGAAGGAAATTCAGAAGGCGTTGGATAACCTCACGAAGGGAAGAACAACCATCGCAATTGCTCACCGGCTGAGTACCCTGCGAAAGGCGGATCGGCTGGTGGTGCTGGACCGCGGTGAGATTGTAGAAGAGGGCAGCCATGAGGTGTTGATGGCCAAAGAGGGCGCCTACCACACGCTTTATCAAGCGCAGGCTCGCCGTGCCGAAGAATTGGGTGAGTGGTTGCCAGAGTCTGAAGGGGGACAGCAATGAGCCAAATTGAAAATACGGTGGACAGTTCCAGCGATGGCACCTTATCGGCCAATGACATTGTTTCGCTTAAAAAAAACGAGGCCGGTGTATTGGTTGTGAAGTTTTCAAACGGTGAGGAAATTGCCGGCGTAACCCCTGTGAGAGCCTTTCCCATCACGGACCCGGAGGATGGCTATTCTTTGGTCGATGCCCACGGGCATGAGGTGGTTTGGGTGGAGCAGGTCGGTTCTTTGCCCGCTGACATTGCCTTCGTATTCAAGGAGGAGTTGCAGCGCCGGGATTTCATGCCTGTCATCAAGCGCATTGCAGGTGTGAGCAGCTACATAACACCGTGTGACTGGGAAGTGGAGACAGACCGTGGTGTGACAACGTTCACACTAAAGGGTGAGGAAGACATTCGAAGGCTGGGGTCTGGTGGTTTGTTGATTACCGACACACACGGTATCCACTATTTGCTTAAGGATGTTGGGGCCTTGGACAAAGCGGACAGAAAAATTCTGGACCGCTTTTTGTGATCATCTGCGGCGGGTGAGAGCCACTTTTCGCAGTCTGGCACTGCCAGGTTTTTGCGCAAGGTCTGAGTGTCCACGGTAACTGTGGTAATGCTGCATCACTTTGTTTACATGGCCGGCGGTGTGCGGGTTGCCCAAAACATGGTGACCTTTTTCCTTCACTCTTCCTGCACCTGCCTGATAGGCCGCCAAGGCCAGTTTTGGGTCATGGAAGTCCTGCAGCAGTTGTTTCAAGTGCAAGGCGCCAACCCTCAGATTTTTTTCGGGCAACATGAGTTCCCGGCGAGAAATGTTGGGTGATACTGTTTTAGCGGTGGTATGGGTAATTTGCATTAAACCCATGGGGCCTGAGGGGTTTGTGGCGTGTTGATCAAAATTGGACTCTACTTTTACCACGGCCATTAATAGGGCCGGGTCCACTCCCACATCTTTTGCCACGCGGTGAATCATGGTTTTAAATTTTTGCTCGTCTTTGGTGGCCGATTTAGATGGGTTTTGATGTTGTGCTGTCGTCGCCTTTGTTTTTGCTTTTGCTTTTAATTTTGAAGGCGCCGCATGGCTGCTTGTGTGAACCAGCAGCAGGCCAAACAGAAGGGCGCATAGGGCCGTACGAACGGCGTGGGCCTTGGTGGCGAAGGTGGAATCGTAGTTTCTTGTGTTGATCAATATGTCTCCTCGGTGCCTGTGCTTGACGCTTGGCGTTGTTATAGAGGTGATACTTGGAAAAAAACTTTTTGGATTCTACCTTTGCTTGCTGGTTTCAGGGGAAATTTAGTATTTTTTAAAAAAGCTGCAGTCAATGAGACGGTTTAAGGTCTTTGCTTTAAAAACTGCAAGGGTTGCTCTTCGAGGCTGACTCTGGGTGGAGGGCTGTTTAAGATGTGCTTTTTTATTTTGCCCACGACATGCATTTCGCAAGGTTTGCAGTCAAATTTAAGTGTCAGTTTTTCGGTGCCATTCATTAAAACCATGGGTTCTGCCTTGACCTGCCCTTGTACGCCTTGAACCCCCTTGGCTTGTTTGGGGCAGAGATTGAAGGAAAACCTCAGGCAGTGTTTGGTGATCATCAGTGGCACTTCACCTTCTTCCTCATGAGATTCATATGCTGAATCAATGAGTTGAACGCCATGCCTTGAATAAAACTGCCGTGCCAGTGCGTTGTATACGTTGGCTAGGTAGGTCAGGTGTGTTTCCGGATAAAGTGCTGGCGGTTCAATTTCTGCTTGTCTGTGCGGTCTGGGCGTGCCTGCAAGTCGGGCTGATCTGAGTTGTTCTGTGGCGTCACGGCGCATGGCATTGAGTTGTGAGGCGGGCAGAAACCAGGCTTGGCTGGTCTTGAGTTCTACAGCGGTGCAACTAAATTCTGTATTACCTAGGCGGGAGAGCTGCTCTTTGGTTTGTATTTGCGCTTTTTCAATGTCTCTGGCGGCTTGCAGTTCACCTGCTTGGGTGACCTGCACAGAAAAGCCATCGTTGTCGGTGGCGGTGAGTTTCAGACAGTCATCGCTTGTATTTTCCAGACAAAAACGAACACCAATGTGGCGTTGTGCTGAATTTTTAGTCAGCATTTGCTCCCAGGCGTGGTCTTTGTTGCGGTGAATCGGTGTACCCACTTTCAGGCCACGGAGTTCCGAGATTACTTCATTGGGCACAATTCGCCAGCGGTTTTCTTGAACCTGCCTGGCCGTGTTGGCTTGCATGCCAACAACCTCACGTTTGTGCATGAAGTTCAAGCCGTCTCCGTTTGCCAGTGTCTCGGAGCTTGAAATGTCAAAAAAGTCCCTGCCAATTTCACAGACCTCTCCAATGGGCAAACCAATGTATTTTGGTGAGTCAAAAGCGCCGATGTCTTCTTTTCTGCCGGAAACGAAATAGTCGGTTTTACCTCTGTGGAATGTTTTTTCTGCGTCTGGGCGGAAATACAACTGCGTCTGGCCACTGGAGGCCCGGCTGAATTCAGAGCGGTTTTCCAGCAGCTCGTCCAGAAGAAGGCGGTAGTGTCCGGTGATGTTTTTAACGTAGCCCGCATCTTTGTAACGGCCTTCGATTTTGAACGATCGGATACCGGCATCAACCAGCGCTTCCAAATTGGCTGACTGATCGTTGTCTTTCATGGACAGCAGGTGTTTGTCGAAAGCAACCACTGCACCGGTGTTGTCAGACAGTGTGTAGGGCAGGCGGCAGGCCTGTGAGCAATCGCCGCGGTTTGCGCTGCGGCCGTTGTGCGCATGGCTGATATAGCACTGACCTGAAAAAGCAACGCACAGTGCACCGTGGACGAAAAACTCCAGCGGCGTGTTTGTTTCAGCGTGAATGTTTTTAATTTGATCGAGCGTGAGTTCACGCGCCAGTACCAATTGTGAAAAACCGGAGTTCCCAAGAAATTTCGCTTTTTCAACGGACCGGATGTCGCACTGTGTGCTGGCGTGCAACTGTATGGGCGGTAGGTCCATTTCCAGTATGCCCATGTCTTGAATGATGAGGGCGTCTACGCCGGCGTCGTAGAGTTCGTGGATGAGCTTGCGTGAGGGTTCGAGCTCTTCATCGTGAAGAATTGTATTGATGGTGACAAAGATTTTTGCTCTGAAACGGTGCGCGAATTCCACAAG
>JAJTDO010000033.1:2782-32944 GCA_021300475.1 Burkholderiales bacterium | reverse complement strand
GAGCAGATCGCTTGTGAAAGTAGGTCATCGTCAGGCTCCTCATAAAAAAACCCCTGAACTAATTCATAGTTCAGGGGTTTTTGCTTTCTTACCAAACCTTTGATAATTCTGATTAGTTGCTATGGGTCTGTAATGGGTTTTTTTCGGTTATAAGTTCAGCTTTTTAAAAAACGCTGGCTCAACGCAACCCATGCGCTTACTCCCAAACTCAGGACACCGTCGTTGAAGTCATAACTTGGGTTGTGCAGCGTGCAGGGGCCGAGTCCATGTCCTGCGCTTCTGTGGTCGCCGTCTCCGTTTCCCAGCCACACGTAGCTCCCAGGCTTTACTTTTAGCATGAAGGCGAAGTCTTCTGCTCCCATCGTCGGGTCAAGGTCGTCATACACTGCTTCAACACCCTCTAACTCTTCTAATACCTGACAGATAAACTCGGTACTCTCGGCATCGTTAATCAAGGACGGATAGTTGCGCTTGAAAACAAAATCACTCTGCGCGCCAAATGAGGCGCAGATGTGGTGGGCAATTTTTCCCATCTGCGCTTCCAGTGAGTTCAGGGTTTCGTCTTTGAAGGTTCTTACGGTTCCTGCCAGTGTTGCAGATTCAGGAATTACATTAATGGCCTCACCCGCGCTGATTTGTGTGACGGAGATGACCGCCGGGTCCAGCGGTGCGCGGACACGTGAAATCAATTGCTGAAAGGCAAGTACGATCTGGCAGGCGATGGGCACAGGGTCAATGCCGAGGTTGGGCATGGCAGCGTGGGCGCCTTTGCCTCTGACGGTCAATTCGAATTCATTGCTTGAAGCCATCATCGGGCCTTTTCGAACGGCGAAGGTGCCCACTGGAAGCCCGGGCCAGTTGTGCATCGCAAAAACGGCATCTACGGGAAAGCGCGTGAACAGACCGTCTTCAATCATGCGTTGGGCTCCGGCTCCGCCTTCTTCTGCTGGCTGGAATATGAAAACAACATTCCCGGCAAGTAAATGCTTTTGGCTTGCCAATACCTCAGCCGCACCGAGCAACATGGCTACATGCCCGTCGTGTCCGCAGGCGTGCATTTTTCCTTTGAGGGTGCTGGCGTGCGCAAACAGATTTTTTTCCTGAATTGGGAGGGCGTCCATGTCAGCTCTCAGCCCAATGGCCCGAACGTTCTCGGTCACAGGTGTTTTGTCGCCTCTCAGAACGCCTACAACCCCTGTTTTACCCACGCCTTCGGTCACTTCGATCCCAAAGGCGCGCAGTTTGTCTGCCACGATTCGGGCTGTCCGGATTTCTTCGAAGCGCAGTTCAGGATGGGCGTGTATGTCGCGTCGGATGTCGATCCATTCAGACGTCTTTTGTTCGATAATAGAATTGGTTTTCATAGGGGTTGAGAATGTCAGATTTTCGTTGTGCAGGCAATTGCTCGGTGTTCAGGCTGTGATGAGTCGGTTCTGCTTTTTGGTGTTTCTGCTTTTATTGTCAGGTTGTGCAGACTTTGCCTATCTCAGGCAGGCCGCGCAAGGTCATCTTGATGTGTTGTGGCGCGCCCGGCCGGTGGAGGAGCTAATAACCGAGGAAAGTACACCTGAACGTCTGAAAATTCAGTTGGATGCTGCCAGACGCATGCGCAACTTCGCCGTGGAGCGACTCAACCTGCCGGACAATCAAAGTTATAAGCGCTACGCTGACGTGGGACAGCCTTATGTGGTGTGGAATGTTTTTGCAACCGAAGAGCTTTCTTTGCAGTTAAAGCACTGGTGCTTCCCTGTTGTGGGTTGTTTGAATTACAAGGGCTATTACAGTCAGAGCAGTGCTGAAGCGTTTGGGACGGAGTTGCGCAATCAGGGGTTGGAGGTTTCGGTCGCGGGCATCCCTGCCTATTCGACACTGGGTTTCACGCCAGACCCATTGCTCAATACGTTTGTGTTTTATCCGGAGGGTGAGTTGGCGAGGATGATGTTCCATGAGTTGGCGCATCAGGTGGTCTATATCAATGACGACACCACTTTTAATGAAAGTTTTGCCAGTACAGTAGAGGAGTTGGGCGTTGAGCGTTGGCTCTCAGAGCAGTCTTCGCCCGAGCAAAAAAAATTATACGCAGAGTTTGAGTCGCGCAAGCGTCGTTTTATTCAATTGTTGCTGGATTCGAAGGGCGCGTTAAAAACACTTTATGCCCAAGATGTTTCCGATTCGTTCAAACGGATGCGCAAACAGTTGATTTTTTCTGAGTTGCAGGTTGAATACGAGCGAATCAAACAAAATGAATGGCAGGGCTACCAAGGCTATGACCGGTTTTTTCAGTCGGGTGTCAATAATGCCCGCTTGTCTGGTATTGGCCTCTACCGGCAATGGGTGCCCGCTTTCAAGGGGGTTTTTTACGCATGCAAACAAGAGTTTGCATGCTTCTACAAAACCGTCGGCGAGATTGGAAGGCTGGGGAAATCAGCGCGAGAGCAGCGTTTGTCCACTTACGAAAACCCTGAACTCGCCGCAACGGTGCTTTTGCCAGATTTCGTTGTCCGTTAGCGGGCGCGTGGCGATCAGCGCAACCCTGTCGTTTTCTCCTGTAACGGTGGAGAAGTCTAAGCTCATGTCGCAGTCTGAGAGGTGTGCGGTGTCAAAGGGGTGTTGGCGAACGATGCTGTGCAGTTCAGTGGCGCAGAAGCAGTACATTGCTTCGCCATTGGACAGCAGCATGTTGAATGTACCGTAGGTTGAAATGCTGCGGATCAAAGGTTCTATTGTTTTTACAATTTCACCAATGCTGGGCCTGCTTTTTTTAATGCAGGCACCGAAGGTCTGGCGCAACACCTGCATGATCAGACAAAAGGCGCGTTCGCTGTCTGTTTCGCCGATGGGTAGGTATGAGCCATCAAGATCGGGTTCAAAATTTTCCAGATTGCCGTTGTGCGCAAATACCCATGTCTGCCCCCAAAGTTCTCTTTGAAAGGGGTGACAATTGCGCAGTGAGATATCACCCTTGGTGGCTTTGCGGATGTGGGCGATGACGTTGAGGGACCGCAACGGATATTGTTTGATGAAATTGGCCATCGCGGAGTCCACCGCGGGTCGGTGATCAAGGAATAGTCGGGCGCAGTTGTCTTCAAAAAAGGCGATGCCCCAACCGTCTCCGTGGTGGTCCGTTTTTCCGCCCCGTTGAGAAAATCCCTCGAAAGAGAAAGTGATATCGGTGGGTGTGTTGCAATTCATTCCCAACAACTGACACATTGCCTGATTTTCCCCTGTTTCTTTTTCTTGATTTTTGCGAGGTGCTGACACTGCACTTTACAATGCTGAAGAATGAAGAAATTTGATGCTTTTGTGAAGCGTTTTTTTTGATGTGGAAGGAATTCTTTTGTTGGATCGATTAACGATTAAGTTTCCAGATGACTGGCACCTGCATTTGCGCGATGGTGACGCAATGGCGGCCGTACTGCCCTATACCGCACGCCAGTTTGAGCGTGCCATCGTGATGCCGAATTTGAAGCCGCCCATCACCACGGTTGATCAGGCCTTGGCCTATCGGGGGCGCATCCTTGCCGCATTGCCACCCGGGCTGACGTTTGATCCTTTGATGGTTTTGTATCTGACGGATGCAACCTCGGCAGAGGAAATTCGACGTGCTGCCGCGAGTCCGTTTGTTCATGGTGTAAAGCTTTACCCGGCAGGCGCGACTACAAACTCGCAGGCGGGTGTTTCTTCTTTGGCCAAGTGCACTGCGGCGCTTGAGGCCATGGAGCAAACCGGCTTGCCTTTTTTGGTACATGGCGAGGTGACCGACCCTGAGGTCGATGTGTTCGACCGTGAGGCTGTGTTTATTGATCAGGTCATGGAGCCCCTGCGACGCCAGTTTCCGGCGCTGCGGGTCGTTTTTGAACACATTACAACGAAACAGGCGGCCACCTATGTGACGCAGTGTTCCAGTGTGGATGGGCAGGGTCGGCGACTGTTGGCCGCAACTATCACGCCGCAGCACTTGTTGTTTAACCGCAATGCCTTGTTTAAAGGTGGGTTGCAGCCGCACTGGTACTGTTTGCCGGTTTTGAAGCGAGAGGAGCATCGCCTTGCATTGCTGGCAGCCGCCACTTCAGGCTTGCCGCAATTTTTTCTGGGAACTGACAGTGCTCCGCACGCTCGGCATTTGAAGGAAATGGCGTGTGGTTGTGCCGGTTGCTTTTCCGCACCGGTTGCCATGGAGTTATATGCTCAGGCGTTTGATCAGGCGGGCGCATTGGATCGACTTGAAGGCTTTGCTTCCGAGTTCGGTCCAGCCTTCTACGGTTTGCCAGTGAATTCAAGAACCATGACATTGGTTCGGCGTTCGCACTCTGTGGCTTCTGAGTTGCCTTTCCTTCAAGGTCAGTCGATCGTGCCTTTTCTGGCGGGTGACGTGCTGCCTTGGGCTGTGGAACTTGCGTCAGCATAATGCTGAAACGACCGTGGCTTGATGCGTTGCAACCTTACGGCTTGGTCTGGCCTGCCGCAGACACTGTGGGTGCTCTTCAGAATCTGTGGCCTGTGTCAGGCGGCCCTGTGTCGGGCCGTGGCGTTGCATTGCAGGTTGTCGAGAGCGGTGCCGACCAAGGCGCAGCGGCGTACGAGGTGGGCATAGCGGAAACCGGACGTTTGCCAACCCGCAACAATGCACACGACTGGTTCAACGCCTTGATGTGGTTGGCATACCCGCAAACTAAGCGGGTCTTGAATCATTTGCAGGCTGCAGAGGCGCAGAAGCTTGATTCAGCGTTGGCGTCAGAGGGTCGCCCTTTGGGCAATGCGCGTACGCGCCTTCGTGATGCCCTGACAGTGCTGGATGAAAATGGTGCGGTTTTCGTAACCTCGTCTGCTGCAAAAGCATCCGCGTTGCAGTCCTTCCAATGGCAAGACTTGTTTGTGCGCGGGCGCACAGACTGGGCAAGTGAGACGCGCGTATTCTTACTGGGTCACGCCCTGCTTGAGAAGTTGGACAGCCCCCGTGTCGAGGTTTGTTCCCACACTGTTGTTTGGTTGATGCTTCAAGAGCAGTGGGTCTGGTTTGCAGGGTTGAGTTTTCAGCACCAAAGGCTTGAAGTGGATAAATGGCTGGCTTCCTGGATTTCCGCACATCTTGCAACTCCCAGAGATTTGCAGCCGATGCCGGTTTTAGGAGTGCCCGGGTGGTGGGTGGCCAACGAAAATGAGGGTTTTTACAACAACCCGGGGGTATTCAGGCTGGGCAGAGGCTTAAAATCTCGCTCGCAATGACCTGCGCTGTTATGATTGAAGCGGAAGCGGGTCAGGCAATCGCTGTAACCTAACCGTTGCAGAGGAAAGTCCGGACTCCACAGGGCAGAGTGCTGGCTAACGGCCAGGCGCAGCAAGCCGAAGGGCCCAAAGCGACGGAAAGTGCAACAGAAAACAAACCGCCGATGACGCAGCGAAAGCGGCGAACAGGCAAGGGCGAACCGGTGGTGTAAGAGACCCCCGCTGAAGTGGCAACACGACAGGCATGGTAAACCCCACTCGGAGCAACACCAAATAGGCGCATGTTTCGCGCAAGCGATCAAGGGGGCCCCCTGGAATGCGTGGGTAGGTGGCTAGAGCCAACAGGTAACTGTTGGCCCAGAGGAATGATTGTCACGAACGGTTCGCCGTTTGAACAGAATCCGGCTTACAGAACCGCTTCCTCTCACATTCTTTCAATATCACCCCTGATTTATCAGTCAGTCCGGGTGAGAAATAGACAATTCTCCTCATAGTTCACTTTATATTGATGGCGCAAGCCATTATTTTTGCGCGCTATTTTAATCTCGACGTATATTCACAAAGCTTTCTAAGTCTTTGTTGTGAAAGCGTTTTTCTCTGTTTCGCCTTGACCTTGCACCAGACTTCACTTAAAGTGTCGGCTAGTGGGATTTTTTGTCTTTTTGTGGGTTTTTGTGGGGTGAGCAGAGTGATATTTCAGGGTAGCAATGCGTTGGCACTGGATGCAAAAGGGCGGATGAACATCCCCCAAAAGCACCGTGACGCCCTGATCGAGCTTTCCGGCGGTGCTCTGACACTGACCAAGCACCCTGAAGGCTGTCTGCAGTTGTTGCCCCGCAATGTGTGGGAAAAGATGCGTGAAGCGATTGCCGCCTTGCCCATGGGTGGCGGTAATGCCAAGCGGTTTTTTCTAGGGTCTGCCTCTGATGTTGAAATCGACTCAGCTGGTCGCATCCTGATTTCCCCTGAGTTAAGAGATTTTGCCCAGCTAACCCGCGACGTCATGTTGTTGGGTGTGGGTAGCAGTTTTGAGGTGTGGGATACGCGAAAATTCGCTGAGATGGAGCAAAAATCCATTGAAGCGGGTATGCCTGAAGTGCTCAACGGACTCTGCTTTTAAACGTGACTGAAGATGCGCATATCCCCGTTCTGTTGTCAGAAACAGTCGACCACCTTGCATTGTGGGCCGATGGGGTCTATCTCGACGCAACCTTTGGTCGCGGAGGGCACAGCCGAGCTTTGCTCGGGCGCTTGGGTGCTCCGGGGCGTTTGTATGCCCTTGATCGCGATCCCCAAGCCTTTGCAGTCATGCAAAACATCAATGATCCAAGGTTTTTCGGAATTCGCGGCGCGTTTGCCGACATGGCTCAATTGCTTGGTGCTGTTGAGGTCGGACAGGTGGATGGCGTCATGATGGATGTCGGTGTTTCTTCCCCCCAAATCGATCAGGCTGAACGAGGGTTCAGTTTTAGAAATGATGGTCCGCTGGATATGCGGATGGACCCGCAGGCTGGAGAGTCTGCGGCTGATTTTATTGCGCGCGCAACGGTGCGCGAGCTTGCAGAGGTCATTAAAAATTATGGGGAAGAACGGTTTGCTTTTCAGATTGCAACAGCGATTGTTGCTGGCCGCGAGAACGGGCCAATCAATACAACACGCCAACTTGCCGCGCTCGTGGCTACAGCGGTCAGGACGCGCGAGCCAGGTCAGGACCCCGCGACGCGCACCTTTCAGGCTTTACGGATTCACGTCAACCAGGAGCTTGCGCAGCTCGAGCAGGGTTTAACAGCGGCCTTTGGTCTGTTGAAGTCGGGTGGTCGCCTTGCCGTTATTTCATTTCATTCTCTGGAAGACCGCATTGTGAAGCAGTTCATCGACCGCAAAGCCAGCCCGAGTGCGTATGAGGATCCACGGTTGCGTCGCCTGCCTGTTCAGAGTGTCGCACCCACCATGCGAAAAATTGCACGTGTTCGTCCCGGTGCCGCCGAATTGGCGGTCAATCCCAGAGCCCGATCCGCAACCTTGCGAATAGCAGAGAAAGTGTAGGCGGATGTGGGTAGAGTAAATTTGATCATGGTGATTGCTATTGTTATTTGTGCGTTGGCATTGATAACCACCCAACACCGCGCACGTGGCCTTTTTGTGGCCTTGGAGCGGGAGAATCAGTTGGAGCGCCAGTTGGAAAACGACTGGACCCAGTTACAGGCCGAGCAGGTGTCCTTGAGCAAGGGTTCGCGGGTTGAAGAAATTGCCCGCACCCAGCTAAAGCTGCGCACTCCAGAAGGTCAGAAAACCAGATATTTGTCGATGAGCACGCTGGCTGCCCAGGAAGGCAAGGAGGCTGCCAAGTGAGTCGTTCCATACGCTTTTCCGATTCAGAACTGTTGCGCCTGAGTTTGCCCGCCTGGCGTTCCCGGTTGATGTTGCTGATTTTGTTTGCCGGCTTTACCGGGTTGGCTGTGCGTGCTTTGTACCTGCAGGTTTTGAGTACAGACTTTTTGCAGGGGCAGGGCCGCATTCGCATGGAAAGAACGCTGACCCTGCCGGCCAGCCGCGGTCGAATCATGGATCGCAACGGTGTGGTGGTGGCTTCCAGTTTGCCTGCCCGTGCCGTCTGGTTCGACAGCCGTGAGTTCAATCCCACGGCTGAGCAGGTCAAGCTTCTGGCCGGCTTGCTGTCCATGGATGCTGTCGCGCTGCAGGAAAAAATTCGCAAGGAAACAAAAACATTTGTCTATATCAAGCGCCAAGTGCCTGTGGATGTGACAGAACAAGTGGTTGCCTTGCGTTTGCCGGGCTTGGGCACTTTGCCTGAGTACCGCCGGCAATATCCTGAGGGCAGTGGTATTGCCCATGTGGTGGGGTTTACAAACGTTGAGGATATTGGTCAGGAAGGCATTGAGTTGGCCTACCAGCAGCAATTGTCTGGAACGGCTGGCGAGCGCAATGTCGTGCGCGACCGTCTGGGGCGCATTGTGGAAGATTTGCGCGAAGTTCGTCCTCCCATCAATGGACATGACCTAAACCTGTCCATTGATTTGAAAATTCAGTACTTGGCGAACCTGCATTTGCGTAATGCCATTGAACAACACCGTGCAAAAGCGGGTGGTGTTGTTGTTTTGGATGCCAAAACTGGCGAAGTGCTCGCCTTGTCGAACTTCCCCACTTACGACCCCAACGACCGTGGCCGTTTGACCGGCGCACAGTTGCGCAACCGTGTGCTGACGGACACCTTCGAGCCCGGCTCCACCATGAAGCCTTTCACAGTTGCTTTGGCGCTGGAAACAGGCTTGGTCAAGCCTTCTACAGTTATTCAGACAGCGCCTGGGCGTCTCACCATTGGAAGTGCAACCATCTCCGATGCCCACCCCCACGGTGCCCTGACCGTTGAAGAGGTTATTCAAAAGTCCAGTAACGTTGGAACGACAAAAATTGCCTTGCGGCTTGAGCCTCAGGAAATGTGGTCCATGTTCACTGAAGTGGGCTTGGGTCAGGCGCCCAATCTGGGCTTTCCGGGGGCAGTTGCGGGCCGTGTCAGACCATGGAAAACCTGGAAGCCGATTGAGCAGGCCACCATGTCCTACGGTCACGGTTTGTCGGTTTCCCTCATACAGTTGGCTCGTGCCTACACGGTGTTCACCAATGACGGCCAGGTGTTGCCAGCCTCGTTCATGAAATTGGACAGGCCACCCAAGGGTACGCAGGTCTTTTCTTCCGAGACTTCCGCCATTATGCGCAAGATGTTGGAAATGGCTGCAGCGCCTGGTGGCACTGCGCCGAAAGCCCAGGTTGTAGGTTACCGTGTGGCGGGCAAAACCGGCACGGCACACAAGCAGGAGGGCGGGCGTTACGTTAATAAGTATGTGTCCTCTTTTGTTGGTTTTGCACCTGTTTCAAATCCGCGTTTGTTGGTGGCGGTCATGCTGGATGAGCCAGGTGCCGGCAGCCACTACGGTGGTGACGTCGCAGCCCCTATTTTTTCCAACATCGTGCTTGCTTCCTTGCGTCATTTGCAGGTTAAGCCGGATGCGCCTTTCAAACAGATCGTGATGGTACCGCCCGTGGTGGAGGACAGTCTGTGATTCAACGCACACTGCGCCCAGCTGATTTGCTGCTTGAGTTGCAAGGGCAGGCATTGCTGTCGCCCGAAGCAAGCTGCGTATCGGATACCCGCCAGTTAAAGGCTGGGGATGCGTTTTTCGCATGGGCGGGTGAGCGGTTTGATCCGAGGCAGAATATTCAAGCGTTGGCTGTTGCAGTGCCATCGGTTGTGTTTGTTGATGCAAATGATTTGCCTGCTGACTTTGCAATTTCGGCTGAGGCGCTGGCTTGCCCGGTGTATCTGGTCGAAGACTTAAAATCGTATGCCGGGCAAATTGCAGCGCAGTTGTTGGGAAATCAGCAGGCGGCGTTGCCATTAATTGCAGTGACAGGAACCAACGGCAAAACCTCCGTTACCCGCTGGGTCGCGCAATGTCTGGATGCCTTGCATCAGCGTTGTGCAGTGGTGGGCACCTTGGGAGCCGGGTTTGTTGATGAAGTGGCAGAAGTTACCGGATTGACAACACCGGATGCAGTGACCTTGCAGGCTGTACTGGCCAAATTGCGGGTTGCGGGCGCGGCCGGTGTCGCCTTGGAGGCGTCTTCCATTGGTTTGGAGCAGGGACGGTTGAATGGCTGCCTGTTTTCAACCGTGGCGTTTACAAATTTCTCCCGTGATCATCTTGATTATCACGCTGACATGCAAGCCTATGAAGCGGCGAAAATGCTGTTGGCCAAGTGGCCGGGGGTGCAATCCGTTGTGGCCAATATGGATGACCCGCATGCCGTCCGCTTCATGGCCTTGGCTGTGGAGCGCGGCGCTTTGCCAATTCAGGTGGGCAGTGACGCGGCTGCATTTTGCGAAGATTTTAAAGGGCTCAGGCTTGTTGTAACAGGTGTTCACTGCGAAGCCGGTCTAAGCCTGACCTTTGCTCTGGGTGCGCAAACACTGGTTGCAAACGTATCGGTCATTGGGCAATTCAATGTAGAGAACATCGCTGTTATGGCTGGTATTTTGCTGGCTCAAGGCCACAAATTGACCGAAATCGTCAGCGTTGTGTCGTGCATTACTTCACCCCCGGGCCGGATGACACCCGTCACCATGGCAAATGGCCCCTTGTTGGTGGTTGATTATGCGCACACACCTGATGCGCTGGAAAAAGTACTCAATGCATTGCGTCCGCTGGCTGCGTCGCGCCAAGGTGCACTGACTTGCGTGTTTGGGTGTGGCGGTGATCGCGATCCAGGTAAGCGGCCTTTGATGGCGTCAATTGCACAGCGTTTGGCCGACAAAGTGTTCGCAACGTCCGACAATCCCAGAAATGAAAATGCACAGGCCATTCTTGCTGATGTCTGCAAGGGGTTTTCGGCGCATGCGTTGTCCAAAGTCACCGTTGAAGCTGACCGGGAGCGTGCAATCGCATTGTCGGTTGCCGCTGCATGCGCTGGCGATGTGGTTTTGCTGGCAGGAAAAGGACACGAAACCGGACAAATTATCGGTGATCAGGTTTTGCCGTTTTCTGATTTGGATCATGCCGGCAGGGCGTTGAGCCGTTGGCATTCAAATCTGGCGGGTCGGGCATGAGCACACCCTTGAAAAAGTCGATGCTTGACTGGCCTTTGCAACAGGCTGCTGCCGCGCTGCGCTCCGTTGCTAATGTTCAGATTCGTGGTGAACTGAGCGGAAATATTCAAAGTGTTGTAACTGACAGTCGCATGGTGGGTCCGGGCGATGTGTTTGTTGCATTGCGCGGTGATCGATTTGATGCGCATGACTTTATTGCTCAAGTGGTGGCGCGAGGCGCCATTGCTGTGGTGGTGGATCGCCCTGTAGATGCGGATTGCGTGCAGTTGATTGTTAAAGACACCCGGGTCGCGCTTGGTTTGCTGGCTTCGGCTTGGCGCCAACAGTTTGACATTCCGGTGATTGCCGTAACTGGCAGCAATGGCAAAACCACCACCAAGGAAATGATTGCCAGTATTTTGCGTGCCGAGTGTGGCGCTGCTGCCGTACTGGCCACCCGAGGCAACCTGAACAATGATGTGGGTGTTCCCCATACTTTGTTTGAGCTCACTGCTGCGCACCGGATGGCGGTTGTTGAAATGGGCATGAACCACCGTGGTGAAATTGCATGGTTGGCCGGATTGGTCAAACCCACCGTTGCCTTGGTGAACAATGCCCAGCGCGAACACCAAGAGTTCATGGAAACCGTTGAAGCGGTTGCCGCCGAAAATGGTTCTGTCCTCAAAGCCTTGCCTGCTGATGGCGTTGCTGTGTATCCGGCTTTGGATGCCCATACGCATTTGTGGGCTGAATTGGCCTCAGATGCAAGGTCTCTGACATTCGGTCTGGATGGCGATTCGCTTGCCGCCGGGCAGAGTACCGTCGCGGTTTTACAGTCGAACGCGCTGACAACCGTTGCCTTGAGAGGCCCTTGGGGTACGCTGCAAATCGACTTGCATGTGGTTGGTGAGCACAACGCCTTAAATGCCCTGGCGGCTGCCAATTGTACTTGGGCGGCGGGTTGCTCCGGCGAAGCCATTGCGGCGGGTCTGGCTGATTTTCGTCCGGTTGATGGCCGCATGCAGTCTCTGCCCAACCCGTTTGGCGGCGTGTTGATCAACGATACTTACAATGCGAACCCCGATTCTGTTGAGGCCGCTGTTCGCGCCTTGGCCGCGTTGCCCCAGCCCCACTTGCTGGTTCTGGGCGACATGGGTGAAGTAGGGCACCAAGGTGAACAGTTTCACGCCGATTTAGGACGTTATGCAAAATCCCATGGCATAGCGAAATTATTTACGCTGGGTACTTTGGCGCAGTTCAGCGCCGATTCCTTCGGGGCGGATGCCCATCATTTCTCCAGCATTGAGGCCTTGAGTGCAGCGCTGCTGGAAACATTGCAAACAAGCCACTACTCGGTACTTATCAAGGGTTCACGTTTCATGAAAATGGAAAGGGCTGTAGAAGCCATTGTAAAAAAAGACGTCTCTTGCGGGGGCATTCATGCTGCTTGAACTGGCCCGCTGGTTGGCTGAAGACATCCGTGGTTTCGCCGTTTTCAATTACTTGACGCTGCGGGCTGTGTTGGCGTGTGGCACCGCGTTGGCGCTGGGTTTGTTGTTGGGGCCTGCTGTCATTCGCAAGCTCACTGAATACAAGATTGGCCAGTCTGTCAGAGATGACGGTCCACAGACGCATTTGGTCAAGGCAGGTACGCCCACCATGGGTGGCGCGCTGGTGTTGTTGTCCATCACCTTGTCGACTTTGTTGTGGGCTGATTTGTCTAACCGCTTTGTCTGGGTGGTTTTGATTGTCACCTTGGGATTTGGCTGGATTGGTTGGGTAGATGACTACCGCAAAGTGGTTTACCGCAATCCCAAGGGCTTGCCTGCCAAGTGGAAGTACTTCTGGCAGTCCGTTATTGGTGTGCTGGCGGCTTCTTACTTGGCATTTGCGGTGTCTGCAAATTCCAGTGAGAGTGTGTTGGACGTGTTTACCTTGTGGGTTCAAAGCGGGTTCTCCATGTACCTGCCAAACCGCGCAGACTTGATCGTGCCATTCTTTAAGTCTGTGACTTACCCGCTGGGTGTTTGGGGTTTTATTACCCTGAGCTATTTCGTGATTGTGGGCACCAGCAACGCAGTGAACCTGACCGACGGCCTTGATGGCTTGGCGATCATGCCCACCGTCATGGTGGCCAGCGCATTGGCAATTTTTGCTTACGTGGCTGGCAACTCCGTCTATTCCAAATACCTTTTATTGCCGTTTATTCCCGGTGCCGGTGAAGTGACGGTATTTTTGGCCGCGCTTTCAGGTGCCGGTCTGGCCTTTCTCTGGTTTAACGCCTACCCGGCCCAAGTATTTATGGGTGACGTGGGTGCACTGGCCTTGGGTGGCGCGCTGGGTACAGTGGCGGTGATTGTGCGTCAGGAAATCGTACTTTTCATTATGGGTGGTGTGTTTGTTGCCGAAACATTGTCCGTGATGATTCAGGTTGCCTATTTTAAATACAGCGGTGGCAAGCGGATTTTCAGAATGGCGCCTTTGCACCACCACTATGAATTGTCAGGCTGGAAAGAAACGCAAGTGGTTGTTCGATTCTGGATCATCACCATGATGTTGGTGTTGTTCGGTTTGTCCACGTTGAAACTGCGTTGAAGTGATCGGGTTAATAAAGTGAGTGAGTCAATGGGCTTGTTGCAAAATCAAAATGTGTTGCTGATGGGTTTGGGCGAATCAGGCCTGGCCGTGGCACGCTTTTGTTTGCGTGAAGGCGCTGCCCTGACAGTGCTGGACACCCGCGCACAACCACCTGGCTTGGTTGAGTTGAATGCCATTGGGCCTGAGGTGCCATTTATTCAGTCGTGTGCAGACTTTTCCAGTTTCGACAGGGTGTTCGTGAGTACGGGTCTGAATCCGAATGCCGCTCCGTTGTCAGTCGCCATTTTGCAATTGCAAGCCTGTGGCAAGCGCATTGAATCGGAAATAGAGCTGTTTGCGCTGGCCTTGGCTGCATTACGGCAAACACAAAACTACGAGCCTAAGGTGATCGGCATTACTGGCACCAATGGTAAAACCACCACCACCAGTTTGACCCGTCAATTGTGCGAGCGCGCAGGAAAAACAGTACGGATGGCGGGCAATATCAGTCCTGCAGCGCTTGATGTACTGATGCAGTGTCTGGATGAACAAGCGTTACCCCAAGTGTGGGTTCTTGAGTTGTCCAGCTTTCAATTGTTCTCCACCTACAGTTTGCAGTGTGATGCGGCTGTGGTGTTGAACGTGACACAGGATCACCTCGATTGGCATGGCTGCATGGAGGCGTATGCGCAGGCCAAGTCTGCCATCTTCTCAAGCGAAACCGTCCGCGTGCTGAATCGCGATGACGCCATCGTTATGCAGATGGCCAAAGGCAATGCCTGTGTCAGTTTCGGAACCGATGAGCCCCGCACTGCGGACACTTACGGTTTGCTGCGGGAAAACGGACTGGTCTGGTTGGTGTATGCCTCGCCCTTGGCACATGAGGGCGGGCGCCGCAGGAAAGACGATCCAATTGCATTTGCATTGAAACGTTTGATGCCGATGGACGCCTTGCAGATTCGTGGTCTGCACAATGCAACCAACGCACTGGCTGCATTTGCGCTGTGCCGCGCCATTGGACTGCCAATGGCTGAGTTGTTGCATGGTTTGCGCCAATACAAGGGTGAACCTCACCGCGTTGAGTTCGTGGCCAACGTAGCCGGCATTGATTATTACGATGACAGCAAAGGCACCAATGTGGGCGCCACGGTGGCGGCCCTGTCCGGTTTGGAGCGCACAGTTGTGCTGATTGCCGGCGGAGATGGAAAAGGCCAATCGTTTGATGTTTTGGCCGGCCCGGTGAGCAGGCACGCAAGGGCTGTGGTCCTGATTGGAAAGGATGCTGCGCTGTTGGCGCAGGCGTTGGAGCAAACCGGTGTGCAAATGCATCAGGCAGCCAGTCTGCAGGAAGCCACTCGAAAGGCAACCGCTGTTGCGCTGCCAGGCGATGCTGTCTTGTTGTCTCCGGCGTGCGCAAGTCTGGACATGTTTCGCAACTACGCTCACCGTGCCGAGGTTTTTGTGAATGAAGTGCGTGAAATTGCATTGGAGGCCGGGCAGCCATGTTGAACCGTTTGCGCGACTTTTTCTCCCAATTTTTTGCCAGCGACTCAGGTAAAGGGGCCATGACCCACTCGACCTATGGAAGCCTTGCCGGTTTTGGTGGCTTCGGTGGAAATCCGATTCGCCCCAACCGTCTTGCGGAATTTGACCACCGTCTGATGTATGCCATTTTGGGCTTGCTGATTTTCGGCATGGTGATGGTGTATTCAGCCTCTGTTGCGCTGCCAGACTCACCGAAGTATGCGAACTACAAACCCACGCACTTTTTGGTGCGGCATGTGGTGTCCCTTTGTATTGCGGCATTTGCTGCTGTTTGCGTGTTTCAGGTGCCTCTGCAAATGTGGCAGCGTCTGGCGCCGCTGATGTTTGTGATTACCCTGATTATGTTGATGCTGGTGCTGATTCCCGGCGTGGGTAAAGGCGTAAACGGTGCGCGCCGCTGGTTGCCTTTGTACTTTATGAACTTGCAGCCCTCAGAAGTGATGAAGGTGGTGGCCTTGCTATATGCGGCTGACTTTACCGTTCGCAAACAGGAATTCATGCAGCGGTTTTCCCGCGGGTTTTTACCCATGGGCATTGCCATGGCGTTTGTGGGGGTTTTGTTGTTGCTTGAGCCTGACATGGGCGCATTTATGGTGATCGTAGCCATTGCCTTCGGAATTCTGTTTTTGGGTGGTGTGAATGCCAAAGTGTTTTTCGGTCTCTGCGGCATCATGTTGATGGCCTTTGTGGGTTTGATCTACAGCAGCGACTACCGACGTGAACGTTTCTTTGCATACCTGAATCCTTGGGAAGAGAAAAACGCGCTGGGCAAGGCCTACCAGTTGTCCCACTCCCTGATTGCATTCGGACGTGGCGAGCTAAGCGGCGTGGGTCTGGGCGGCAGTGTTGAGAAACTGCATTATTTACCCGAGGCGCACACCGACTTTCTGTTGGCCGTGATCGGTGAAGAATTGGGTTTCATTGGTGTGGCATCGGTTATTTTCGCATTCGCTTTCATTGTGCACCGTGCATTTTCTATCGGCGCCCAAGCCATTGCGCTGGACCGTGTGTTTGCAGGTCTGGTGGCCAAAGGTGTGGGTATCTGGCTAGGCGTTCAGGTGTTCATCAACATGGGGGTGAATTTGGGTCTGCTGCCAACCAAGGGCCTGACCTTGCCGCTAATGAGTTATGGCGGTTCCGGCATCATGATGAATTGCATTGGTTTGGCCATCTTGATGCGCGTGGACTTTGAGTCTCGCGAAATGATGCGCGGCAGTACTTCGAGCGGAGTACGCAAATGAACGCGCGCGGCAAATTGGCTTTGGTGATGGCGGGCGGTACTGGCGGACATATTTTCCCTGGTCTGGCCGTTGCGCATGCCTTGCGCGAGCGCGGTTGGACGGTGCAGTGGTTGGGCAACCCTACCGCCATGGAAGGCCAGTTGGTTCCGAAACACGACATTGTTCTGAACCCGTTGGTATTTTCCGGTTTGCGTGGCAAAGGTTTTGCGGCGGCTCTGTTGATGCCTCTGCGCCTGTTGAAGGCGTTTGCACAAGCGGTGCGGGTGCTCAGAAAAGTCAGGCCGGATGTTGTTCTCGGCATGGGGGGCTATGTCGCTTTCCCGGGTGGAATGATGGCCAGCTTGTTGGGTATTCCGGTGGTGATTCATGAACAGAATTCGATTGCGGGCATGACCAACCGGGAAGTCTGGGGGCTGCAGCCTTGAATGAGACAGTGCCTGCGGCCTTGGGCTTGCTGCCTTCAGGCAGCCGTTTTGAGGTGAAGCATCAGGCGGGCGAAAAGCACCTTCAGGCGCTGGTTTCAGCGTATGCCAAGGCAGGGGTTCAGGCCGATTGCGTCGCCTTTATTGAAGACATGTCTGACGCGCTTGCGCAGGCCGATGTAATTGTGTGCAGGGCTGGCGCGATGACGGTTGCAGAAATTGCAGCCGTGGGCGCAGCCGCCTTGTTTGTTCCATTTCCGTTTGCCGTGGATGACCATCAGACAACCAACGCTACCTTCCTCAGCCTCAAGGGCGGGGCCTGGATGCGACAACAGTCTGAACTGACTGCGCAATGGCTGGCGCAATGGTTGCAACAACTGACACGCGACGATCTATTGAAAACCGCCATTGCAGCCCGTGCGCTGTCCAAACCCGATGCAACGCAGCACATTGTTGAGCAAATGGAAAAGGTCTGTGAGTCATGAAGCACAAAGTTAAACACGTTCACTTCGTCGGCATTGGCGGCTCAGGCATGAGCGGTATTGCAGAGGTGTTGCTGAATCTGGGATATGAAATCAGCGGGTCGGATTTGGCCGACAACGCCACAACGCAGCGCCTGCAGTCCATGGGTGTAACCGTGGTTCAAGGCCATGCCGCTGAAAACGTAGCCACGGCAGATGCCCTGGTGGTTTCCAGTGCCGTGGGTAACCACAACCCGGAAGTGATTGCAGCACGGTCAAAGCGGATTCCCGTTGTGCCCAGGGCGTTGATGCTCGCCGAACTGATGCGTCTGAAGCGTGGCATCGCAATTGCCGGCACGCACGGCAAAACCACCACCACCAGTTTGGTGGCCAGTGTGTTGGCACAGGGAAATCTGGACCCCACCTTTGTCATTGGCGGTCGCTTGAATTCTGCCGGTGCAAATGCGAAATTGGGCACTGGCGACTACATTGTGGTGGAGGCCGATGAGTCGGATGCTTCATTCCTGAATTTGATGCCCGTGATGGCAGTGATCACCAACATTGATGCGGATCACATGGAAACTTACGGCCACGACTTCGCACGTCTGAAACAGGCTTTCATTGAGTTTACGCAGCGCTTGCCTTTCTACGGTGAGGCGGTGGTGTGTTCCGATGATCCGCATGTTCGCGAAATCATTCCCTTTATTTCCAAGCCCATGATTACCTATGGTCTGATGGAAGGTGCAACCGTACGCGCAGTGGATGTAAAAGCCGTGGGTGCACAGATGCATTTCACCGCATTGCGCGAAGATGAGTCACCGCTGCAGGTCAAACTGAATTTGCCGGGTGTCCACAACGTACTGAATTCCTTGGCGGCCATTGCAATTGCAACGGAGCTGGGTGTGGAAGATGAAGACATCTGCACGGCGCTGGAGCAATTCAACGGCGTAGGGCGACGTTTTTCACGCCATGGTGACATTGCGTTGTCCGGTGGTGGCAGTTTCAGCCTGGTGGATGACTATGGACACCATCCTGTTGAAATGGCGGCAACACTGGCTGCTGCCCGCGGCGCTTTTCCTGAAAAGCGTTTAGTGCTTGCATTCCAACCCCACCGTTACACCCGTACCCGCGACTGCTTTGAAGACTTCGCCCGTGTGTTGTCCACCGTGGACGCACTGGTGTTGTCTGAGGTGTATGCCGCAGGTGAGTCGCCCATCGTGGCGGCCGATGGCAGGGCCTTGGCCAGAGCCGTTCGTGTGCTGGGAAAAGTTGAACCCATCTTCGTTCAGGATACGGATGAAATGTACAGCGCAGTCATGCAAACCGCACAAGATGGAGATCTGGTGATCACCATGGGAGCTGGCTCAATTGGTGGGCTACCTAAACGTTTCAAAGATTTTGGAGGTCAGGCGTGAGTTCGCCAGGACAAGTTTCAAGTGTGAACCCGAAAGACCTGGGTAAAGTGGTTGTGTTGTTTGGCGGTCCATCCGCCGAGCGTGAAGTGTCATTGAAATCAGGTGGCATGGTGTTGGCCGCCCTGCAACGTCAGGGTGTGGACGCTCATCCGTTTGATCCCGCCACCCGCTCGCTGGTGGAATTGGCCAATGGTAATTACGACCGGGCGTTCATCGCGCTGCATGGCCGCTTCGGCGAAGACGGCACGGTGCAGGGTGCTCTGGAATGGATGCGAATCCCCTACACCGGCAGCGGCGTACTGGCGTCAGCCTTGGCCATGGACAAAGTACTGACCAAGGTTATTTGGCAGCGGGAACATCTGCCCACGCCGGATTTCATTGAGTTGGAACCTGGTTTTTCTGCCGTGGAGGTGGCTTCGCGTCTGGGTCTTCCATTAATTGTGAAACCCGCTCAGGAAGGCTCCACACTTGGACTGACCAAGGTCAGAACCGTTGAAGAACTCACACCCGCTTTTGAAAAAGCCTTTGCCTTTGACAAGCATGTTCTGGCTGAAGCATTTGTGTCCGGTGGTGAACTGACGGTGCCCGTGCTGGGTGAAGGTGCCAATGCACATGCACTGCCGGCCATCCGCATTGTGGCGCCTGGCGGCAACTACGATTATCACAACAAGTACCTTGGCAACGAGACACAATATTTTTGCCCCAGCGGCATTGATCCGGCGCTGGAAGCGGAAGTGCAGGCCTTGGCCGTGCGCGCCTATCAAGCCTTGGGTTGCAGTGGATGGGGGCGTGCCGATGTGATGCTGGATGAACAGCAACGCCCTTGGTTGCTTGAAATGAATACAAGCCCCGGCATGACAGACCATTCACTGGTTCCCATGAGCGCGCGCGCAACCGGCATTCAATACGATGCGCTGGTTTTGCGTTTGTTGTCTCAGGCGTGCTTGAAATCAAGCTTGCAAAATAACGGAGCGCAATAAATGTTTGGCAGCCTGTGGCACGACACGCGTTTGATGAACATCATGGCTTTGGTGTTTTCTGCCTTGGCACTGGTGTTCTTCGTTGTTGCGAGTCTCACCTGGGTTGCCCATCGGCCTGTTTTTACGCTGACCCACATTGAATTGGATGGACAGTTTCAACATGTGAACAAGGTGGGTGTTCGTGAACATGCGCTGCGCAGCATGTCAGGTAATTTTTTCACCATGAATCTGGAAGACACGCGCAGGGCTTTTGAAAATGTGCCTTGGGTGCGTTCAGCCTCAGTGCGCCGTGTATGGCCCAACGGTTTGCGGGTCAATTTGGTTGAGCATGAAGTGTTGGGTTATTGGGGCGATAGCAAACTGGTCAGCCGGTTTGGTGATGTGTTTGTTGTGAACCTTGCTGAGGCGGAAGCCCAGCGTGCTGAAAAGCTGCCGTTGTTGCTGGGCCCTGTGGGTAGCGAGCGTTTGGTTGTGGAGCAGTTTTACCGTTTGAACCGGCAGTTGAAGACGGGTGGCTTTCAGTTGGCTGAGTTGAGGCTCTCCGACCGTTTTGCCTGGACCGCGGTTATTGACAACGGACTGAAGCTGGAATTGGGAATTGATAGACCCGAACATTCAAGTTCGAGTCAGGTGGATTTGTTTTTAAGAAGCTATCCGATCGTGATGGCACAAATGATGAAAAAATTGACGGTATTTGATTTGCGGTATCCGTCGGGTTTTGCGTTGGCGGGCGTAAGCCGTTAATTGAGTGGACAGGGTATGAGCAAGGAACAAAAAGATCTGATCGTCGGACTGGACATCGGCACCTCGAAAGTGGTGGCTGTGGTCGCAGAGTTATTGCCCGACGGTCGTTATGAAGTCATTGGCATGGGACAACACGAGTCCAAGGGGCTGAAAAAAGGCGTGGTGATCAACATCGAGTCTACTGTGGCCTCGATTCAACGTGCGCTGGAAGAAGCCGAACTGATGGCGGACTGCAAAATCCGCACTGTGTTTACGGGCATTGCCGGCAGCCACATACAAAGTTTCAATTCCTCCGGAATGGTGGCCATCAAGGAGCGTGAGGTCACACCGACTGACGTGGCCCGTGTGATTGAAACTGCAAAGGCAGTCAACATCCCCACAGACCAGCAGATCTTGCATGTGCTGCCGCAGGAATTCATTGTGGACGGTCAGGAAGACGTGCGTGAGCCTTTGGGCATGAGTGGCGTTCGTCTCGAAGTGAAGGTGCACATTGTGACCGGTGCGGTTTCAGCGGCCCAGAACATTATCAAGTGTGTGCGTCGCTGCGGTCTTGAGGTTCAAGACTTGGTGTTGCAACCGTTGGCCAGCAGCACAGCCGTTCTCACCGAAGATGAAAAAGAACTGGGTGTGGCGTTGGTGGATATCGGCGGTGGCACTACGGACATTGCAATTTTTACCGGTGGCGCCATTCGGCACACCGCTGTGGTGCCGATCGCAGGCGATCAGATCACCAACGACATCGCCATGGCCTTGCGCACGCCGACCACCGATGCGGAAGAGTTGAAGTTGTCCTACGGGGTGGCAAAACAGGTGTTGGTTGATCCGCATGAGCAGGTTGAAGTGCCGGGTATTGGCGAACGTGGCCCCAGAACAATTGCGCGTCAGTCGTTGGCTGCAGTCATTGAGCCACGCGTTGAAGAATTGTTCGCCATGGTGCAGCACAAGATCCGTGAATCCGGCTACGAAGAATTGTTGTCGTCAGGCATTGTTTTAACAGGTGGTTCAAGCCTGATGCCCGGCATCGCTGAATTGGGCGAAGACGTTTTCCTCAAGCCGGTGCGCATTGGTATTCCCGACTACAACAGCAGCTTGTCTGATGTGGTTCGCAGTCCTCGCTTCTCCACTGTCGTGGGTTTGCTCAACGAGGCTCGTATTCAGTCGCTTCGGGGGCGCAGGGTGGCTTTGCAAACAGGGAGTTTGAGTCAGACCCTGCAGCGTATGAAAGATTGGTTTTTCGGTAGTTTTTAAAAAATGCAGTGGTAGTAGTCGTTGTAAATTGTACTTTGGCGCAGTAATGACAAAACCTATAGGAGGCTGTTCATGTCATCTTTTGAAATCCTGGAAACAGAAACACGTGGAACTGTAATTAAAGTGGTGGGCGTAGGTGGTGCAGGCGGCAATGCAGTGACCCACATGATTCGTCAGGGCGTTTCCGGCGTTGAATTCATGTGTGCAAACACAGATGCACAGGCATTGGCTCGCACACCTGCGAACACTTTGCTGCAATTGGGAAAAACCGGTCTGGGCGCAGGTGCCAAGCCTGATGCAGGCCGTCAGGCTGCAGAAGACGACCGTGACCGTATTCGCGACGCATTGCGCGGCGCGCACATGGTATTCATTACAGCCGGCATGGGTGGCGGTACTGGCACGGGTGCAGCACCCGTTGTTGCCGAAGTGGCTCAGGAACTGGGTATTTTGACCGTGGCCGTGGTGACCAAGCCTTTCGATTTTGAAGGCTCCAAGCGTGCGCGCATGGCTGAAGAAGGCCTTGAGCAATTGGCTGGCAAGGTCAATTCCTTGATCGTTGTGCTCAACGAAAAGTTGCTTGAAGTGGTTGGCGACGATGCAACGCAGGAAGATTGTTTCCGTGCAGCAGACGACGTTTTGCACAACGCTTGCGCAGGCATTGCCGAGATCATCAACATTGAAGGTGATGTGAACGTCGACTTTGAAGACGTAAAAACCATTATGTCCGAGCAGGGCAAGGCAATGATGGGAACTGCAACAGCCAGTGGTGAAGACCGCGCAAAGATTGCAGCGGAAAAAGCCATCGCTTCTCCATTGCTTGAAGGTGTGGACCTGTCGGGTGCCCGTGGCGTTCTCGTGAACATCACTGCCTCAAAGAACCTGAAATTGCGCGAAACCCGCGAAGTCATGAACATCATCCGCGCCTATGCGGCCGAAGATGCCACCGTGATTTTCGGAACCGCCACCCATGACAACATGGGCGATGATCTGCGCGTGACCGTTGTGGCCACTGGGCTGGGTCGCCGTGCAGCCAAGCCACAACTGGTGCCTTCACGCCAGACCGCACGTGCCACCGGCACCGACGGTGGCTATGCGCACAGCGCCGATCTGAATGAGCCAACTGTGTGGAGAAACCCACGCAACAATGCGGCTCACCAGGTTCAGGCCTTGGAAGAAAGCGGAATGGACCGTTACGACATCCCCGCATTCCTGCGTCGTCAGGCGGATTGATGTTTTAAAGGAACGTATCGGCACACCGCCTGGCGGTGGGTCGAGCACCGGTTACCCTGTTGCCCAGTCTGCGCCAAAGCTGGGTTGCATGTCCGCAAAGCGGATGTGAAACTGCGCTGTGAACAGCCGCGCAATGACTTCACATCCTTGCTGACCGGAAGAGGGGGGCCGGTGTGTTCCATGGCTTGCGCTGTCATGGTAGGCTTCTTCTTTCTTCGGCATGAGCCGTTGGTAACAGACAGGAGAAGCAGTAAATGACAATCAAGACAGGTGATCACCTCCCGGAAGGGAATTTGGCAGAGTTTATTGAGGTTGAGAGCGCAGGCTGCGCTGTCGGACCCAACAGTTTTTCAGTGGCTGAATTGGTCAAGGGCAAAACGATTGCGATTCTCGCCGTGCCCGGCGCTTTTACGCCCACTTGTTCCGTTCAGCATTTGCCCGCCTACAGAGACCATTTTGAAGACTTCAAGGCAAAAGGCGTTGATGAAATCTGGTGTATTTCTGTAAACGACCCGTTTGTCATGGGTGCGTGGGGCAGAGATCAAAAAGTGACCGGCAAGATCAGAATGATGGCCGATGGCTCTTGCGAGTTCACCGAGAAGCTCGGCATGACCTTCGATCTGGTATCCAAAGGCTTGGGAATGCGCTCACAGCGTTACTCCATGCTGGTCAAAGACGGTGTTGTCACACAACTGAATTTAGATGCTCCAGGCAAGTTTGAAGTCAGCGATGCAGCCACGCTCTTGAAACAGTTGGCTTAAGCGCACACAATGTCGGATTCGAAGCGTGTCTCGGATCCGATTTCTTCCTTGTTAAGTCCGCTAACGGTAAAATCATGTCAAACCAATGACAGGTCTCCATGAAACAACGCACTCTCAAACAAATCGTGAAAGCAACGGGCATCGGCTTGCATTCAGGCAAACGGGTGAATCTGGTTTTGCGCCCCGCGCCTCCCGATACGGGCATTGTGTTTCGTCGTGTGGATGTGACTCCCCCAGTGGATTTTCCCGTCAGTGCCGGCGCTATCGGGGATACGCGCATGGCTTCCACGCTAGAGCGTGAAGGCGTTAAGGTTTCCACGATTGAGCACCTGATGTCTGCCCTGTACGGCTTGGGCGTGGACAATATTTTTGTGGATCTTGATGCTGTCGAAGTGCCGATCATGGATGGCAGCGCAGCCGCCTTCATTTACTTGTTGCAGCAAGCCGGTGTGGTTGAACAACCCGCCCTGAAAAAATTTATCCGTATTCTTCGTCCTGTTGAAATTCGCGAAGGCGAAGGCAGGCAATTGAAATGGGCAAAGTTGTCGCCCTTCAATGGCTTCAAGCTTAACTTTGAAATTGATTTTGGTCACCCCGCCATCGACAGAACCGGCCAGATGCTGGAAGTCGACTTCGGTGTGGTGTCATACGTTCGCGACATAGCGCGTGCTCGAACGTTCGGTTTTACACAAGACGTTGAGGCGCTGAGAAACATTGGCCTTGCGCGTGGCGGAAACCTCGACAATGCGATTGTGATGGATGAATACCGAATTTTAAACTCAGACGGTCTGCGCTACGACGATGAGTTTGTAAAACACAAAATTCTCGACGCCATCGGCGATTTATACGTTATTGGCCATCCGATTGTGGGCGCCTACACGGCATTCAGGTCGGGGCACGGGTTGAACAATCAGCTGATACGCGCTGTGTTGGCAGACCAGGCAAACTATGAAATGGTGACCTACCAAAGCGTTCAGGACACCCCGGAGGTCTTCAGAACTGATTGGGCGCTGGCTTAAGTCTCGTTTTTATTCCATCCGTTGTGGTCGCACAGGCGCTGTGTGGCCGCCTTGATCTGCTCATCGTGCAGTGAGTCCTGAAGATTCAACCATTCTTTGCGTGCGATTTCCGAGAACTTGCCTTGTTTGGGTCTTGTGGCGGGCGCAGCAGCTTCCTGAAAACTTTTGAGCTTGAGCTCTATTGCATTCAAGCTCCAACCCCGCTCGTTCAACTCAGCCAGCAGTGATGGCAACTGCTGCCGGGTGCGCGCCAACATGGCCGGGTGGTCTGTAAATACTTTCAATTTGCCTTCTTTTAGCAGTCCGACCACCAGTTTCAAGCGCTGCCGTTCTCCCCAAGCGTCAATGTCCTGCTGCAATTGAACCAGATGGCGTGCTTGCGTCAGTAGGCTTTGGCCTTGCCCGGCGGTGGTTTTTAGCCATTCCATCGCAACACGGGTTTTTCTGGGCGTTTGAGCCATGAAGGTCTCTCTCTCATATGGGGGAAAATGTGACGAATGCAAGACGAAGCAGCGGGGTTTGCATGGCTGCGTGTTAAACTTTCAGCCTTCGAATTATCGCACGTCACCCTATTTCAGGCTGATTTCTGAATGCCCGCTATGATTACTAACGTTCTCACCAAGATCTTCGGAAGCCGCAACGACCGTTTGCTAAGGCAGTACCGTGAAGTTGTGACCAAGATCAATGCTTTGGAACCTTCAGTGCTCGGTTTGTCTGATGAGGCGCTGGCCGCCAAAACGCAGGAATTCAAGACGCGACATGCTCAGGGCGAAACCCTGGACCAGTTGCTTCCGGAGGCCTTTGCAGTGGTACGGGAGGCGGGCAAGCGCGTCCACGGCATGCGGCATTTCGATGTACAACTTTTGGGCGGCATGGCGCTGCACAACGGTAAGATCGCAGAAATGCGTACTGGTGAGGGTAAGACCCTGATGGCCACGTTGCCTGCCTACCTGAACGCAATTTCAGGCAAGGGTGTGCACATTATTACCGTAAACGATTATCTGGCCAAGCGAGACGCTGACTGGATGGGGCGTATCTACCGGTTTCTGGGCATGAGTGTGGGGGTGAACCTTTCCCGCATGCCACACGATGAAAAGCAGCAGGCCTATGCCGCAGACATTACATACGGCACCAACAACGAGTACGGTTTCGACTACCTGCGCGACAACATGGTGCATGCGGCAACCGAAAGGGTGCAGCGGGGTTTGAGCTTTGCCATTGTGGACGAGGTTGACTCCATTTTGATTGACGAAGCCCGCACGCCCTTGATTATTTCAGGCCCGGCCGACGACCACACCGAGATGTACCGCCGTGTAAACGTCATACCCCCCATGATGCAGCGCATGCAGGCCGAGCCCAAGCCCGATGAGCCCGAACCCGACGGCGATTTTTACGTTGATGAGAAATCGCATCAAATTCATTTGTCGGAATCAGGCCACGAGAAGGCTGAACAAATTCTGGCTGACTTGGGCATACTGGCCCACGGTGCGTCACTCTATGACCCCACCAACATTTCTTTGCTACACCACCTGATGGCTTCTTTGCGGGCACATCTGATTGTGGACGAATTCACGGGCCGCCTGATGCCAGGTCGTCGCTGGGGTGAGGGTCTGCATCAGGCCATTGAGGCGAAAGAGGACGTTCCGATTCAGGCGGAAAACCAGACGCTGGCCTCCATCACGTTTCAAAACTATTTCCGCATGTATGGAAAATTGTCCGGGATGACGGGTACGGCGGATACCGAGGCTTATGAATTTCAAGAGATTTACGGGCTCGAAACGGTAATTCTGCCGACCAACAAGCCTGCAGTCAGAATCGACGCACAAGACAAAGTGTTCAAGTCCGAGCGCGAGAAGTTCTCAGCCATTATCGAAGACATCAAGGATTGCCATGAGCGGGGGCAGCCCGTGTTGGTGGGCACCACCTCAATTGAAGCGTCGGAATTGTTGGCCACCGTGCTGCAAAAGGAAAAACTGCCGCATGAAGTGCTAAATGCGAAGCAGCATGTCCGCGAGGCTGAAATTATTGCTCAGGCAGGGCGCCCCGGTGCCATCACGATCGCCACCAACATGGCAGGTCGGGGAACCGATATTGTGCTGGGCGGCAACATTGAAAAGAGCATTGCCGGCATTGAGTCCGACGAGTCTCTGACCGAGCAGGAAAAGCATCAAAAGATCAACCAGTTGAAAGGTGACTGGTTGCTCTTGAATGGTCAGGTGCTCAAAGCCGGTGGTCTGCACATCGTGGGCAGTGAACGGCATGAGTCACGGCGCATCGACAACCAATTGCGTGGTCGATCCGGCCGTCAAGGCGACCCCGGTTCATCGCGTTTTTACCTGTCGATGGAAGATCCGTTGCTGCGGATTTTTGCAGGCGACCGCGTTCGCGCCATCATGGAGCGCTTGAAATTGCCTGAAGGGGAAGCCATCGAAGCGGGCATGGTGACGCGTTCCATTGAGTCGGCCCAGCGCAAGGTGGAGGCGCGCAACTTTGATATCCGCAAGCAGTTGCTGGAATACGATGATGTCTCCAACGAACAGCGAAAAATCATTTATCAGCAGCGCAACGAGGTTCTCGAATCCTCCGATGTCGGCGAATTGATCAACAATTTGCGCGAAGGCGTGTTCACCGATTTGTTCCGCGAATGCGTGCCCGCGGAATCTGTTGAAGAACAGTGGGAAATTCAACGCTTGCAAAACGAGCTGAAAAGCGACTGGCAACTGGATTTCCCTGTCACCGAGATGCTCAAGCTTGAGCCGCAACTGACAGACGACACCCTGTTGGAGCGCTTGCTGATCGCCATTAATGCGGCCTATCAGGCCAAGGTGGACCTGGTGGGGCGCGAAGCCTTTGCCGGTTTTGAGCGTTCCGTGTTGTTGCAGTCCATCGACTTGCATTGGCGCGAACATCTGGCAGCACTCGATTATTTGCGCCAGGGTATTCATTTGCGCGGTTACGCCCAGAAAAACCCCAAGCAGGAGTACAAGCGCGAAGCCTTTGAACTGTTTGGCAACTTGCTGACCACCATCCGCGATGAAACCACACGCACCTTGGTGAATGTGCACATTGCCACAGCAGAGCAGGCGCAGGCGGCTGAGCTGGAAATGGAGCAGCGTGCTGCGGTGGATCTCGGTAGCCTGGAGTTCAAGCATTCCGGGGCAGACGATGCGGGTGGTGAAAACGCCGAGGCATTGCTGAAAAACAGCGAAAACCAGAACCCGCAAACTGCTGGAGCAGAGCTGCGCGGCTTTGAAAAAGTGGGGCGCAACGATGCCTGCCCTTGTGGTTCAGGCAAAAAGTACAAACACTGTCACGGGAAAATTTCCTGATTTTTTAGATGTTGGAGTGAAGATAAATGGCTGTGAATCTGCAAGTGCCCGCGGCGGCTGACTTAAACGACGTTGCGGGCGTTCGCATGGGTTTTGCTAAAGCGCATATCCGCAAACCTGACCGCAAAGATGTCTTGGTGATGTCGCTCGCGCAAGGCAGCAGCGTGTCGGGTGTTTTTACCAAAAACAGATTTTGTGCCGCGCCGGTTCAAGTGTGCCGCACCCATTTGAGTGCGGGGGCGGGCATTCGTGCCTTGGTTATCAACACTGGTTGCGCAAATGCAGGCACAGGTGAGCCAGGCTTGCTGGATGCACAAAACACCTGCCAGGCGGTGGCAAAACAGTTGGGTTTGCAAACAGAGCAAGTGCTGGTGTTTTCTACGGGTGTCATTCTTGAACGCTTGCCGATGGACCGCCTTTATGCAGGCATTGAGTCTGCAGTGGCTGCCTTGGGGCAAGCCAATTGGCTGGATGCCGCGCAAGCCATTATGACCACAGACACCTTGCCCAAGGCCTGTAGCCGTAAAATTCAGTTGGCTGGCAAGACCGTGACTGTCACGGGTATTTCCAAAGGCGCCGGCATGATACGCCCCAACATGGCAACCATGCTGGGTTACCTAGCCACGGATGCCGCCATTGCCCAGCCCTTGCTGGATGTGTGGATGAAGCGGCTGGCGGACCGGTCTTTTAACCGAATCACCATTGACGGCGACACCTCCACCAATGACAGTTTCATCGCCATTGCCACCGGCAGCGCCGGTAACCCTGTCATTGAGGATGAAAACCACCCGGATGCCGCTGCTGTTTTTGCGGTGCTTGATGAAGTGTCCCGCTGGTTGGCGCAGGCCATTGTTCGCGATGGCGAGGGCGCAACAAAATTCATTACAGTCACGGTTGAGCAGGCTGGCACAGAGGAAGAGGCATTGAAGGTGGCGTACGCCATTGCGCATTCTCCTCTGGTTAAAACTGCATTTTTTGCGTCTGACCCCAATCTGGGGCGAATTTTGGCGGCGGTGGGTTATGCAGGCATTGACGATCTTGATGTTGCTCACGTGCAGTTGTTTCTTGACGATGTATGGGTTGCCAAGGACGGCGGTCGCCATCCGGATTACCGAGAGGCGGACGGGCAGAGGGTGATGGCCAAGCAGGACATTACTGTTCGCGTGGTGTTGAGCCGCGGCGACGTATCCAGCACCGTTTGGACCTGCGACTTCTCCCATGAGTATGTGTCCATCAACGCGGATTACCGAAGCTGATGGACCCACAAACTCAGAGCCTCCTGCAGCAGCTGCTGTTGCGGGCAGATCAGCTGATTGAGCGGCTGGAAGCGCTCGCCCCATCAGAACCACAGTCTGTTGATTGGACTGCCCCTGTATTTCGCTGGCGCCGAAAAAACGGCACTGGCTACTTGCAGGCAGTTACGCATTTTGCTGATATCTCCATTGAAGACTTGCAGAACATCGGCGATCAATGTCGCATCGTCGAGCAAAATACCCGGCAATTTGTGCAGGGTTTGCCCGCTAACAATGTTTTGCTGACGGGTGCGCGCGGTTGTGGAAAATCATCATTGGTCCGTGCCATGTTGCACCAGTTTAGAAATCAGGGGTTGCGACTGGTGGAGGTTGAAAAAACCGAGTTGGTTGATTTACCTGACATCGTTGATTTGTTGGCACAGCGTCAGGAGCGCTTTATTGTTTTTTCAGACGATTTGTCTTTTGAAGCGGGTGACGCGGGCTACAAGGTACTAAAAAGCACTTTAGACGGCTCTGTGTCAGCTGCCGCGCAGAATATTCTGATTTACGCGACCTCAAACCGCCGCCACCTGATGCCTGACCTTATGGCAGATAACCTTCAAGCACGCCACACTGAAACTGGCGAGGTGCATCCAGGCGAGGCCGTTGAAGAAAAAATATCCCTGTCCGAGCGTTTCGGTCTCTGGGTTTCGTTCCATTCATTTACACAAAACGATTATTTAAATGCGGTGAGGCACTGGGTTACGGTGCTGTCCAATGCGCGGCCGGCCCAGTCGGACGAGTTGTTGGCGCAAGCCAGGGCAGATGCGCTGCGGTTCACCCTGGAGCGCGGGTCGCGTTCTGGTCGGGTTGCCTTGCAGTTTGCACGGCACTGGGTGGGTTCAAGGCGATTGGGTTAGTGCGGGGTCGGTATGGTTGCAGCAGAAAGTCGTCAGAGAATTGATGTGGCCGTGGCCATTTTGCAGCGTGAAGATGGCAATGTTTTGTGGTGTCAGCGTCCTGAAGGCAAGCCTTACGCCGGTTACTGGGAGTTTCCTGGCGGCAAGCTTGAGGCCGGGGAAACGCCCTGGCAGGCGCTGGTCAGGGAAATCCATGAGGAATTGGGC
>JAJTDO010000033.1:0-2722 GCA_021300475.1 Burkholderiales bacterium | reverse complement strand
AGCATGACTACCCGCACGCTCTGGTGAGGTTGCATTTGTACAGGGTCTGGCGGTTTTCCGGCGAACCACAGGCCCGTGAAGGTCAGGCATTTTGTTGGGATGCAATATTGCCCAAGCATGCGGCGGCAGTCAGCCCCATTTTGCCGGCAACCGAACCTGTCCTGCCACGTCTGGCTTTGCCCTCCTACTATTTGCTGTCTGACATTGAAGTGCTGGGTTTAAGAGCCTATTGTCGAAAGTTAATTGATTTTTCAAAGAAGTTCGGCTGCTTTTTGCTGCAGTTACGCGATTTTTCCATGCCGCCCAGAGAGCAGGTCCGTGCGCTTGAGTGGTTGTTGGGCATTCAGGCAGAAGTCGACATGCATCTGGTCATACACGCTTCTTGCGATGCTGCGCTTGAGTTGGCCTTGAGCAAGGGTGTGAACAAACATGTGGGGCTGCATTTGCCAGAGCGACTACTTTCCAGTCAGGATGCGCGTTTCAACAGGGAACATTGGTTATTGCAAACTGCCGCGACCCACTCCGTGGAAGCCATGAACCAGGCATTTGTGCGCGGGGTGGATGCAGTGGTGCTGGGTACCGTGTTGCAGACACCGTCGCATCCGGAAAAAACCGATTTATTGGGCTGGAATGGTTTCGGCGATATGGCTAAACACGCCAAATTGCCTGTGTATGCGGTCGGGGGTATGTTGCCTGAGCTGAGGCTGGAAGCTGCGAAGTTGGGTGCCCACGGTTTGGCCATGCAACGCGCCATTCACACGGTCTGCTGAGCGTCTATTGAAACGCAGCAAGCCGGCAGGCCGTTAAAAATTACACAGCTGCAAAGAAAACTCGAAGTTGGCTTCGCAGGGTCGGGTTTTTGCATCCTGATAATCATTGAGTTGGTTAAAGCGGATCCAGACCATGTACTTGTTGGCGCTGACTTCGGGCACACAGGCCAGATCAGCGGGAATGCTCAGGCGTGCCAACTGGTACTGCTTGCCCGCCAGCGGCTGTGTGAAACTGCCGCTGTTGGCCTGCTCTGTGCGGCGGGCGCCGGTGTTGCGTAAAATTTCCAGCAATATTCTGATGGCGTGAGCCAGCGGCAACATGGGTTTTGCCCACTCCAACAATTGCGAACGCCGTTTTTCCGTATTTTCATGCTGCCATGCATGGTAGCTGGGAAGATCAAATTCGCAGACACCCCCTGGAATGCTGCTTCTGCCGCGTATCATCATCAACCATTCGTTTTCCCGAAGGTGCTGCCCCAACCGACCACTGACTGCACCCAGCGCATGTGCTGCTGCAGCGATTTCGTCGATGGTTTGTTGCAGGCGTCTGGCGTCTATGGCCGGGTTGCCTTGCAGACCACTGAGGGTTTGACGCTGGCGTTCCAATTCTTGAAGCAGATCGCTTTTCAAATCTGCGCGCGAGCCGCTTTCAAGGATTTCGAACAGCACCATGATGGCGTTGTGGTGTGGCAGCGGGTCTGATTGCGCAATAAAGTAATTCAGTTTTGCAAACAAATTTTCCAGGCGCAGAAACATTCGAACCCGTTCAGTGAACGGAAATTCGTAGTGTATGACTCGTACGTCTTTGGAGAAAAAACCTGCTAGAACCACAATGTTTTGTCGTCTGAGTTGATGCCCGAATTGTGAATCAGTATGACGATGCTTGCAAACGCTTTCGTTCTGCCAATTGATGAAAGGTTTTGTGCAAATCTTCGACCTTGCTTAGTAAGGAAGGGTAATCACTATTGTTTTCAATTATATGGGTGGCTGTTTTCAGCCGGTCCGAACGGTTTGCCTGCGCATTCATGATTTGAAGAATCTGGTTTTTCTCAAGACCGCTTCTGGCTTGCACCCGTTGAACCTGAAGGTCGGGGTCGCAATCAACCACCAGCGTGGCATCCAGCAGCGTCTGCCACCCTTGTTTTTCTACCAGCAGGGGAATCACAAGCACGCTGTAGCACCCCTTGGCCTGTTGCAGTTGATGTAGGGCTTCTTCACGAATAAGCGGATGCAAAATGGCTTCCAGCCGCTGACGTTCCTGCGGTTGTTCAAACACACGCTGGCGTATGAAGTCCCGGTTCATGGCGCCTTCGGCTGTCCGCGCTTCCGAACCAAACGCTGCAACAACAGCAGCCACGGCTGCGCCGTGCGGACCGGTGAGCTGATGCGCAATCCGGTCAGTGTCAATGATGTCGGCGCCCAAGGTGCCCAAGGCATCTGAAACGGCAGTTTTGCCACTGCCGATGCCGCCGGTGAGGCCAACTACAAAACGGTGATCAGATTGAGCCATTGTGTGGATCCGGGTTTCAAGCAGTAAATGGCCATGAGGCCGCCAATAACCAAGTAGGGGCCAAACGGAATGGGTTGATGCCGATCGTGCCCTTTAAAAACCATTAGGCCCACACCGATGACTGCACCGCTGAGTGAGGCCAGCAACACCACCGGTAGCAACACCTGCCAGCCCAGCCAAGCGCCCAGTGCTGCCAACAGTTTGAAGTCCCCAAAGCCCATGCCCTCTTTGCCGGTCAGCAAGAAAAATATCTGATAGACCAGCCAGAGCGACAGGTAACCTGCGATGGCGCCCCAGAGACTGTCTGAAAGTGCGACATGGCCGCTCAAGGCGTTGTAAATAAGGCCTGCCCACAGCAACGGCAAGGTGAGGTCATCGGGCAGCAGCAGGCTGTCGAGGTCGATGAGCGCCAGAGCAATGAGGGTGCTGACCAGCCCTGTCA
>JAJTDO010000003.1 GCA_021300475.1 Burkholderiales bacterium | reverse complement strand
ATTTTGAGCAATCTGCCGCTGCTGGCAGGCCAGGTCAGCGGTCTTGATGGACGGGTTCCGGTGTTGTTCAACGTGGTTGTCTCCAACGTGCCCGGCCCCCAGGAGGCCCTGTATCTGAATGGTGCTGAGCTGATGGCGATTTACCCGGTCTCACTGATCTGGCACGGCTATGCCATGAACATTACTGTTCAGAGTTACAACGGCAACATGGATTTCGGAATTATTGCCTGCCGCGAATCTGCACCGAAGGTGCAGCGCATGCTGGATTTCCTTGAAGACACCTTGGCTGAAATCGAAGCCGAGTCGCCGGCAAGGAAAAAGAAGCCCTCTAAATCGGAAGGTGCTGCCGAGCCGAAGGAAGATCGCGCAGCTTAAGTGCCACCAGCAGGCACAGCAGCAATGCTGTGCCTGTCAGCGAGGCAACGCCTGTCCATGCCCAACCGCTCCAGGCCCAACCGGCCACAGAGCCCACCACACTCGCCCCCAAGTAGTACATCGTCAGGTACAGGCTTGATGCCAGTGCCTTTGCACCCGCCGCACGGGCACCCACCCAGCCGCTGGCCACGCTGTGCCCGGAAAAGAAACCGAAAGTCAGCACACCCATGCCGATGATGATGAACGGTAAAGCCCCGCTTAAGGTCATCACCAAACCGGCAAGCATGAGCACTGGCGTCCACCACAACACATTCTTTCGGCCTTTCCTGTCGGCCAGACTGCCAAATCGCGACGAACCGAACATGCCCAGAAGGTAGAGCGAGTAAATGCCGCACAACATGACGGCAGTCAAATGGTAGGGCGCCGCGCCAAGCCGGAAGCTGATGTAGTTGTACACGCTGACCACGCTGCCAGACAATAAAAACGCCACCATGAACAAGCCCAGCAAACCCGGATCGGTCATGTGCGACTTCAGGTCCTTCAACCATCCACCGCGCTGGGCATGTATCTTGAAATGATTCGACTGAGGAAGTGTTCTAGCAAACAGGAGGGTCAATATCAAGCACACCGTACCCAAGAGCGCGAAGCTCCAGCGCCAGTGCACCCATTGTGAAAGCGTCAGGCCCAGCAAGCGGCCGCTCATGCCGCCCATGGCGTTGCCGGCAATGTACAAACCCACCGCTCGCCCCAAATCGGCGGGGTCGATTTCCTCCGCCAGATAGGCCAGCGCCGTGGCGGGCCAGGCGGCGAGAAAGCAGCCGAAAAAAAATCGCAGCACAACAAATTGGGAGAAATCCTGGGTGAATGCGCATGCGATGCTGATAAGGGTGCAAAGCAGCAAGCCCAGCACCATAAAAACTTTGCGCCCGACCCGGTCTGCCCACAGGGCTGCCGGTATCAAGCTGAGCGCCAAGCCCGCCGTGCTGGCAGACAGCCCGTAGCTGGCTTGGGCAGGTGTGATGCCGTATTCCAAAACAAACTGCGGCATCAGCGGTTGCGCCATGTACAAAAGGGAAAACGCAGAAAAACCGCCCAGAAACATAGACCCGTTGATACGCCGGTAGTGCGTTGTTCCTGCCTGCCGGCGACTTGGGGTCATGCGATGCCCGTTAATTCCTCTAACTTGGCGCGAATCTTAGCATCGTTGAGCAGTTGCATATGGTTCGTACGCTCGTAAGCCACCAAGGACTCAGGACGACCGTCAGCCGACAAAGAGCTGGTGATCCGCACCAAACCGTCGCCAATGGTGTCTGCCAGCTTGGGTTGTTCGAAGGTGCCGATGGTGGAGCCGAGCAAATGGAACTTCACACCGAGGTATTGCGTCACCGGCGTAGTACCCAACCCCTGCTCCAAATTGCGAACACCCTTGGACCGGACACCCAACACCTTTGAAACCGGTCTGGAGAGGTCAAAAATGTCGAACAAGGTCTCGCCTTTGGCGGAAACTCTCGCCAGCGGTGAACCTTCATGAGGAGAACCAATGCACACCACATCTTGAAGCAAGGCCACCAAAGGGGACTTGGTACCAATGGCTTGGTCCAACACCACCCGCGACACCAAACCGCCCATGCTGTGACCAACCAAGGTCACACGTTTCACCGGCACCGGCCACTGCGCGACCAAAGCTTCGAGTTCACGCTTCAGGCGGCGACCGTTGGTCTTGACTGTGAGCCCTGTGTTGTAGCGCACATACAACGCAGAACGCCCGCCCAGCGACTCCAGGTGATCGCCGTACGATCCCTTTTGTGCCGATGGGCTTGCCGGATTTGAAAACATCCACCAGCTGTCTTCGTTGCAGCAAAGTCCGTGCACAAAAACCACCAAGTGTTCAGAAGCCTCAGGGTAGGCCTGGGCCAACGCTGCAGTGTTCAAGGCCAGCTTTTGTTGGGCATGGTAGAAACCGAGTTCAGGAGCAAGCGCGCTTTTGCCAGCGGCAAGCTGGTCACCCACGATACCGCTGACGGCGCTGGCCACTGCATTTAAATTCTTGTCGTACGCTGGTGTGGCGGGCGAAAAATTAACAAACGGCGAGGCGGCCTTCAAGGTCGCGGCTCCAGCCGTGAACAAGCCCTTGCCAAGCACCCTTACAGATCCATACACAAGGTCAGTAATTCCGTTGTGCAGGGCAGTCACCGGTTTGGCCAACTGGCCCAGACCAGCATTCACCACGGCAAGCGGTTTGTCGCTGATGGCGCGGTGAAACTCGTGTACACGTGTAGTGGCCTGGTCGAAAATCACGCCGGCCACATCCACTGCCGCCGCGGTTTTTTTCATGCGCAACTGGCTTTCCGCCGAAACATTGTCGCTAAGAGACAGAACGGGTGTGGGCAAGCCGTTATTGGCAGCAGTGTTCTGATTCGAATCATTTAATTTGTCTGAGGTCATTTCATCACTCCTTGAGTTCGTAAAAAACGCTCACTCAAATCGTCGGCGTTTGATCGTATAGTGAACACTTGTGCACTAAAAGTAAAGTTCTTCAAATGAATTATTTTCGAGCATATCCTCAAATCCATTTGCCGCACATCCAAGTGAAAAGCCCCTCCAAACATTACACAAAGATTTTCACTTTAAGAAAAAGAAATCTTAAAGTTCATCTGTTTGCAGGCGAGTTCGTATATTTTGTATACATACTGTTTCGTTAAATGCGCCAAAAAGACTTTCAGCAATAAAGTCCGGGGGCGCTTTGCCATCGCAGTTTCCCAATTCCCAAAAAAACAGCTCAGAGGAGAGTTCTCAATGTTAAAAGGCAAGTGCGCAGTCATTACAGGTTCAACCAGCGGTATCGGTCTTGGTATTGCTGAAGGTTTCGCAGCCGCAGGCATCAACATGGTGATCAATGGTTTTGGCGATGCAGCCGAAATCGAGGGTATCCGTGCCGGCCTGGAAAGCAAATTTGGCGTGAAAGTTCTGTATGACGGCGCCGACATGAGCAAGCCTGACCAGATTGAAGCCATGATGAAGCGTGCAGCCGACACCTTTGGCGGTGTGGACATTCTGATCAACAACGCTGGTATTCAGCACGTTTGCCCCGTGGAAGAATTTCCAACGGCAAAGTGGGATGCAATTCTGGCCATCAACCTGACCTCTGCCTTCCACACCACACGCTGTGCCGTGCCTTACATGAAATCCAAGGGCTGGGGCCGAATCATCAACGTGGCGTCTGCCCACGGTTTGGTGGCTTCCAAGTTCAAGACAGCCTATGTTGCCGCCAAACACGGCATCCTGGGTTTCACAACAACCATTGCTCTGGAATTGGCTGAAAACGGCATCACTGCCAACAGCATCTGCCCAGGCTATGTTTTGACACCGTTGGTGCAAAAGCAGATTCCCGATACTGCAAAAGCCCGCGGCATTTCAGAAGAAGAAGTGATCAAAAATGTTTTGTTGGCTGCACAGCCTACCAAGCGTTTCGTAACAGTTGAAGAAATCGCAGGTACATCCTTGTTCCTGTGCTCAGACTCAGCCGCTTCGATCACCGGCACACACATTGCAGTTGAAGGCGGCTGGACCGCCCAATAACTGAAGCGACAGGAACAATAAAATGGCAACAACCAAAAAAACGCCCGCAAACGAGATTAAAAAAATCAATCTCGCATTGCAAGGTGGCGGCGCTCACGGCGCTTTCGCCTGGGGCGTGATCGATCGCTTGCTCGAAGATGGTCGCATAGAAATCGAAGGCGTGTCAGGCACCAGCGCAGGCTCAATGAATGCTGTTGTGTATGCCTACGGCGCCATCAAGGGCCCGGACGCTGCCCGTGAAAAACTTCATCAATTCTGGAAAGCGATTTCCGATGCCGGCGAGAAATACAGCCCCATCAAGCGCTCACCTCTGGAAAAGATGCTGTTTGGTCACAGCTTGGACAACTCGATTGCATCCGAGATGTTCAAAATGATCACCCACTCGTTTTCACCCTACCAACTGAACCCCACCAACTTCAATCCGTTGAAGGAAGTGCTGGAATCCGTGGTGGACTTCGAAGACCTGGAAAAAAACTCCAAGACCAAACTGTTTTTGTCAGCCACCAACGTGCGCACCGGCAAAGCCAGGGTTTTTGGAACGGAAGAAGTGACCGCAGACGCAGTGTTGGCCTCAGCCTGCCTGCCTTACCTGTTTCAAGCCGTTGAAATTGACGGCGAGTACTTCTGGGACGGCGGCTTCATGGGCAACCCGGTGTTGTATCCGCTGTTCTACAGCACTGACACCCAGGACACACTGATTGTTCACATCAATCCGATTGAGCGTCCCGCACCTCCGATGTCTTCACAAGACATTTTCAACCGCATGAATGAAATCACATTCAACTGCGCGTTGATCAAGGAATTGCGTGCAATTCACTTTGTTCAAAAGCTGATCGCTGATGGATGGATCAAGGATGAACACGCAGGCAAGCTCAAACCTGTCTTGATGCACTCCATGCGCGCTGATCAGGCCTTGTCTGATCTGTCCGTTTCCAGCAAGTTCCTCAATGACTGGGACTTCCTGACCATGTTGCGTGACCGTGGTCGCGCAGTGGCAAGCGAATGGCTGAAAAACAATTTCGAACACATTGGCGTGCGCTCGTCTGTCGACCTGGCCAAAGAGTTCCTTTGAAAGGAAAATGAATGAAAGTTGAAGACATCCTCAAGCTGCCGTCAATGCCGGCAGCCAGCCCAAGCTATCCAATGGGTCCTTACCGTTTTGTAAATCGCGAATACATGATCGTGACTTATGAAACCGACAAAGACCTGCTGCGTGCAGCGGTACCTGAGCCTTTGGAACCCAACCCTGACGGCCACGTGCTGTACGAGTGGATCCGCATGCCCGACAGCTCAGGCTTTGGCGACTACACTGAAAGTGGCGTGGTCATTCCTTGTCTGTACAAGGGTGAGCCAATCAACTTCACAGCGCAAATGTACCTGGACGACGAGCCTCCCATTTCTGCTGGTCGTGAAATTTGGGGTTTCCCGAAGAAGTATGCGCATCCAAAGCTGGAAGTTGCATCCGACACCCTGACAGGCACCCTGCATTACGCCGGTCAGATGGTGGCAATGGGTACCATGGCCTACAAACACCAAGAGTCACCCGGTGGTGTCGAAGCCATGGCCAAGGCGATGACCAAAACACAGTGCAACCTGAAGATTATTCCCGACGTTGATGGCAAACCAAAAATCTGCCAGCTCGTTGCCTACAATCTGATTGATGTCACCATCAAGGGCAGCTGGTTGTCACCCGCACGCCTGCACTTGATTCCTCACGTAAACGCTCCGGCTGCAGATCTTCCCATCAAGAAGATTGTGGGTGGCAAGCACTTCATCGGCGACCTGACACTGCCCCACGGCCGTGTGCTGTATGACTACCTGAAGGATCAAGACGCATGAACAAGGCCGACGTCCGCGCACTACCTTCCATGCCCTTGCAAAGTCCCACCTTCCCAAGAGGGCCTTACAAGTTTTTCGATCGGCAATACATGATCGTCAGCTACGAAACCGACGCTGATGCAATTCGTGCCTTGCTGCCCGAACCGCTAGAACCCGATGGCAACGTGGTTTCATTCCAGTGGCTGGACTTGCCCGATGGCGAAGGCTTTGGTGCCTACGCTGCCGCAGCCCAGACCATTCCCTGCAAGTTCAAGGGCGAGTCTTGCGTTTTCATCAGCCAGATGGTGGTAGACAACTGCCCACCTTTGGCCGGTGGCCGCGAGATCTGGGGCTACCCGATGAAGCACGGTCAGCCAGTTTTGAAAGTGACAGGCGACACCCTGACAGGCAATCTGGTTTACGCAGGACAGCGCGTGGCCACGGGCACCATGGTGTATAAGCACGACGCTTTTGATGCAGGCAACATCGCTCGCGCAGAAGAAATGCTCAAGCGCACGCAAGTGACCTTGAAAATCATTCCTGACATCGACGGAAAACCTGCGATTGCACAACTGGTTGGCGTTAATTTCACGAACATCACTGTTAAAGGCGCTTGGACAGGTCCAGCCCGTCTGGAACTGATTCCTTCTGTGAATGCACCTTTTGCTGACTTGCCAATTCGTAAAATTATTGGCGGGAAACAATTTGTCACTGATATGACATTGCCCTACGGTCGGGTTTTGCACGACTATTTGGCAAAATAATTTCAGTAAAACAGCGTGTTAGAGAAAGCCCCGGAGATTACAAAATTTCCGGGGCTTTTTTTTCGCTTGCCACTTTCATGCAAAAGATGGACAGTTAAGTGTCAATGGATTCTTCGGGGCTTCAGAAATGATTCGGCAATTCTACGCAGCGCTTTCCCACAGCACACTTCACGGCTCAGCAACGCTTGATCTGGCAGACCCCACCCTACCCAATGTCTTGACCCAAGACTCACCCGCCGTTGAAGCCATGACGGATCTGCGCAAAATACACCCCATCAGCATCACGGGCGACGCCACGCTTGAACAGGCCCGCACAACCATGATTGTTTGCGGCGTGAAACTGCTTTTCGTAAAAGGGGCGCGCGGAGAATTGTCGGGGTTGATCACAGCGACAGACCTGGCCGGGGAAAAATCGATTAAAACGGCCACAGGCTCTGCCAGACGGGTCCCAGAGCTTACCGTGGACGATTTAATGACAAAGGCCTGTGATCTGGAATTTCTGGACTACGGAAAGGTTGTGAAGGCCGAGTTGGGACACATCATTTCCACCCTGAAAAGCAGGGGACGCCAACACGCTTTGGTCACCACCAGCAAAGAAGGTGGCGACTTCACCGTCATTGGCCTGTATTCATCCACACAAATTGCACGCCAGATGGGCATTGCCGTAGTGGATCCCTTAAAGGCCTACACGTTCTCACAAATTGAAGCGGCGATCTCTCAGGCCTGAAAATCTGCTCAAACCGTTTGCAACGGTTGGACCAAACCTACTCCAGGGCAAGCCGCAGCGCACCGTTGGTTTGCCCTAACCGGTACGCCAGATCTTCATTGATGGTCTCCAGCACATGGGCCAGCAGATTGGGCGACTCACGGCGCATCAAATCCAGGCTCTCCCGAGACAGGGACAAGGCCTGAACCTCGCCCACAGCAACCGCATCGGCGGTTCGGGCCTCGTTTCTAAGAAGACCCATTTCACCAAAGCTGACACCGTGCCGGAAAGACGCCAGACGGACAGCATCTTCCCGCGCATGGTTGAGCCAAATGTCCACGCGCCCGCAAACCACAATGTACATGTGCCTGCTTGGGTCGCCACGGTGAAAAATATGCTGCCCATCCGCAAACTCACAGTGCTCAAGGTTTAACAACAAGCGCGCACGCAAGGCCTGCGGCACCGCCTGTATCAAGCGCAACTGCTTGCCTTCCGGATCAAATACGCATATTTCCGTTTTCGCCTCTTCAGAGCCATGGCGTTTGATCAGGAAATCTTCAGCAAACTCAATGGCTTCGTCCAGACTGCGGAAACTCGGCTGCTTGATGGCCTGTTTGAGCTGTGTCACCTCCAGGCGGCTTACACGTTGTACATTTTCGTTCCAACCCGACAACACCAGCGCACCACCGCGTTTGAGCATGTCACCTTGCAAACGCTCAATGGTCTCACAGCCGGAATCATCAATTTCCAGCACCTTTCTGGCATCCAGAATGACCATCTCAGTGTCGGCATCCATCAGCCCTCTGATCTCTTTGAGCAGTTGCTCCGAAGTGCCAAAGAACAAGGCGCCCTGCAACTCAAAAAACAGAACCCGGTTGCTGAACAGCTTCAGGCACTCATTTTGCGCAGCGTTGCGCGTCACCACGGAACGGCGGAAAAAAATGGATCCGCAACGACGAACCACGCTCTGGCTCTGACGCTGCACAAACACAAAAACAGCGCACAACAAACCCACAGCCACACCCCAGGCCAAGTTGCTCAACAGGGCAGAGGCAAGGACCACCAAAAAAATAATCGGGGTAGAGTGAGGGTCCCTGATGCGTCCCATCAAAGAAGAAGGTCGCAGCCAACCAAACAGTTGCAAACGTGACCAGGCATCCAGCATCACCCAGGACAAATACAACATCACGAGCGAGACTGCCAGCTTCGGAATGAAGTGCACATACAGCGGCGTGGCCAGAATCAAACCCACCAACATCAAAGAGTGAAAGCCCACACCCTTTAAATCCCTGACACCGGATTGGTAAGCCAGCGCCATCTTCGTACTTGAACAAGACACTGGCAAACCACCCAGCACCCCACCCAAAAAGTTACCTTGCCCCAAGGCAATCAACAGGTTGCGGGGGTCATGCACAATTTCCGTACTGCGTTCAAAACGAGCGTTGTAAACCAAGGCCTCCAGTGAATTGATGATGGCAATGACCAAAGCGTAAGGCAGCGCAAGCAGTACCAGTTGCGGCAGGGTGTCAGGATGTCCGGCCAAAACCCATGCGGACATAAAAAAAGGTGCCTGCGAAGGAACGGAAATGGCAGGCAGCGTTGCGCCCAACAAAGGCAGGGAAGTCTCATTGGGCAACAGGCTGTTGATGCCCCAATACGCCACCACACCGGAACACAAACCCACCAAAGACCAATTCAAGGACACCAGATGTCTGGCAGCCCAGTTCATCAAGGCCAGGACAACAACAATGAAAGCCAGCCAAAGCAAGGCTTGGGCGGCGAGCCCGGGCGCTTGCCAAAGCGTCGCCTCTGGTGGCAGGACAAAGCCTGCGCTGAACAGGCGAAACAGGGTTTTGCTGGCATTGAGCGCCAAACCGATGGCTGCAGCAGAGGCCACGCCAGACAAAACAGCCCGGGGTATAAAACTGACCAGTCGCCCCACATGGGCATAACCCATCAACATCTGAATCAGCCCGGACAAAGCGGTGCAAACCATCACGGCCAACAAACCCAAAGCGACTTTTTCAGCCTCAGAGCCAAACGTCTGGCCGTGCAACAGCAACCCCAGCAGCGCAGCCAGACTCAAGGTCTGGGCGGGACGAACGGACGTAAAAATATGCCCGGAATTCAAGCGCAAAGCGACAAAAGCAGTGCTGACCAACACCCCCAGCCAACCCGATGCCACGCCCAAGCCTTCATAGCCGTGACCCAGCATTTGAAACACAATCAGACCGTAGCCTATGTCGACCGGGGCAAAGGAGATGGCCAGCGCCCCGGCAGCAACCGCACTTTTACCCAGATTGCCCAAGGACATGACGGTCTCCTTTGCGCCGACGAATTAAGGCTGGCTCTGCTTGACCGCTTCTACAGAGATCAGAACTTTAACTTCCGGTTTAAAACCTCGGGCGATTGCGTAGTCCAGACCGAAATCGGTGCGCTTGAATTCCGCGACAGCATCTGCGCCGCACACCTCTGTTTTACTGAACGGATGCGGATCGACACAATTGAACATATTGATTTTTAATGTTACGGGGCGGGTAATGCCCAGCAAAGTCAGTTCGCCTTCGACACTGACCGGTTTGCCATCCACAAACTTCATGGACTTACCCACATACGTGATGGTTGGAAACTTCTCTGCGTTGAACATGTCGGCCGCCTTTGCATGTTCTGTCATTTTTGGCCAGCCAAAATCTATGCTGCTGGTTTGCATGACCACTTCCATGGTGCCGGTCTGCTTCTGCCGGTCCAATACAATGTAACCTGAAGTTTTATTGAACCGGCCACGCCAGAGTGACAAGCCCATGTGATCCGCCTCGAAACTGGGGAAGGTATGACTTGGGTCTATCATGAAAGTTGTTTGCGCTTGCGCTGAAGCAGTCGCCACCAAAACCGCCAACAAACAACCGGACACTTGCTTCAACATGAAAACTCCCTATTTTTTTACACCAAGCGAGGGCGTCACACCCACCAACCTGAATTGAATCAAAACTTCATCGGCCACCAGCGAAGTGTCTTTCCACTCGCCTTCGCCTATGTTGAAAAACAAGCGGTTCACCGCAACCTTGCCTTCAAACACAGATTTTCCAGAGTCCATTTTAATGTCCACCGGAAATTGCAGATTTGCTGTTTTCCCTTTGATACTGAGACTGCCGGAAGCCTTGTATTGTGTGGCATTCACAGGTGTCACAGAACCCAGAATAAAACTGGCTTTCGGGTGGCTCTTTGCGTCAAACCACTCTTTTTTCGCTACCTCGGCGTTGTACTCCTTGTCGCCCAAGTCAAAACCTGCCACATCAATTTCCAAAGACGCTTTTGCTTGAGCAGGCCGCTTCGGATCAAAGTCGACATCGCCTTTGATATGTTTGAACGCACCTTGAACCGGCACGCCCAACTGCCTGAAGGTTGCCGACACCTTGCTTGCACTCGAATCAATGGGCTGAGCCTGTGGCACAGAACAGCAAAAAGAAACCACCAATCCTGAAAAAATACGCCCCATCACCATGTCCGTGCCTCACCTTAAGTAATGCTGTTTCAGTGCTTCTGCCTTACAAAGGGCAACATTCGCTGCATCACACCATCTTTGTGAATGAGCCAATGCTTCAAGCCGGCCAGCACATGCAAACCCACCAGACACCACATGGCCTGCCCAAGCATCTTGTGAATCAACTTGAAAACCGGCTTGAGCTCAGGGTCTGGTGCCATCAACACCGGCAGTTCCCAGACACCGAACCACGCCACAGGGTAACCAGCCACCAGACTGTAGCAGTAACCCGCCACAGGCACAGCAAACATCAGGAGATACAGCGCGGCGTGCATCAACCAAGCTGCTGAAACTTCCCAACGCTTCATGTGCGCCGGCAGTGGCGGAGGCGGCACAAGCAAGCGCCAGACGAGGCGTAAAAGCACAAAACACCACAAGGCAACGCCCAACCATTTGTGATAATTAAACAATCGCAGTTTGGTCGGTGTAATGCCGGGCATGTCCACCATGATCAAGGCCATGACAGTAGCGCAGGCCAGACCAAAAACCATCAGCCAATGCAGCAGTAAAGACATCGGGTGATACGTTTTAGAGGGTTCAAGTGTCGTTTTCATTGGATCAGTCTATCAAGCGATCAAAAAATCAACAAAATTTGCAGTTAAATCTACCGAGAACCAACAGCGCTGCGATTAAAATCATGTTCCGGTCCGCTTTATTTGGGTTTCAGGCAAAGTCAATAGTAAAATGGCGAACCTGCCTAGATGTGGCTAAACGATTTTCCATTCCCAAGGTGCAGCATGAGCAGTTCACACGAACACGAATCACCCATTCAAACCCCGAAGCAGCTGATCGCTGTCATCGTGGCTTCTTTTCTCATTCCCATTTTCACCATTGTTCTGCTGGTGAAGTATGTCGGCAGCGAGGGCAAAACAGGCGCAGGCAGTTCCTCCATGACACCTGAAGCAGTCACCGCCCGCATCAAGCCAGTGGCGCGCGTTGAGTTCAAGGATGTCAATGCGCCTAAAGTGCTGAAAAGCGGTCAAGACGTCTACAACAGTGTTTGCGCCGGTTGCCACAACGTAGGCGCCGCAGGTGCACCAAAAAATGGCGACAAGGCCGACTGGTCAAAGCGTCTGGGGCAAGGCTACGATACGCTGGTGACGCACGCCATCAAGGGCATTCGCGGCATGCCGGCCAAAGGCGGCAACCCTGACCTTGACGACATCGAAGTGGCTCGCGCGGTTGCGGTCATGGGCAATTCAGCCGGTGCCAGCTTCAAGGAACCCGCTGCTCCGGCCGCACCTGCTGCCCCAGCCGAAGCCAAATAATCTGATACCAATCAGCTCCCAAGGTTGCTAACCGCACCGGCAGCACCGCTGAACAGGTTGGTTAGCAACACAGCAAAACGCCACACGTCATTGTTTACGTGTGGCGTTTTGCTTTAGTACCGCCATAAACATTGCGCTCGCGTTTTCCACCACATACTCCAAGGGGTGTTGAAAACCGTCCGCGGCCCAGCGGCCCGCCATGTTCAAGGTGCCCCCCACCAAAGCTGCAGAGATCAGCGTCGGGTCGAAAGAAAATGAAGAAACATTCTCCGGTTTTCGCTGCAACAGCGGGCTGCCCAGCACCAGCAACAAATCCACAAACGAATTCAATGTCTGCAAAGACAAACCCGACATCTCGCGGCTGACACCCAAGGCTTCGTTTACCAAAACAAAGGCGCTTGTTGGACGGTTTTGAATATAACTAAAAAATGCGGTCAGAGCGGCACGGGCGAACTGCGCGGAATTTTCGGCTGAAACATCCTGAATTGCCAGCAAAATTCGGTTTCTGATGTCATCCACCAAATTCAGGTAGACCGCTTTGAACAACGCCTCTGTGTTCTCAAAGGATTCGTAAAAGTAGCGCTCAGTCAGGCCGGCTTTTGAACACAAAGCCCGCACGGTGGTTTGGTGAAAGCCTTGCTGGCCAAACAGTTCAATACCGGCCTCTATTAATTTCAAGCGCCTTTCAGCGACCCTGGTTTCATTGCTGACGCCGCGGTATTTGCGACCTGTAACGGGTGTTGCCGGTGAGATTTCAGCGTTCATTGTGCTCTGCAAAATCGAATTTGTTTGACATTATGCAATGTTATATTTAAATTGACAACGCGAATTGTCAAATTGGAGAATATGTATGAATGCACGCGCCGAAAACCTCAACGCCGAACAAACGGATGTGGTTATTGTGGGCGCTGGCTTTGCCGGTCTGGGCATGGCCATCGAAATGAAACGTCAGGGCTTCACCAACTTTATCGTGCTTGAAAAGGCAGACGATCTTGGGGGCACCTGGCGTGATAATCACTACCCTGGCTGTGCCTGCGACGTACCCTCGCACCTGTACAGCTACTCATTTGCTCAAAATCCGAGCTGGTCCAAGGCCTACTCGCCCCAGCCGGAAATCTGGGAATACCTCCGCAAATGCGCACGCGACTTCGATGTCATGCCGCACATGCGCTACAACAGTGAAGTGGTCACCTCCCGCTACAGCGACCTGACCGGTCTGTGGACGCTGACCCTGACAGACGGTCGCATCCTCACAACCCGTGTGCTGATCAATGCAAGAGGCCCGCTGGCACGCCCTGCCTACCCCAACATCAAGGGCTTGAAGAACTTCAAGGGCGAAGTGTTCCATTCACAAAACTGGAACCACGACTACGACCTCAAAGGCAAACGGGTTGCCGTCATCGGCACCGGCGCCAGCGCCATCCAGTTTGTTCCGCATGTGGCTGAGGCCGCCGGCAAATTAGACTTGTACCAGCGCACCCCTCCATGGGTCATGCCAAAACTTGACCGGGCATTCCTGCCGACGGAACAATTCATGTTCAAGCACATTCCGTTTGTGCAAAAAGGCTTGCGCGCCGCCATTTACTGGTTGATGGAAACTCAGGTGCTGGGCTTCGTGGTGAATCCGAAACTGATGAAGGGTCTGGAATTCATTTCACGCAGACACTTTGAAAAGCAGATTCCCGATCCAGTTCTGCGCGCAAAGGTCACACCCAACTACACCATCGGTTGCAAGCGGGTTCTCTATACCAACAATTACCTGCCAGCGCTCACCAGAACCAATGTCAATGTACTGACAGAAGGCATCACCGAAGTCCGTGAAAACGGCGTTCTAGGCAAAGATGGTGTATTTCGCGAAGCGGACTGCATTATTTTGGGCACAGGCTTCATGGCCACCAAGCCCGTGGAAGAAGGCTGCATTTTCGGCAGCGGCGGCAAAGACCTGCTCGACGTCTGGCAGGAAGGTGGTATGCAAGCTTACAAAGGCGCTGCCGTCAGCGGGTTCCCCAATATGTTCTTCATTATCGGACCCAACACCGGACTGGGTCACAGCTCCATTATTTTCATGATCGAATCACAGGTCAGCTACATCATCGGCGCCCTTCGCGACATGAAAAAAGACAAACTCAAAAGCATGGATGTTCGTTCCGACGTCATGACACGCTACAACGAAAAGTTGCAGGAAAAAATCAAGGGTGCCGTCTGGACACAAGGCGGTTGCAGCAGCTGGTATCTCGACGAGCAAGGGCGCAACACCACGCTGTGGCCAGGGTTCACCTGGGCGTTCCGCCTTGAGACCCGCAAGTTCGACTCAAGCGACTATGTCTGTGAATCCATGGACAAGAGCATCAACGTCAGCCCGGCGGCCAATGACAACACCGCGCCTGCGAAACCAAAATCAAAAAGTACACGAAAAAAAGCGACAGTCAAAGCTGTCTGACCCATTAAAAACAGAGAGAGACATTTAATGAAATCATTTAACGCAAAAGTCGCCGCCATTACAGGTGCCGCATCCGGTATGGGCCGCTGCCTGGCCGTTCAACTGGCGCAAGAAGGCTGCAACCTTTCACTGTCGGATGTAAACACAGACGAACTGCAGCGCACCATTGAACTGGCGCAAGCTGCGGCAGAGAAAGCCGGCAAACATGTACTGGTGACAGGAACACGCCTGGACGTATCAAACCGTGAAGGCGTGTATGCCTGGGCCAACAAAACCGTGGAAGAACACGGCAAGGTCAACCTGATTTTCAACAATGCAGGCGTGGCCTTGGGTGCCACCGTCGAAGGCATCGAGTACGATGATTTTGACTGGATCATGAACATCAACTTCTGGGGCGTGGTCTACGGCACAAAAGCATTCCTGCCACACCTGAAAGCCGCTGGCGAAGGTCACATTATTAACGTGTCCAGCATTTTCGGTTTGTTCTCACAACCAACGCAATGTGCCTACAACGCCAGCAAATTCGCCGTTCGCGGCTTCACGGAAAGTCTGCGTCAGGAATTGGATTTGTTGAACTGCGGCGTGTCAGCCACATCAGTGCATCCAGGTGGCATCAAAACCAACATCGCCCGCACCGCCCGCTACACCAACAGCGTGGAAGCCTTGTTGGGCCAGAGCGAAGACGAAGGCAAGCGTACGTTTGAAAAGATGTTCATCACCACGCCAGAAAAAGCCGCAAAAATAATTCTGACTGCGGTTCGCCAAGACAAACGCAGGGTTCTGGTCGGCCCCGATGCCATTGCCATTGACCTGATGGTTCGCAGCCTGCCTGAGACCTATCAAACCGTTGTTGTGAAGCAAATGCAATTGATGTCGAAACTGGGCAAGAAAAAGATCAAGACAAAAAACGCTGCAGTCAAAGCAGCATAATCATGTTTTGTTGAGCAGGTTCTTCAGCGCGCTCAACCGGTCTTTCGGAGAAAGCGCCGGTGTTGCATCTTCAACACCGGGGTTTTCTTCGTCCAGTGCGAGTTCCTTAATAAAACGGGAGGGCTCGCAACGCACCATCTCACGCCCCTTTTTACGGTGCTTGCAATACGTGATGGTTAAACTGCGTTGTGCACGGGTCACCCCTACATACATCAGCCGCCGCTCCTCCTCCAGCTTCTCGTCGTCCAGAAAACGCTCGGCTTCGTCGTTGTAGTTGGGAAGCAGGCCTTCCTCGCAGCCGATCATGAAAACATGCGGAAACTCCAGACCCTTGGCAGCGTGCAGCGTGGTGAGTTGCACGGCATCCGGTTTACCGTCTTCTTCCCGGCGGTCCAGCATGGTGATCAGCGCAATTTTCTGCGTCAGCGCTATCAACCCCTCCGTGGGTTCCGCCAAAATGGTTTCGCCGGTGGCATCCACCGCTTTCTCCGCGGTTTCAACACCACTTTTTTCTGTGATCCAGGAAATGAAGTCCAGCACATTTTGCCAACGTGACTGCGCACCGCGTTCATCATGCTGTTCATAAAGCCACTCTTCATAGTTAATGGCTGCAATCAGGTCACGCAAAACATCGCCGGCGGGGTCTTTGTGGGCACGCTCTTCCAAGCGGACAATAAACTCGGCAAAGGTTTTCATCGGCTCAATCATTCGCTCGGCCAAATGCTGTTCCAGTCCGCTCTCATAAACCGCCTCAAACAAGGACACACCGCGCTGGCCTGCGTAACGCCCCAATGCCTCAAGGCTTTGCTGGCCTATGCCACGCCGCGGCGTTGTGATGGCGCGAATAAAGGCCGGATCATCGTCATTGTTGGCCAGCAGGCGCAAGTAGGCCAACACATCCTTGATTTCCGAACGCTCAAAAAACGACTGCCCGCCCGTCACCACATAAGGAATTTTTTGCTTGCGCAGCGCCTGCTCCAAAATTCTCGCCTGGTGGTTGCTGCGGTACAAAATTGCGTAGTCGCTAAATTTTGCCCTGCGCTCAAACCGGTGCGCCGACAACAAAATGGCCACAGACTCAGCCTCGTGGTCCTCTTCCTTCATGGGCGTAATGGCAATCGGGTCACCCATGCCATGTTCAGACCACAAGGTTTTCGGAAACAGTTTCGGGTTATTCTCAATCAAACGGTTCGCCGCATTCAGAATGCGCGCCGTAGACCGGTAATTCTGTTCAAGCTTGATCACCTTCAACTGCGGAAAATCCAGGGTCAGTTGCCGCAAATTTTCCAGAGTGGCGCCGCGCCACGCGTAAATGGCCTGGTCATCGTCCCCCACGGCTGTGAACATGGCGCGCGGTCCGGCAATCAACTTCAACAAGGCGTACTGGCAGGCGTTGGTGTCCTGCACTTCATCCACCAGAAAATAACGCAAGCGGTTCTGCCACTTTTCACGAACTTCAGGTACCTCTTGCAACAAACGCGTCGGCTTTAAAATCAGATCGTCAAAATCCACCGCTTGATACGCCGCCAAGGTCGCCTCATAACTGGCAAACGCCCTTGCCAACTGCGCCACATCCTCAGACTCAGCCTGCGCCAAAGCCTCAGGTGGTGTTATCAAACCGTTCTTCCACAAGGAAATCTGGCTTTGTGCCTTTCTAATTAATTGCTTGTCTGTGGTGACCAGTAACTGTTGAACAATGCCGCCACTGTCAGCGGAGTCCAGAATTGAAAACCGTGCCTTCAAACCAGCCGCCGCATGCTCCTCGCGTAGCAAGCGCATGCCCAACGAATGGAATGTACAAACCGTCAAACCCTTGCCTTGCGCAGGTTGCAACAATGAAGACACCCGCTCAGCCATTTCCTTGGCCGCTTTGTTGGTGAAGGTCACCGCTGCAATATTGCGGGCCTGCATGCCAGCGTGGTTGATCAGGTGTGCGATTTTCTGCGTGATCACGCGCGTTTTTCCCGATCCGGCACCAGCCAGCACAAGGCATGGCCCGTCCAGGTATCGCACGCCTTCACGTTGGGCAGGGTTCATGCTCATGACGGCATCAACAGGAGAGGGGTGGGACATGAATAACTCAGATTTCTACAGGATCAACATCAATAAACCAACGAACAGAACCTTTTTCTTGCCACAACACAGGCAACCAACGATTCAAAAAGGCATGCAAAGCGGAGCGGGAGGCTGATTCTACCAAGAGTTGTCCGCGCTCCACACCCGCCACCCGAACCACCGTCAGAGGCACCGGGTCGCACAGGCGTATTGTGTCGCTCTCGTCCCAGCCCATCTCAGCCAGCAAAGTCTGCGCCAAGTCCTTGGCGACACTTAAAAATCCCATGGCGTGGTCCAGCCGTTTGTGGTCTGCCCGCACCAGCACTTGAAACACAAAAGGGGCAAAACCTGCCGCCCGCCGGGCGTCAAGCTCAAAAGCAGCAAAGCCTTCGTAGTCTTGCTTGAGCAAACTGACGAACAACGGATGGTGCGGATAATTTGTCTGCACCATGAAACGTCCCACACCGCCAGCACGACCCGCACGCCCCGCCACTTGCATCAATTGAGAAAACAGGCGCTCGGCGCTTTTGGGTTGATGAGAAAACAAGGCAGCATCCACATTCACCGCCACCACCAGCCTGACCCGCTGAAAATCATGGCCCTTGGCCACCATTTGCGTGCCCACAAGCACATCCACCTCACCATGGTGGGCCGTTTCAAACGCCGCTTCAGCCGCTCCCTTGCCTCTGGTCGAGTCTGCATCTATCCGCAAGATCCTGGCGCTGGGCAATACGGCCTGCAAAGCCTCCTCCAACCGCTGAGTGCCACATCCAAACGGCGTCAAGTCCTGGTTTCCACAGGTCGGGCAGGCGGCAGGCACACGCTTGCTCGCACCACAGTGGTGACAACGCAACAGCCCGTCCTTGCGGTGCCAGACCACATGGGCTGAACACTGGTGACAATCGGCCACCCAACCACAGGATTCGCACATCAGGGTTGGCGCATAGCCGCGACGGTTCAAAAATACAATCGACTGCTCACCGGCTTCCAATGCCCGCTTCAAGGCCTCTACAACCGGCTTGGACAAGCCCGCCTGAGACGGATGGTGCCTCGTATCCACCAACTCAACCTGAGGCAGCACAGCGCCTGCGACAGCCCGCTGTTTCAGCGTCAAGTGACGGTATTGACCTGACTGGGTCTTGTGCCAGGTTTCCAGCGAGGGCGTGGCCGATCCCAGCACCACAGGGCAGTCGTTCAAACGACCCGCCATAATTGCAATGTCACGCGCGGAATACTTCAAACCCTCCATCTGCTTGTAAGACGGGTCATGCTCTTCATCCACAATCACCAGTCCCAACGCAGGTAAGGGCGTGAACACACCCAAACGGGTTGAAATAATCAAATCAAGCCGGTGCGTAGAAGCCGCCAGCCAATTTTTAAGGCGTTGTGTGTCGGTCAAGCCACTGTGCAGCGTGCCCACCCGCAAACCTTGCAGCCGTTTGGCAAAAAACTGCTCGACAGCAGGGGTCAGGTTAATTTCAGGCAACAGCAACAAACATTGTCGACCCTGCTGCACCTTGGACAATATCGCCTGTAAATAGACTTCCGTTTTGCCGCTTCCCGTGATGCCATGCAACAAAAAAACACCAAATGCTGACATTGCACCAATATCACTCAACGCCGCAGCTTGCTCTTGCGTCAATGCTCTGGACTGGAGATCCATGACCACCGAGGGCACCACATCACCCGATTCGGACGCGTTTTGTTTGGCCCATTTTTTCAGTGGCGGTAAAACAGAGGAGGTTTTGCCGACAGTCTTTAAAGACTTGGGCAGGGTATCGGCAATGCAAGCGCCGATCGGATGGTGGTAATACCGACTGGCAAACCCGATCAGGGACATCCAGCGCTCAGACAACCGGGGTACCTCAACGATACGCGCGGCAACCGCCTTTACTTTGTCTCGCTGCACGCCTTCAGGCAAGGTTTTTCTGACCTCCCAAACCCATCCCCAGACCATTTTTCGCCCCCATGGCACCAAAACTGAGTCACCCGGCATGGGTACCTCTTCCATGGACCACACATAGTCAAACAACCCGGGCAAAGGAATGTCCACGGCAACACCGACAAAGGTCACAGCATCAGAATTGTCTAAAACTAAAGGGTTTGTCATGGATGGATTGAGCAGACTTAAAGAAACACTCGAAGATAACGAAGCAAACCTTTTGGTCTAGAAGTATTTTTCTAAGCCACTCGGGGCTGTGGATAACTTTGGGGAAAAGCTGCAGTTAGAACGCAATCAATCCGGAATCACAGCGCAGTTAAAAAAGCAACAATAAGTCCAATTAAAAAATTAAAGCATTTAAAAACAACAAACTGCGCGAACTCATGCGCCTTTTGAAGGCACCCAAATTCTGTGTGGAAACGCACGGAATTTGGATGTTAAAACTGTGAATAAGTCTGGAAAACAATTTTATATCTTGGTTTTTTCAAGCCTTGCGCTGTCTGCGGCTGTACTCATGAACCGCTTCAACCAACACGGAAACACTGTCTGGCGGCGTGTATTGAGAAATACCATGGCCCAGGTTAAATACATGGCCAACGCCATTTTCAGGCAAGCCAAAAGACTCCAGGATTTTTGCAACTTCGCCTTGAATTTGTGCCGGCTCTGCAAACAGAGCGTTCGGATCGAGGTTTCCCTGAAGCGCAACACGCTCACCGACCCGGGCGCGGGCATTCGCGAGGTTCACCGTCCAATCAACACCCACTGCATCACAACCTGCACCCGAAATTTCTTCCAGCCACAAACCGCCACCCTTGGTAAACACGATTGAAGGAACACGAACCCTTTCACCCGGCCTGTGCTCTGCTTCCAGTTTAAGACCTGCAAGCACGCGCTTGGTATAAGCCAGAGAAAACTTTTGGAAAGCACCATCGGCCAGCGCACCCCCCCAGCTGTCAAAGATCATGACGGTTTGGGCGCCCGCTTCAATTTGGGCATTCAAGTACTGCGTCACCGCTTTTGTGGTTACATCCAGAATGGCATGCATCAAATCAGGGCGCTTATAAAGCATGGTTTTTACGGTACGGAAATCATCGCTGCCGCCACCCTCAACCATGTAGCACGCCAAGGTCCACGGGCTGCCGGAGAAGCCGATCAAGGGAACTCGCCCCCCTAGAGCTTCACGTATGGTGGTAACTGCATCCGTTACGTAGCGCAAATCTGTGCCAATGTCAGGCACAGCCAATTGCCGCACTGCCGCCTCATCTCGAACCGGGCGTTCAAATTTCGGGCCTTCACCCTCTGCAAAATACAAACCCAGCCCCATCGCATCCGGTACGGTCAGAATGTCCGAGAACAAAATGGCAGCGTCCAGCGGAAAACGTTCCAGAGGCTGCAAAGTCACTTCACAAGCCAACTCAGGATTTTTGCACAGGTTCAGAAAGCTGCCGGCCCGTTTGCGGGTCGCATTGTATTCAGGCAGATAGCGTCCTGCCTGCCTCATTAGCCAGATGGGCGTGTAAGGGGTGCTTTCACGCTGCAAAGCGCGAAGAAAAACATCATTTTGCAAAGGAGCGAAACGGGACATCATTGATCTCGGTTTAAACAGGAAACACCGCGAATAAACAGCGGAACGGCGATTAGGATGGCGCAAGGTGGAAAACACTCAATCACCTTGGCCGTATTGTAGTCAATTTAAGCTGGCCTTGAACAAAGAGACAGCGCAACGCAGGCCAGCCATGCTCAAAGCACCAGACGCATGTGCTCCAACTTGATGCATTTGTCCATGACCACCACCAGTCCGTTTGCCTGAGCTCTGGCGGCTTCCTCGTCGTTTTCAATCCCTTGCTGCATCCAGACACAAGCCGATCCAGCCTCAATCGCCTCCGTCACTGCGGGGCCGATCTGGTCAGCCCGTCTAAAGACGTTCACAATGTCAATAGCGCCGCCGCAGGCCGCTTTCGCTTGTGCCACGCTGGCATAAACCGGCTCATCGCCAATACCACTGGGCTGCCCTGCTGCTGTCGGGTTCACCGGCAACACCCGGTAACCTGCCTTGTGCATGTACAAAGAAACATAAAAGCTCGGTTTTTGTGTTTGCAGAGAAAATCCAACCACTGCAATGTTTTTACTTCGCTTCAAAAGCAGGGTGAGCTGCTCATCGGTCATTTGTTTTTCAATCATGGTTGCATCCTGATCAGTTCACTTGGCGAAAATCATATTTCAATGACGAAATTTGGCATGAAACCCCTATTTTCAAATTGCTGGGGGCCTTGAGCGTTTGATTTCCGAATATAACCTCTGGGGTTCACCACCACTCGAGAACCTTCTCCAACACGGTAATCGAAACTGTCGTGCATGTGCCCGTGTATCCAGACATCCGCACGCTCCACCAGTTCAGACAGGTCAGACACAAAGGCAGCGTTAATGGGGCTCATGCCGAAACGGGGATGTATTGAATTCAAGTGCGGTGCATGGTGTGTCACCACCACGGTTTTTCCGGAAAAAGGCTTGTCCAGCTCAGCGGCAAGCCAATTGCGGGCCTGATGGTGCAATTCTATGGCGTCCTTGGGCGAAAACCGCCGACCGCGGTAGCGGATCAGACGAAAATCCGGCAAAAATGCTTTGGCAATCAGCTCAGAGGCAAACCGCAAACCGGGCTGAACTTCGTAGTCAGTCCACAGAGTGGCCCCAAGAAATCGAACGCCCTGAATCACCACAGACTTGCACTGCAAAAAGTGCAACTGCAACTGGGTCGCCCTTTCCTCGAGCGCCTGATTCAGCAACTCAACATCGTGCTTGTAGTATTCATGGTTCCCAGCCACATAAACATGACCGGTGCCCAACGCAGACAGCGCGTCCAGCCCCTGCGTGCCCGAATGTATGTCACCGGCCAGAACAACCAGGTCATAAGGACGCTGAGGTTTCGGGATGCTGGCGAGTGCCGGATACCGCTTGAACGTCTCCAAGTGCAGATCTGAAAATACGGCGACTTTCAACACACACCTCCTGTGGGGCTTTGCCGACATCCAAAAAGAAAAGCCACCCTTGCGGATGGCCTTTCATTTTAATGCAATACAGCGCTTGAAACGCCGCTCAATCTCACCGAATCTTGCGCAAGCGCTGGATTGCAGCCAGTTGAGCAACGGCTTCGGCCAACTCGGCTTGCGCACGGGCGTAGTCCAGACTACCCGCACGGTTCACCATGGCCTGTTCAGCCAGACGTTTCGCCTCAGCCGCCTTGGCTTCATCGAGGTCTTTGCCACGAACCGCAGCATCAGCCAACACGGTCACCCGGTTTGGTTGAACCTCAAGAACGCCGCCATTTACAAAAATCAGTTCTTCTGTTGCCTGACCTTCAAGCTTCACCCTGACCGAGCCAGGACGAATGCGGGTAATCAACGGCGTATGCCGAGGATAAATACCCAGTTCTCCGGACTCACCTGGCAAAGCCACGAATTCCGCAAGACCCTCGAAAATCAACTCTTCAGCACTGACAACGTCAACCTGTATGGTGGACATAGTTTCTTCCTTCCTCGTTCAGGAGACAGACGTTACCAACACCTGTCTCCACCAATCGGACAATTACTGAATACGCTTGGCTTTTTCGAACGCTTCGTCGATGGAACCGACCATGTAGAAGGCCTGTTCAGGCAAGTGATCACACTCGCCATCCACAATCATCTTGAAGCCACGGATGGTTTCTTTCAGTGAAACGTATTTACCTGGAGAACCTGTAAACACCTCAGCCACAGTGAAAGGCTGGGACAAGAAGCGCTGAATACGACGCGCACGTGCCACAGACTGTTTGTCATCGGGGCTCAGTTCGTCCATGCCCAGAATCGCGATAATGTCACGCAATTCCTTGTAACGCTGCAGAGTGGCCTGAACACGACGCGTCACGGCGTAATGCTCTTCACCAATAACGTTCGGATCCACTTGACGGCTGGTTGAGTCCAAAGGATCAACCGCTGGGTAAATACCCAAGGCAGCAATGTCACGGCTCAACACCACGGTCGCATCCAAGTGACCGAAAGTGGTCGCAGGAGACGGGTCGGTCAAGTCATCGGCAGGCACGTAAACGGCTTGCACGGAAGTGATCGAACCTTTCTTGGTTGAGGTGATACGCTCTTGCAAGCGACCCATTTCCTCGGCCAAGGTAGGCTGATAGCCCACAGCAGAAGGCATACGGCCCAACAACGCGGACACTTCCGTACCAGCCAGTGTAAAGCGGTAAATGTTATCCACGAACAACAGCACGTCACGACCTTCGTCACGGAAGTGCTCAGCCATGGTCAAGCCCGTCAGCGCAACACGCAGACGGTTGCCGGGAGGCTCGTTCATCTGTCCATACACAAGGGCAACCTTGTCCAGAACGTTGGAGTCCTTCATCTCGTGATAGAAGTCGTTACCTTCACGGGTACGCTCACCCACACCGGCGAACACGGAATAACCACCGTGCTGCTTGGCGATGTTGTTGATCAACTCCATCATGTTCACGGTCTTGCCCACGCCCGCGCCACCGAACAGACCCACTTTACCGCCCTTAGCAAACGGACAGATCAAGTCGATCACCTTGATGCCGGTTTCCAGCAACTCGGAAGAGGGTGACAGTTCATCAAAAGCGGGAGCTTTTTGGTGAATGGCGCGAACAGACTCGGCTTCCACAGGACCGGCTTCGTCGATTGGACGACCCAGCACATCCATGATTCGGCCCAAAGTGGCTTTACCCACGGGCACGCTGATCGGTGCACGTGTGTTCTTAACCACCATTCCGCGGCGCAAACCATCGGAAGAGCCCAAACAAATTGCGCGAATAACACCATCGCCCAACTGCTGTTGCACTTCCAAGGTCAGCTCGGACCCATCCATTACCAGCGCGTCGTACACCTTGGGCATTGCATTGCGTGGAAACTCCACGTCAATCACAGCACCGATGCACTGTACGATTTTGCCTTCATTCATCGCAGTACTCATTGTGTTTTCCTCAATTCAAAATCATTCTGCAGTCGTAGGGGGCTTCGCTTAAACAGCGGAAGCGCCGCCCACGATCTCGGCCAGTTCCTTGGTGATGGCTGCCTGACGTGCTTTGTTGTAGGTCAACTGTAAATCGTTGATCACGGTCTTAGCATTGTCAGATGCGGCTTTCATCGCCACCATTCGAGCGGATTGCTCGGAGGCCATGTTTTCCGCAACAGCCTGGTAAACCAAGGCTTCTACATATCGCAACAGCAGGTCGTCAATGACGGCCTTTGCATCAGGCTCGTAGAGGTAGTCCCAAGAATGTTCCTGTGGGTCCGCCTCAAGGCGCTCTGAAGACAATGGCAGCAACTGCTCTATTACCGGCTCTTGTTTCATCGTGTTGATGAAACGCGTATAGCTTAAATAGACAGCATCGACTTCGCCCGCTGAATAAGCATCGAGTTGCACCTTAATGGCGCCAATCAAACGCTCCAACTGCGGTGCATCGCCCATTTGAATGACGTGGGAAACAACCTTCGCCCCCATGCGATTCAAAAAGCCCAAGCCCTTACTACCGAGTGCAACTGCTGAAACTTTGGTACCTGCACCTTCGAGGTCTTTGAACTTGTTCGTGACCGCGCGCAGGATGTTGGTATTCAAACCACCGCACAAACCCTTGTCTGTGGTGACAACAATCACGCCTGCATTTTTAATCACAGGGCGAGCCACCATATACTCGTGCTTGTATTCTGGATTAGCCTTGGCAAGGTTGGCGCAAATATTCCGGATCTTTTCGGAATAAGGACGCGCTGCTCTCATACGTTCCTGAGCTTTGCGCATCTTGGATGCAGCCACCATTTCCATGGCCTTCGTGATCTTTCGCGTATTTTGTACGCTCTTGATCTTGTTCCGGATTTCCTTCATTCCCGGCATCGCATGTCCTCCTGACATCGGAAGAGGGGATGAACCCTCTGCCGTTAGTTATTGACTATCGCCCCGTGAGGAATCAATATGCGCCGGTTTTCTTGAAAGCCTTGAGGGCATCGTGCAGCTTGCCTTCGTCGTCTTTGCTCAAGTCTTTGGTCGCTTCAATGTTGTCGAGCAAGCCCTTGTGGCTGGTTTGCAAGAAACTGCGCAGCGCCAGTTCAAATGGCAACACGTCCTTAACTTCCACATCGTCGAGATAGCCGTTGTTCACTGAAAACAGCGCAACTGCCAATTCCCAGACCTGCAGGGGACGGTACTGCGGTTGCTTCAGCAACTCAACCACGCGGCGACCGCGCTCCAATTGACGGCGTGTTGCTTCGTCGAGGTCAGAGGCGAACTGCGCGAAAGCGGCCAATTCACGGTACTGCGCCAAGTCGGTACGAATACCACCGGACAGCTTCTTGATAACCTTGGTTTGCGCTGCACCACCTACGCGAGACACGGAGATACCCGCGTTGATCGCTGGACGAATACCGGCGTTGAACAAGTCGGTTTCAAGGAAAATCTGACCGTCGGTAATCGAGATCACGTTGGTAGGAACGAACGCTGTCACGTCACCGGCTTGCGTTTCAATCACAGGCAGGGCGGTCAATGAACCAGTCTTGCCTTTGACTTCACCGTTGGTGAATTTCTCGACGTACTCTTCGCTGACGCGAGCAGCACGCTCCAACAGACGGCTGTGCAAATAGAACACATCACCTGGATACGCTTCACGGCCCGGAGGACGGCGCAGCAACAAAGAGATCTGACGGTAAGCCCAAGCCTGCTTGGTCAAGTCGTCATAAATAATCAGTGCATCTTGACCACGGTCGCGGAAGTACTCACCCATGGTGCAACCGGAATACGGCGCCAAGTATTGCATGGCCGCTGATTCAGAGGCAGAAGCCGCCACCACGATGGTGTAGGCCATTGCGCCAGTTTCTTCAAGCTTGCGAACCACGTTTTGAATGGAAGATGCTTTTTGACCGATAGCGACATAAATACAAAAGAGGTCTTTGCCCTTCTGATTAATGATCGCATCGACTGCCACGGCTGTTTTACCAGTCTGACGGTCACCGATGATCAGCTCTCGCTGCCCACGGCCCACTGGCACCATGGCGTCAATCGCCTTCAAGCCGGTTTGCACTGGCTGAGACACTGACTTGCGCCAAATAACGCCCGGCGCAACTTTTTCAATCACGTCGGTTTGCTTGTGTCCGATCGGGCCCTTGCCGTCGATAGGCTCGCCCAATGCGTTTACCACACGGCCGATCAACTCGGGGCCAATAGGTACTTCCAGAATTCGGCCGGTACACTTGACCACATCACCTTCAGAGATGTGCTCGTACTCACCCAAAATCACGGAACCAACAGAATCGCGCTCAAGGTTCAAAGCGAGACCGAAGGTGTTGCCGGGGAACTCCAGCATCTCACCTTGCATAACATCGGAAAGCCCGTGAACGCGACAAATACCGTCGCTCACGGAAATTACCGTTCCTTGTGTACGGACGTTGGCTGATGATCCCAGGCCTTCGATCCGACTCTTGATCAGTTCACTGATCTCAGAGGGATTAATCTGCATAATGATTTCTCCAAATTTAATTCAGGCCCGAAGATCAGGCAACAATGGCTGCTTTCATCGCTTCAAGACGACCGCGGACAGACGTATCGAAACATTGATCTCCGACTGTGACGCGAACGCCACCGATAAGATCGCTGTTGATGCGAACGACGGCTTTCAACCGGCGGTTAAATCGTTTTTCAAGGATGGGAAGCAGCTCGGCAACAGCAGAATCATCCATAGCGAAGGCTGTTTCAATCAAGGCATCTGCGACGCCGTCATGAACGTTCTTCAACTCAAGAAACTGGCGTTCGATTTCCGGCAAAGCCAGAAGACGACCATTTTCGACCAATGCTTTGAGGAAATTGCGCGCCTCAGACACTTCAGGAGTGCTTGTGAGTTGCACAAAGACATCCAATACCGTGGCATCGGAAAGCTTTGGATCGTTTACCAGCAAAGTGATGTCAGGATGGCCTGCAATCGTTGCCCAACTTCTCAACCATTGCGTCCACTGGTCCAAACCCTGCTTCAATGCAACATCAAATGCTGCGTCTGCGTAGGGGCGGGCGGTTGTGGCTAGTTCGACCATGTTGATGTCCTTTTTGCGTCAGCCAATTACAACTGCGCTTTCAATTGACCGAGCAGGTCTGCGTGTGCCTGAGCATTAATTTCCTTTTTGAGGATTTGCTCGGCGCCTGCAACAACCAGACCCGCCAACTGACCACGCAATTGCTCACGGGCACGCTGCGCTTCCTGCGCGGCTTCAGCTTCAGCTTGCACAAGAATACGCTTGCGCTCTGCTTCGGCTTGTTGCTTTGCTTCTTCAACAATTTGAGCTGCACGTTTCTCAGCATCTGTGATGCGTTGCTGAGTTTCAGAACGGGTTTTTGCCAGCTCTTGCTCGACGCGAGAATTCGCCTCTGCAAGTGATTGCTTACCCCGCTCTGCGGCGGCCAAACCATCGGCAATTTTCTTTGCACGATCGTCCAGTGCTTTCATCATGGGCGGCCACACAAATTTCATTGTGAACAGCGCCAGAATGAAGAACACCACGAGCTGTGCGAACAGCGTTGCGTTCAGATTCACGGTGTTTTCCCTTTAAAACGCGCAACTTGAACTGGCTGCGCGTGAGTCAAACGAAGGAATAATTTGACGAATCAGCCTACAAAGGGATTCGCGAAAGCGAACATCATTGCAATACCAACACCAATCAGGAACGCTGCGTCGATCAGACCGGCCAAAACGAACATTTTAGTCTGCAATTCATTCATCAACTCAGGCTGGCGAGCAGATGCCTCAAGGTACTTACCACCCATGATGGCAATACCGATACAGGCGCCGATGGCACCCAAACCAATGATCAGGCCACAAGCCAGAGCAACGAGAGCTACGTTAGTCATGAAAACTCCTTTAATTTAAAAGTCCAAGATTTAAAAGTGAAAAGCCAAAAACAAAAACTGTTGAGTTAGGGCCGTTTAGAGGGCAGCCCACCCCCGAAAAGCTGTGAGCAATCAGTGACCCTGGTGCGCCTGACCAATGTAGATCAAAGTGAGCATCATGAAAATGAAGGCCTGAAGCAAAACAATCAGAATGTGGAATATTGCCCACACAGAACCAGCCAGAACATGCCCCACGAACGCCAGAGCACCCCCACCGGTCAGCGCAGCGGCAGAACCCAGCAGAGCGATCAGCATGAACACCAACTCGCCAGCGTACATGTTGCCGAAAAGTCGCATGCCCAAAGAAACTGTTTTCGCTGCAAACTCAATCAAGTTCAAAATAAAGTTAGGAGCCCAAAGCAACGGGTTAGAACCGAAGGGCGCACAAAACAACTCATGTACAAAACCGCCCAGACCTTTGATCTTCAGGTTGTAGTACAACATAAGAATAAGAACACCCAAGGCAATGCCCATGGTACCGTTCAAGTCGGCCGAAGGAACAATCCGCATGTAAGCATGAGATGGATCGACACCAACCATGGGGGCAATTCGCTCCCAGATACTGGGAACCAGGTCAAGGGGCAGTAAATCGAGCGCATTCATGAACGCGACCCACATAAACACCGTGAGCGCCAAGGGAGCGATAAAAGAGCGGTCGCCATGGACGATTGCTTTTGACTGCTCCTCAACCATTTCAACCAACATCTCAACTAGCGACTGGAAACGACCAGGCACTCCGGATGTGGCGCGAACGGCGGCAAACCTTAAAAACATAACGGCAGCAATACCTGCGAGCAGCGAATAGAACACCGTGTCGTAATTGATAATTGAAAAATCGACGATGCTGTGCTGATGCTCAGATTGAAAATGAGTCAGGTGGTGCTGAATGTAGCTTGAGGGCGTTGGGCCACTCGTTTGTTCTGCGGCTGTAGACATGTGCTATTTCAGAAGGAATGTTAAAAAGTAGCTCTTAATTGTTGCAATCACGGCAATCAACATCGACCACCAGACGAGCCCCGGATAGATCTTCGCACAAAAGGCGAGCAATGCAAGTGTTGCAACAATCTTCAAGAATTCACCAACCAGAAATGTACCCACCCCGGCAATCGGGGTTGCATTACCTAGCGACAATCGTAGGGCGAACATTGAACTGGGAAGGGCCACCGATAAAACACCGCACAACGCAGACAGTGCATGAGCAGGTGAAACCCACATCAAACCAATGCTAACAACCGAACCGACCAACCACTGAAAAGCAACTATTTTCCACATATATCAGAGAATCAAATCGCAAACTTAACTCGATTGCGAATTTTTTGCAGACCCTTTTTAAAAGCACCTATTTTTTTATTAGCTCACAACATTGAAACATTTACTTCAACTGTCTTTTTTAAAAGCCCGAAGTTAAAAACTCGAACCTAAAAATATTGAGCTTGATAAGGATCTCTGCAACTCTTAAAAACTCCCTATTTGTGGGAATGCGCGCAAAGTTCATTTCTGGCAAACCCGACGATTGTAGCGTTTTAGCCCTTTTTCGTCAAACTAACTCACAACATGAATCAGAGGAAAGCATCTACAAAAAGCGCTTACTCTTCTTCGTCGGAAAATCGCCATTTGGCCAGGATGCCGTCCAACTCATCAAGAGAGCCAAATTTCACGGTGATCTGACCCGCACCTTTTGAGTTGCTTTTTAAATGCACCGCAGCGGCCATCCAGTCTGCCAGACGGTCTTGCAAGCGAGTAATATCAACAGAGGTTACCTGCGCTCTGGGCCTTGTTTTTTCTGCCTGGGTCAAGCGAAGTGCCACAAGACGCTCCGTGTCCCTTACGCTCAAGCGTCGGTTAATGACCTCGTGGGCGGCACCCACCTGATCACCAGCAACCAACGCAAGCAATGCACGCGCATGACCCATTTCGAGGTCACCGGCGAGAAGCATTGTTTGGACCGGCGGAGCAAGCGCCAAAAGTCGCAGTAAATTGGAAGTCGCACTGCGCGACTTACCAACCGCAGAGGCAGCCTGTTCATGTGTCAGGCCAAACTCCTTGATCAAACGGGACAGGCCTTGCGCTTCTTCAAGCGGATTCAAATCTTCGCGCTGTATGTTTTCAATCAACGCCATGACCAGTGCGGCTTCATCGGCCACCTTCCTGACAATGACGGGAACCTCGGTCAGACCCGCAAGTTGGGAAGCACGAAAACGGCGCTCACCGGCAATAATTTCATACTTATTCGCAGCAATGGAGCGAACGAGTATGGGCTGCATCACCCCCTGGCTGCGAATTGAGTCCGCCAACTCAGCCAATGCAGATTCATCCATACGGCTTCTAGGCTGGTATTTCCCAGCCTGCACCAGCTTTACCGGCATTTGCTGGACCATTTCGCCACCCTCGGCGGGCTCATCTTTTACAGTTGGACCCAGCAAAGCCTCAAGCCCCCTGCCTAAACCCTTACTTTTTTTTATGGCACTCATTATGCCCTCCTTGTATTTTTTGGCCGCGGCACATCACTTGACGCGAGCAATCATCTCTTCTGCAAAGGATATGTACGCCTGGGCGCCCTTGCTGGAACGATCAAAGACAACTCCGGGCAAACCGTAGCTGGGCGCCTCTGCGAGCCTTACATTGCGCGGTATAACCGTTTTAAACACCTTGCTGCCGAAATGAGCCTCCAACTGGGCAGATACCTGATTGGAAAGCGTTATACGGGGGTCAAACATCACCCGCAGCAAACCGATAATGGACAAGTTTGCGTTCAAATTCGCGCAGACCTGCTTGATGCTATTGACCAGATCACTGAGGCCTTCCAATGCGTAATATTCACACTGCATGGGAATAATCACGCCGTGGGCACAGCACAAACCATTCAGCGTCAGCAGCGATAAAGAGGGCGGGCAATCGATCAAAATAAAATCGTATTGATCCAACACTGGGGCCAACGCCTTTGAAAGACGCGTTTCACGTCCCTCGGAATCAACGAGTTCAATCTCTGCACCGGCCAAGTCACGATTCGTTGGAAGCACGTCGTAGGAAACACCCACGCCCCTGCAAATGACCTCTGAAACCGGTGCTTGATCAATCAGGACTTCATACACGGACATCTCAAGATCTCTCTTGTCCACCCCCGAACCCATGGTGGCATTGCCTTGCGGATCAAGGTCGACCAACAAAACCCGCTGCCCCTTATCTGCCAAACCTGCGGCCAGATTGACGGTGGTTGTAGTTTTACCCACGCCCCCTTTTTGATTTGCGACACAAAATATCTTGGCCATGCGCAGGCTAACCTTTCAAAGATCTCAAAACAATCAGATGTCGTTCAGCACTGACATCTGGAATTACCAACTTGGAAAACAAATGTTCTTCCCAGCCCGTAGGCATGGTCAAATTCGCATCGATTTTTCCCCGCATAGCGCACAAAAAACCATCAGCTTCCAGTTGATCAGAAGCCAATCTCGCAAAAAGAGAAATATCAGAAAATGCCCGGGAAACAATAAGATTGTATTTTTGAGTATTGGTGTGCTGTTCAACTCTGCCATGTACGGCACGGCAATTTTTAAGCCCCAGTTCACCAATGGCCTGCGTCATGAAAGCGGCTTTTTTTTGTACCGCATCAATCAGCGTTACAGACCAATCAGGTCGCAAAGAAGCCAACACCAAACCCGGAAGGCCCGCGCCAGCACCGATATCCAGCAACCGTACTGGAGCGTCTTTTGACAGCACATCCAGGGCGGGCAATACAGACATAGAGTCCAACAAATGAAGGCTGACCATATCCGGTATATTGCGAATAGAGGTAAGGTTATAAACGCGATTCCACTTGAGCAGCAGATCCAAATAGTTTAACAGTCGGTTGCAATTCTCAGCAGAAAGCGCAACCCCTAGGGACTCAGCCCCCCTAAACAACGATACCCTACATGTTTCACGTGAAACATCATCCAATTGTGATGCACTCATCATTAGGCCGCGGACTCTTTGGCCTGTACCTTTGTACCTGCCAACATATTCAGTTTTTTAATGTGCACGATCAACAAAGAAACTGCAGCAGGTGTTACCCCGGAAATTCTGGATGCCTGACCCAAGGTTTCGGGGCGGTTTGCATCAAGCTTTTGCATAACCTCCTTACTAAGCCCCCTGACCTCAGCAAATACCAAGGCATCAGGAATTCGGGTTGTTTCATGATTCAACTGCTTGGCAATTTCCTGACGCTGTCTGGCAACATAACCTTCGTATTTAACCTCAATCTCAACCTGAGACGCTGGTACACCATCCAAGGAAGTTTCAGACACAGACGAACCGTCTGATTTCTGAAGGCTCATAAGCGAATGATAGGTGACGTCGGGACGCTTCAACAGGTCAGACAATGGGTATTCACGCTCGAGCGCTTGCCCAAAAACCCGCGACATCTCGGCTGGCTCAAACATTCTTGGATTCACCCAAGTTGATCGCAAACGCTGGGTCTCGCGCTCAACCGATTCTCTTTTCTCAGAGAACAAAGCCCACTGTGCATCGCCCACACAACCCAACTCGCGTCCGAACTCTGTCAGACGGGCATCGGCATTGTCTTCACGCAGGCTGAGACGATACTCTGCACGACTGGTAAACATACGATAGGGCTCAGTAACACCCATCGTGACCAGGTCATCAATCAACACGCCCAAATAGGCTTCGTCGCGACGAGGTAACCAAGCAGGCTTGCCTTGTGAAAACAAGGCTGCATTAATGCCCGCAAAGAGACCCTGCGCTGCGGCCTCTTCATAGCCTGTGGTTCCGTTGATTTGTCCAGCAAAAAACAGCCCCTCAATGGACTTGGATTCAAAGGAACTCTTCAGGCCACGAGGATCAAAATAATCGTATTCAATGGCATAGCCAGGGCGCAAAATGTGAGCGTTCTCAAGTCCACGTATGGAATGAATCAAATCCAGCTGGATATCAAAGGGAAGGCTGGTTGAGACTCCATTGGGGTAAAACTCATGCGTGCTTAAGCCCTCGGGCTCCAAAAAAATTTGATGGGAATCTTTGTCCGCAAAGCGGTGAATTTTGTCTTCAATAGAAGGGCAATATCGAGGGCCCACACCTTCAATAACACCGGTGTACATAGGGCTTCTGTCCAGACCACCACGAATGATGTCATGCGTTCTTAGATTTGTATGGGTGATCCAGCAGGGCAGTTGCTGAGGATGCATGTCGACTGAACCGCGGTACGAAAAAACCGGAACCGGATCCAAGTCTCCAGGCTGCTCTTGCATTACAGAAAAATCGATTGATCTGCCGTCGATGCGAGGAGGCGTCCCGGTTTTTAAGCGACCCTGAGGAAGACTCAATTCTTTAAGCCGCTGCCCCAATGAAATGGCTGGAGGGTCTCCAGCCCTGCCGGCAGCGTAATTTTGAAGCCCCACATGAATCAGGCCATTCAAAAAAGTACCGGCCGTGAGAACAACTGCGTCGGCCTCAAACTTAAGACCTATCTGGGTGACAGCGCCACAGATACGGTCATTTCTAACCATGAGATCGTCCACCGGTTGCTGAAACAACCAGAGATTCTCTTGATTTTCCAACTGTTTGCGAATGGCTTGGCGATACAACACACGGTCCGCTTGGGCCCGCGTGGCCCTGACAGCTGGCCCCTTCGAACTATTGAGGATGCGAAACTGTATACCAGACTCATCTGTTGCCAATGCCATGGCACCACCAAGGGCATCAACTTCCTTGACCAAGTGGCCCTTGCCGATACCACCTATCGAAGGGTTGCAAGACATCTGACCCAGCGTTTCGATGTTATGCGTTAGCAAGAGTGTTTTTCTTCCCATTCTTGCACTGACGAGTGCGGCCTCCGTACCAGCATGCCCACCACCCACTACAATGACATCAAAACGATCAGGAAACAGCATTTTTTCACCAAACAACAGATTTACTCAGAGCGGCGATTATAGGCGTTTGGAGGATGGGGGTGAAGGAATATTTCCTCAGAATCCAATGTTTCACGTGAAACATCGCTTGAAAATATAAACAGCCGATTTTGAGTTTAACGGATTAACCAGCCATGAAGAAAAGGACCGTACGCAGAAATACCCGTCTTAACGATCAGCGCGCTGACTACAACCAACAAAACCCTGCGAACCAAGGGAGCACCATGTGTAAGCGCAAGGCTTGAACCCACCGTCGAGCCCAACAGATTGAAGACGCTCATGCCCAAACCCAAGCCTACCAAGACGAAGCCTGCCGGGTAGAACAAGGCCAAGGAAGCCGCATTACAGACGACATTCACAATTTTCGCGCTCGCAGTCGCGACCAAAAAATCAAACCCAAAGAGCGTTACAAAACCCAGCATCAGAAAACTCCCTGTACCAGGACCAAAAAAACCATCATAAAAACCCACAACCGCTCCCATCCCGAAAGCGTAAGCACGTTCCTTGAGGCCAAACAGTTTAGGCTGATGTGTAAAGCCCAAGCGCTTATTGCGGTAAGTGTATATCGCAACCCCACTCAGTAATACCGGAACAAGCAATGTCAGAATGGCCGCAGAGACATAAGTCACCGCAAGCGAGCCAAGATATGCAAATACCAGCGCACCCAAGCTTGCCGGCACGATGGCATTAAGCGGCAGTTTCAAGCCTTTAGCATAGCGAACCGCGGCACCGACTGTACCCACAATCGACGACAGCTTGTTGGTTCCAAACACCAAAGGATAAGAACTTGCGCCCAACACATGAAGTAAAGAGGGAATTTGTATCAGGCCGCCGCCACCTGCCATGGAATCTACAAGGCCTGCAAAGAAGGCACCAGCAAACAGTACCAAATACGCAGTAAAGTCAAATTCCATAGGAACTTCCATTCTTTGTGGTCAAGCGAATTTAAAGGCAAAAAAAAGGGCGCCTAAGCGCCCCATTCTTAAAACACGAAATCAAGGTCAAGCTGCGAGGCGACCCTCAAGCTTGGCTTTGGTTTCCTTCAACTGCACCGGCAGGTGGTGGCTCAGCTTCTGAAACAGTTCTTCATGCAGACCGAACTCTGTAATCCAAGCCGATTTGTCGATGGATGTGATCATATCAAATTGAGCTTGGGTAAACTCAAGCCCATCCCAAGACAAATCAGCGTAAGAAGGAGAGGTCCCAAACACATGATCAACACCGCTGGCCTTGCCTTCAATACGCTCCAGCATCCACTTCAAGACGCGCATGTTTTCCCCGAAACCAGGCCACACAAACTTGCCGTTTTCGTCTGTTCTGAACCAATTCACACAGAAAATACCTGGCAACTTGGCCGACGAAGCAGACAACTTCTTGCCCAATTCCAGCCAATGATTGAAATAGTCTGACATGTTGTAACCACAAAACGGCAACATTGCGAACGGATCGCGCCTGACAATGCCTTGCTGGCCAGCGGCGGCAGCAGTGGTTTCAGAGCCCATGGTTGCGGCCATGTACACGCCCTCAACCCAGTCTCTGGCTTGTGTTACCAAGGGCACGGTTGTGGACCTACGACCGCCAAAAATGAAAGCGTCAATTGCCACACCTTCGGGATTGTCCCAATTTTCGTCAATGACCGGGTTCTGAGCGGCTGCGACTGTGAAGCGTGCATTTGGATGTGCTGCCTTCCGACCGCAATCAGGCGTCCAGTCCTGACCCGTCCAGTCGATGAGGTGAGCGGGCGCTTCCTTGGTCATTCCTTCCCACCAAACATCACCGTCGTCTGTCAGTGCAACGTTTGTAAACAGCACATTCTCTTTGAGCGAGGCCATGCAGTTTGAGTTGGTTTTGTCATTGGTGCCCGGGGCAACGCCAAAATATCCCGCTTCCGGGTTAATGGCGTAAAGGCGGCCATCTGCTCCGGGTTTGATCCAGGCTATGTCGTCACCAATTGTGGTGACTTTCCAACCCGCAAAAGACTTTGGAGGAATTAACATTGCAAAATTAGTTTTCCCGCAGGCAGACGGAAATGCTGCGGCAATGTGGTGTTTCTTGCCCTCAGGGGATGTAACGCCGAGGATCAGCATGTGTTCGGCCAGCCAACCTTGATCGCGTCCCATAGTTGATGCAATACGCAGGGCAAAGCATTTTTTGCCCAACAATGCGTTGCCGCCGTAACCGGAGCCGTATGACCAGATCTCTCTGGTTTCAGGAAAATGAACAATGTATTTTGTGGGGTTGCACGGCCAAGATACGTCTTTTTCACCGGCTGCCAGCGGCTTACCAACTGTGTGAACGCAAGGAACATATTCACCATCTGTTCCCAACACGTCATAAACCGCTTTACCCATGCGCGTCATCAAGCGCATGTTCACAGCCACGTACGGAGAATCGCTCAACTCAACGCCGATGTGCGCAATCGGGCTGCCCAAGGGGCCCATTGAAAACGGCACGACGTACAAGGTGCGGCCTTTCATGCAACCGGTAAACAAGCCATTGAGCGTGCCACGCATTTCGGCCGGCGCAATCCAATTGTTTGTCGGACCTGCTAATTCCGGCGTTTCAGAGCAAATGTAGGTTCTGTCTTCCACGCGGGCCACGTCAGACGGATCAGACCACGCCAGATAAGAGTTTGGTCGCTTGGCGTCATTTAAACGGCGCAAGGTTCCAGACTTCACCATTGCAGCACAAAGAAGATCGTATTCTTCCTGAGTGCCGTCACACCAAAAAATCTGGTCTGGCTGAGTTAAAGCGGCCACTTCCTGAACCCATGCAATTAACGCAGGGTGTTTAACGAAAGATGGGATTGACTGGCTTGTGTTGGAAAGCACAGCGTTCATGAGGGTTACCTCCGGGACAATAGAATTCTGCAAAGCATCGCCAGAACGGGTAGAAGTTGCCTTGAGAAAGCAAGACTGCCAGACATACCCGTCTCGTGGGCCAATGATGGTCTAAGCCATTTTTAATATAGACCAATATAGTAACATGACAAGCCGGTTACATTGGCGTATAAACACGTCGGTTCGTACGCTAAAAGTGCACCAAGTTACTGAAATATAAACGTTTGTAAAGCCTGAAATGAACGAATTAAAGCTCATCGCCATCAGTGTGGGCAAAGTGGCCCCCTTGTTTGTGAAACAAACCACCGGTAACGTCGGTCGAATTGTATCGGCCATCAAAAAAAGCGCCATCAGTGATCTGAACGAACCAAACTGGGTTGAGACTGGAACGCTTGGATTGATAGGAGACGAGGTTGCCGACCCCACTGTGCATGGCGGCATCGACAAAGCGATTTACATGATGCCCCAAGAGCATTATGATTTTTGGCGGCAGCAACGCAGCAAGGAAAACATCGAAACACCAGCACTTGAATTCGGTGGCTTAGGAGAAAACCTGACCTGCAGCGGCTTGCTGGAAAACGAAATTTTTATCGGTGACAAAATACGAATCGGCGATGTTTTGTTGTCCGTCACCCAACCCCGCGAACCCTGCTTTAAATTCAACGCTCGAATGGGCTATAAATTCGCCTCTAAGCACATGGTTCAACAAGGCAATTGCGGATGGTACTTAAAAGTGCTGACCGTGGGAAAAATTAAAGCTGGCATGTCGATTGAGGTTTTTGAAGGACCGAGAAGAATCAGCGTGCGAGCGGAATTTTCAAGACTGACTTCCAGACAACAAGATTCTTTGTTCTGAATTTAACTGGGGATATTAAGCGTTTTCGCCACAATATCCCAGTCTTTGCCCGCAGCCTTTTTTAACAGGGTCACCCATTTTTCGAGGGGATCGCGGCGGTACTGATCCTTCAACAATTCAAGGGCTTCTTTTTCCCAACCATCCCGCAAATAAAGTTCAACCAGTACCTCTGCCAGAACAGGGCTGGCTGGCACCATTCGATGCCAACGTTCGGCCAGCTGCAAGGCCTCGCGGCCACGGCCTACCAACTGCAGAAGGCTCACGGCTTGAGCGGCTTCGAAGTCATCCAAGGCCGATTTGGACAGCAGTGCGGCCAACACCTTGTTTTCACCTGCGTGCTCAAGAAAGCTTTTCAATCGTAGGCGCATCCATCTGCCGCCCAAGGTTTTCCAGGTCCGCCCGTGCCCAGGCTCCACAACACTCAGGCTTTCAACTTCGTGGGACGCCAGAAGGATCGCATGTTCACGGTCAAGACGCAGCAAGGCATTCCACCACCAAACGGGCTCAACCAGTGTGCATTGATCCACAAGACTCAAGCTGAAAATCAATTCAACACGCTGCTCAACCGGCCAATCGACTGTGTGCAAAAATTGCAAAACCTTCTGCACCAAATCTCGAACAGAGGTTCGCAATGCACCTGTTCTGTCTTCAGCGCCGTCACAGGCGGGTAACAGTTTTTCCAAAGCGTATACCGACAACCAAATTCTCAGGGATTCTTGAAGTGCGGAGTCGGTGGTTAGCGCGCTGATCAGGGTTGTTCTGAAATGCAAGCGTTGGCAGCCTGCTGCAGACGGGCATTTGTTGGCGCCAATGTAGGCTTGAACGCTTTTCTTCAAGCCCTCGGTTTGGGTTTGCTGAACAATGGCCTCAAGAAATCGCAAGGCTCTTGCCAGTTCTGGATCGGCAGATGACAAGGCTTCCAACCAGCGCAACCATTGCAGCGCTGATACTTCAGTCAGAGAAAACGGTGACAAGGAAGTGTTGTCCGAGCGAAACATTATTTTCCGATACAGAACCTTGAAAATATCAAACCCAGCAAATCATCAGGCAAAACACGGCCGGTGATTTCGCCCAAAGCATCATGCGCCAAGCGCAGCTCTTCTGCAAATAAATCGAGTACTTTGTCCGTTTGAGCGGCATGCAGCGCAGCCAACTCAAGATGTGACATACACGCAGACAATGCCACAAGGTGCCTTTCTCTGGCGAGAAATGAGAAGTCGTGGTTAGGGTTAAGCCCACTCAAATCAAGCACTGCGCTCTTGAGACTTGCAAGCCCGAGCCCCTTCAGTGCGGAGATGCGTACAACAGGAAGGTCTGAATGGACTGACGGCATCGCCCCCTGATTTTCAGGCAAATCTATTTTATTGAGCACCTTGACCACTGGGGCATCGCAATGAATATCAAGCGGCAGCGCCGCCGATTGGAGGTCATGCAAATCATCGAGCAGATGCAATACGATGTCTGCATGCTCAATTTCATACCGGGTTCGCTGAATACCGATTTGCTCGACAATGTCTGAGGTCTCTCTCAGGCCGGCGGTATCCACCAAATGTAAAGGGATGCCATCAAAAACCAGATTGTGGTGAATACTGTCGCGTGTTGTTCCAGCGATGGGCGTCACAATGACTCGCTCTTCACCAGCCAATGCATTTAGTAAACTTGATTTCCCAACGTTGGGCTTACCTGCAAGAACGACGGTCAGACCCTGAGACAGCTTTAGTGAATCGCGCCCTTCTTGCAACAACTTTTTTGTGGTGACAAGGCATTGTTGCAGGGCCTGTCTGGCACCTGCTTTTTCGAGAAAATCAATTTCTTCTTCTGGAAAATCAAGTGTGGCTTCCACGAGCAATCGCAGGTGTACCAATTCATCAGCGAGTTGATTGACCAACCGTGAAAACACACCTTTCAACGACGCCATCGCAGCCTTGGCCGCCTTCACTGTTCCTGCGTCGATCAAGTCAGCCACCGCTTCTGCCTGGGCTAGATCGAGCTTATCGTTTAAAAATGCACGTTGGGTAAATTCACCAGGTTGCGCATGACGCAGATTCAAAGGCGCCCCGGCCTTTAATATTTCATCGAGACAGGCTTTTAAAACCGCCGGTCCGCCGTGGCCTTGGAATTCAATGACATGTTCGCCGGTATAAGATTTTGGCGCATTAAAGTAAAGCAGCAGACCTTCGTCAATGATTTCATGCTTTGAATTTCGCAGACCAGCGACGCTGGCTATGCGCGGCGCCGGGATTTTATTGAAGAGGGCGAACAGGAAATCAGACAGTTGCTCAGCTTGTTTTAAAGACGCATCGGGGAGGCTGATGCGAATCACACCTACGCCACCGCGCCCAGGCGCAGTGGCGATGGCAACTATCGGGTCTACGATCATGTTGCCACCTTCTGCCAAATGTCAGGCTTTATTGCCGGACGTATCAAACGCGCGAGTGATGTACCACTGTTGCGTAATGGAAAGAATATTATTTACAACCCAGTAAAGCACAAGGCCCGAAGGGAAGAACAAGAACATGACCGAAAAAATAATGGGCATGAACAACATGACTTTTGCCTGCACGGGGTCAGGAGGCGTAGGGTTCAGTTTGGTTTGCACAAACATGGACACCGCCATAATGACTGGCAAAATAAAATAGGGATCAGGCGTTGCCAGATCTTGAATCCACCCCAGCCAAGGCGCATTACGCATTTCAACGCTGGCCAGCAATACCCAATACAAGGCCAGAAAAACCGGGATTTGAATAACGACTGGCAGGCATCCGCCGATGGGATTAATTTTTTCGGTTTTGTACAGCTCCATCATGGCTTGGTTTAACCGTGCCCTGTCATCGCCATATTGCTCTCGCAAACGGGTCAGCCTGGGGGTCAGCGTGCGCATTTTTGCCATGGACTTGTAACTTGCAGCGGACAGCGGAAAGAACAAGAGTTTTACAATGACAGTGAGCAGAACAATCGCCCAACCCCAGTTTTTCACCAAGGCGAAAAGATTCTCCAACAACCAGAAAAGTGGCTTGGCAATGATGGTGAGCCAGCCATAGTCTCTGACAAGTTCAAGGCCGGGAGCCATGTTTTCAAGAACCCGCTGACTTTGAGGCCCCAAGTAAAGAATGGCGCTCTGTTGAGCCGATGCACCGGGAGCAACCACACCCAAGCTGCTTACGTAACCGATTGAATATAGGTTTCCGTCAAGCTTGCGAACATAATTTTCGCGCGTGACATTGGCAGGCGGAATGATGGCCGACACAAAGTAATGCTGAACCATCGCTAGCCAGCCGTTATCGGCATTTTTTACGAAAGTTGCAGAGTTTTTAGCGATCGAAGGGAAATCAATTTTTTGATATTTTCCTTCTTCGGAATATACGGCGGGGCCGGTAAAGGTGCTGTAAAACTTCGATTCACCTTCAGGCGCAGTGTCGTCGCGCGTCAGTTGTACATAAATAGACGGGCTGACCGGGACCTCGGCGGCATTGGCAACCTTGTGGCTGATTTCAATGTCGTAATGAGCGCGCTTAAACGTGTATTTCAGCTGATTTCTTACACCGCCGGCTTCTGACTCAAGCACAATTTGAAGCTGGCTTTCACCATCCTTCAAGGTGTTTTGTTCTGAAACCAGACGGTAAGGGGTTTTGTGGTTGGGCGCACCAGGTACTCCGACCAGACCCGACTGGGCTACATAAGTACGGGCTTTACCTGACTCGAGAAGCTTGATGGGCTCGCTGGCTTTTTCCACCGCTGGATGATTCAACAACTCTACTTGTGTAATTTGGCCGCCCAAAGTGTCAATTTGGACCCGCATGACATCTGTTGTGACTTCAAACCGTTTGGTTGCAAGTTCAACAGGAAGAGGTTGTGAAGACTCAGCGCCTGGCAACGTCGATGCAGGCGAAGCAGCACTTGGCAATTCGTTGCCTGGGGCTGACGCTTTCTTTTGAGCGGAAGCATCTTGAGAACTGCCGGTGGTCATGCCAAACAGTGTCGGGTTACCGATTGACCGTTGGTAATTGTCCCAAAGCATGAACAAGGAGACCGAAAAGATCATCCACAAAATCATCCGACGCGTTTCCATCGGTTTTCCTTAACTAAGAGCGGTTTGATAGGATTTCGGGAACAGGGTCGTAACCACTGCCACCCCAGGGGTGACACCGGCAAATGCGTCCCACTGACAAAAGACCACCTTTGAAAACACCGTGTTTTTCAATCGCTGTGAGCGAAAAATCCGAACAAGTCGGCAAAAAACGGCAGTGCGGAAGCATCAGCGGACTGATACCCAACTGATAGGCTCGGATAAGGGCCTTCACAGTTTTTTTGAAGGCGGGTTGAAAAGTGCCTGAAGTTCTGTCCACCATTGCAATCTGTCTTTTTCACCGACGTGTTTGACGGGAAAAACCAACCTCACCAAGGTATCTTCGTTGGCTTGACCTGCCCATTTTGAGTGGGCGACCCGAGCCAAGCGCTTCAGGAGATGACGATCGACTGCTCTTTTGGCATACCTTTTTGGTATGAGAACAGCTAAACGACTTCCCAGCCCTTGATTTGGAACCACAAAGCGTTGAAGACGGCGGGTTCTGTTGAGTGGCCGGGTTGCAAGAAGCTTGGTGAAAGACTCAGTTCGGGGGATTCGGGTCAAATGATTTGCTAAAAAACTCAGACTGCTAAACGAACGCGGCCCTTGGCGCGTCTGGCGCGAATGACTGAACGCCCACCACGGGTTTTCATGCGAACGAGGAATCCGTGGGTTCGTTGACGACGTACTTTGGAAGGCTGATAGGTGCGCTTCATGATGGCCTCTCTTTTACTTTCACTTAAATAAATGCGGGGGAACCTTAGATTATACGATTAAATAACGATTGTGACCAGCGTTAGGGCGTAAAAAATTCGTAGGTCTGACCCACCGAGCGCAGTGTAGAATGAACCGATTGGTTACAATGATGCTTATTTGTGTCCCACCCTCCGCTTTTCCCCCTTTAATGAGCCAAGCCCGCCGTGATTGAACAATACTGGTCCCAATGTACCGAGGTGCTTTCAAAAGAGCTTCCAGAAAAATTATTTACCTTATGGATCAAGCCTTTACAAGCGATCGCCATTGACGACGAAAAAAAAGTGATGCGCATCGGTGCGCAAAACCGCTTTAAGCTGGACTGGGTTGTCAGCAATTATGCGAAACGGATCGCTGAAATTGTGTCCGAGCAGATAAATTCAGGTACGACTGTTAAATGGGAAATCATTTCCAGGAATAACCAGAAAGATGAGCCTGCAAAGCCGGCTGAGCAGGCCAGAACGGCTGAAAGCCCTGACCAGGGCCGCAGAAGTTCCGACGCGCCGGAAAAAGTGAATGCTCCGGCAATAATCGAAGTTCAACATGACAAATCGCGGTTAAACACGGAATTGTCCTTTGACAACTTTGTTTCAGGCAAGGCCAACCAACTGGCGCGCGCCGCTGCCGAACAGGTGGCAGCAAACCCGGGCCAGTCTTATAACCCGTTGTTTTTGTACGGCGGAGTGGGCTTGGGTAAAACACACTTGATCCACGCCATAGGCAATCACTTGTCTCTACGCAAACCCAACGCCCTGATTCGCTACATCCATGCTGAACAATATGTCAGCGATGTTGTGAAGGCCTACCAGAAAAAAGCATTTGACGAATTCAAGCGGTATTACTACTCGCTTGATTTGTTGTTGATTGATGATATTCAATTTTTTGCAGGCAAAAACCGGACACAGGAAGAGTTTTTCTACGCCTTTGAGCAACTGATTGCTGGTCGCAAACAAATCATCATCACCAGTGACACCTACCCTAAAGACATCCAAGGAATGGATGACCGGTTGATATCACGGTTCAACAGCGGTTTGACGGTTGCCATTGAACCCCCAGAGCTGGAAATGCGTGTGGCCATTCTGATGAAAAAAGCAGAACAGCAGAACATAGGATTGACAGAAGACGTCGCCTTTTTTGTTGCCAAACACATGCGTTCAAATATTCGGGAACTGGAAGGGGCGCTGCGACGGATCTGTGCCTTCGCTTCCTTTCACAATCGCACGATTACCCTTGACCTGGCACGCGACGCGCTCAGAGACATGATTTCAATTCACCACGGGCAGGTGTCTGTAGAGGCCATCCAGAAGACCGTGGCTGATTATTACAAGATCAAGGTTGCAGATATGTATTCGAAACGTCGCCCTGCCAACATCGTTTTGCCCAGACAGGTTGCGATGTATCTGGCAAAAGAAATGACGGAAAAAAGTTATGTCGAAATCGGAGAACTGTTTGGTGGCAGGGACCACACGACAGTTTTGCATGCAGTCGGAAAAATCAATGAACAGCGCAGCCAAATTGCTGAACTCAACCATGCACTGCATGTTTTGGAGCAAACATTGAAGGGCTAGGCAGCCGTTTGGGGTTCTTTTAAAATTGTGGATAACCCAAGATAACCCAAGAACAAGTGTCTAGGTTATCCACAGAAAAAAAAGAACCTCAGAAAGCGGGAAAAAGTTATCCCAGTTATCCACATTGAAAAATATTGGTTATCCACAGCTTTTAAAAGAACCTAAGTATCTGAATTTATTGAGTTTAAAAACTTATCCACAGATTCAGGTACACTCTATTAACTATTCTTAAGAGGATATATATAAATGCAACTAATCTTCAGTTCGCGAGATGCCTTGATGCGCAAGCTGCAGGTTGTCAGCAATATCGTGGAACGGAGAAACACACTCCCGGTATTGGCCAACGTGCTCATCAGGAAAAATGCACAGACTGTGGAACTGATTTCAACCGATGTGGAAATGCAGATTTCAACAGAAGGTGACATGGGAATCGGCGAAGACGTGGTCGCAACGACCGTGGGTGCAAGAAAGTTGCTGGATATTTTGAAGTCTTTGCCAGACGGACCTGATGTAGGTTTGAAATTAGACGGCAAGAAGATTTCAGTGGCTGCAGGAAAAAGCCGATTTTCATTGCAAACATTGCCCGCGGAAGATTTTCCGATGGTGCAAGAGCCAACAGAGTGGTTGGTCAGTGTCGGTTTGACTCAAGGGCTGCTAAAGCACCTGCTGTCGATGGTGTATGTAGCCATGGCTCAACAAGACCTTCGGTATTATTTGAATGGCGTGTTGTTGGTAATTGATGCCGGCCAAGTGTCGGCAGTGGCGACAGACGGACACAGGCTGGCTTATGCGTCAGTGCAAACCGAGGTGAAGCCTGGTATGAGCAGTCAGAATGTGATTGTTCCGCGCAAAACTGTTTTGGAATTGTTGCGACTTCTCAATGAGAGCGACGATCCTGTAAGTATCGAGTTGGCCAGCAATCAAGCCAGGTTTGCCTTCTCAGAAATCAAGCTGATTTCCAAGTTGGTGGAAGGGAAGTTTCCTGATTATCACCGCGTGATTCCAAAAAACCATCAAAACGTGGTGACTGTTGAACGGGAATTGTTGTTGCGATCTTTGCAAAGGGCATCGATTCTGACTTCGGATAAATTCAGGGGTGTTCGCTGCGTGGTTTCCAATGGTGTGATGACGGTGGTTGCTTCGAATTCAGATCAAGAAGAAGCCCACGATGAAATTGAAATTGATTATGTAGGCGAATCAATTGACATAGGCTTTAACGTTACATATCTGCAGGATGTTTTGAACAATCTGAAAACAGAGAAAGTCAGGTTGCTGTTGCAGGATGGTAATAGCAGTGCGCTGATAATGAAAGCAGACAGCGAAGATTTTAAATATGTTGTGATGCCGATGAGAATTTGAAGTCAACATATTTTGTTTGGTTGAAACATATTAGAAAAAGACAATGACTACAGAAATTAAAGAAGAGGGTACTTCACCTGACGCCAGTTATGGCGCTGACTCCATCAAGATGCTTAAGGGTCTTGAGGCTGTTCGCAAGCGTCCCGGGATGTACATTGGTGACACCAGCGATGGCACTGGTTTGCATCACATGGTGTTTGAGGTGGTGGACAACGCAATTGATGAATCATTGGCGGGTCACTGTGATGAAATTATCGTCACCATACACACGGACAATTCCATTTCAGTAATGGACAACGGTCGCGGCATTCCCACGGATATTCACAAAGACGACGAGTTTTCAAGATCTGCGGCTGAAATCGTTTTGACTGAATTGCACGCTGGTGGCAAGTTTGATCAGAACAGTTACAAGGTTTCAGGTGGTTTGCATGGCGTGGGTGTGTCTTGCGTTAATGCCTTGTCGGAATGGCTCAGGCTAACCGTACGCCGTAATGGTCAGGTTCATCACATGGAATTCAGGCAGGGTGCCCGGGTTGAGCCTCTGAAAGTAATTGGTCAGACCGACAAGCGCGGTACAGAGGTCCATTTCCTGGCGGACAAAAGTATTTTTAATCTGGTGGAGTTTCATTACGAAATTTTGTCAAAGCGTTTGCGTGAACTTTCTTTCTTAAATGACGGCGTAAAAATCAAGTTGGTTGATCAGCGTCAAAACAAGGAAGAGGACTTTGCATTTTCTGGCGGCGTTAAAGGCTTTGTTGAATATATTAATCGCACCAAAACTGTTTTGCATCCAAATGTGGTTGTACTGACGGGTGATTCCACTGTGGGTGATGTGCCTATTGGTGTTGAAGTTGCCATGCAGTGGAACGATTCCTACAATGAAAATGTGCTGTGTTTTACCAATAACATTCCACAGCGCGATGGGGGATCACACCTGACCGGTTTACGGGCGGCAATGACCCGGATTATTAATAAATACATTGATGAGCATGAGTTTTCAAAAAAGGCGAAGGTAGAAACCACCGGTGACGATATGCGCGAAGGCTTAACCTGCGTTTTATCCGTGAAGGTGCCTGAGCCTAAATTCAGTTCACAGACAAAAGACAAGCTTGTCAGTTCGGAAGTCAGGCCCGCAGTTGAGGAAGTGGTTTCGAAACTGCTTGAAACCTTCCTGCAAGAACGTCCGATTGATGCAAAGTCCATTTGCGGAAAAATTGTAGAAGCCGCCAGGGCTAGGGAAGCGGCAAGAAAAGCCCGCGAAATGACCCGTCGTAAAGGCGTTCTTGATGGTATTGGTTTGCCCGGAAAATTGGCGGACTGTCAGGAACGGGATCCGAGTAAATGCGAACTGTACATTGTTGAGGGCGATTCTGCGGGCGGTTCCGCCAAGCAGGGGCGGGACAGAAAGTTTCAGGCGATCTTGCCATTGCGCGGAAAAGTGTTGAATGTTGAGAAAGCGCGTTTTGACAAGTTACTGGCTTCCGAACAAATTACAACCTTGATTACGGCATTGGGTACAGGCATAGGTACTGATGATTTCAACGTTGAAAAACTTCGTTATCACCGCATTATTATTATGACCGACGCGGACGTTGATGGTGCACACATTCGTACATTGTTGTTGACCTTGCTTTACAGACAGATGCCTCAGCTAATTGAGCGTGGTTATATTTACATTGCACAGCCACCCTTGTTTAAAATCAAGCATGGTAAAGAAGAGCGGTATCTGAAAGATCATTTTGAAGAAACTGAGTACATGCTGAAATTGGCGCTGAAAGATGCCAAATTGATTGCCCGTGAAGCGGCAGAACCAATTTCCGGTGATGCGTTGAACGAATTGGCAACTCAGTTTGCGTTGGCTGATGCAGTGGTTCAGCGTTTGTCCCGTGTTATTGATCACACCGTGCTTCAAGCCATTGTGGAAGGCGTTGAACTGAATTTCGACGATGCCGCAAGTGCAGAGAATTCAGCGATGTTGTTGAGAAATGCTGTCGGTACGTCTGAGCTGAATATTTTCGCCAAATTTGATGAGCGACTGGACAAGCACCAGGTGATGATTCATAGAAACCACCATGGCAACGTGAAGGTGGGGATGGTCGACGGTGATTTCGTACACGGCGCTGACTATCCGATCTTGCACCGTGCCGCAGATACTTTCAAAGGTTTGATTGGCGAAGGCGCTCAGATCGTCCGCGGTGAAGGTGAAAAAGCGAAAAGCGCTTCTGTGGCGTCATTCAGGGAAGCCATGACCTGGTTGTTGGGTCAGGCAGAGCACAGCGTTAGCAAACAGCGCTACAAGGGCTTGGGAGAGATGAACCCATCCCAGCTATGGGAAACCACCATGGACCCGACTGTGAGGCGTTTGCTGCGTGTACAAATCGAAGATGCGATTGCAGCTGACCAGATATTTTCAACTTTGATGGGCGATGATGTTGAACCGCGCCGTGCGTTTATTGAATCGAATGCGTTGTTGGCTTCGAACGTAGACATCTAAAATTTGTTGTTTTTGGAAATGGTTGGCCAAGCGTTGCAGTAATACTTGGCCAATTTTTAATTGTAGAGTCTGTATTTTTAGCTTCACTGTTCAGTATTTCAGGCCGAACCCAGCCAAGAAAGAACAAAAAATATGCCACCGCGCAGTTCACCCAACCAACTAAAAAGTCGATCCGGAAATACCCGCAAAACCCGCATGAGCACTTGATCTAACGGCGATTTCGGCAATTAGGATTTGCAAGAAACCGGGTAAAATACAATCAGTTTCTTGCAAATTCC